>JBCDEB010000104.1:0-25810 GCA_039180005.1 Cyanobacteria bacterium P01_G01_bin.54 | reverse complement strand
GAGTAAACCAGTATCAGCAATGGTTGTGTTGGGTTTCGTGACCCTCAACACCAACCTACAATTTAGAGTTGACGCTGCATTAGGATTTTTTCATTAACTCCTGTAGGGGTAGCGCCCCCGTGCCTATCCCGGTCTTGGCTGCACACCGATCGCCCCTCTGTCACCCAACACACCAGGGCAACCACAGGGGGATTGCCCCTACAGGGATTTTCTAATGCACCAATGAAGCTGTACCACTAACACTCCGCTAATACTGCTGTTTAGTCACTCATATCAATACACTGTGTCATCCGTCTGAACCAATCGCATCAATCAAGCCTCCTTAATGTTAGGAGGGTTTCGTTTGGCATGGATCACCATGTCTGACAGGATTAAAGCATCGTGCGATGGTCTAATTGTTAAGCTAAATGACCAGAGCGCTTCATATTAGGGGAGGATACTAGACCTGAGCTTGTAGAGTGAGAATAAGCTTTTAATAAAGATTTAATTTTTTATGGGTACTGAGGCATCCTCAACAGATCTTATCCAAGCACATGTTTTGATCACCGGCCGAGTGCAGGGCGTTGGCTATCGTTTCTCAACCGCCACCAAGGCCAAAAGTCTGGCCTTGCAGGGCTGGGTGCGGAACCTCCCCGATGGCCGGGTAGAAGCAGTATTTGAGGGGGCAAAATGGCAAGTCGAACGGATGATCAATTGGTGCTATACCGGACCCTCGGCGGCCGTCGTGCGGGACATTGAAACGCGCTATGAACGGATTCAGGGGTTAGACGGATTTGAAGTGCGGTATTGAGGGATGGAGGTGATTCAGCAGGTCACAGCGTTGGGCTCCCGCAGCGGCACGACGAAAAAGCAAACTGTGATCGAGGATTGTGGCTAGCTTTAGAGGGCGATCGTCCTGTATAACTCCATAAGCTACTGTTGTAGCTTATGAGATTCTAAGGAGAACGATTGCTCATGCCCGTTAAAGTTTTTTTTGATATGACCTTCGATGGTGCACCGGCCGGCCGCATTGTGATGGAACTCCGTGACGATGTGGTGCCTGAAACGGTTGAGAACTTCCGTGCCCTCTGTACGGGGGAGAAGGGGTTCGGCTACAAGGGCAGCAGTTTTCACCGGATTATTCCGGCTTTTATGTGTCAGGGAGGTGATTTCACTCGGGGTAACGGCACAGGGGGTAAATCCATCTACGGGGAGAAGTTTGAGGATGAGAATTTCACCCTCAAGCATGAGGGGCCGGGAACCCTCTCCATGGCCAATGCGGGGCCCAACACCAATGGGTCGCAGTTTTTTATCTGCACATCGAAGACGACATGGCTCGATGGCAAGCATGTGGTCTTTGGCAAAGTCACCGAAGGCTATGACGTGGTGGAAAAGATGGAGGCGTTGGGGTCTGATAGCGGTAAGCCTGGCAAGAAAGTGACGATCGCGGACTGTGGTCAGCTCTAGACGGTGAGCGTCCTACGCTAACCAGACGAGATGGGATATTACTATCTTCTCTGAGGTACTGAGGAGCCGAATTCCCCATATTCAACCCCAAAGTTTGCACTCGTTACCTGGCTGGAGCTAGGTAATGTGGCTTTAGAGGCTCTGCCTGGGTTGTTTATTCTGCTGATTTTTGGGCTGTTCCGGCTCATGCACAAACTATGGCGGGCAAGATGCCCGCGCTACGGACTCTAAGCCTGACTGATCGTAGCGCGGGCGGTCAGTGAGCTTGTCGAATCTGCGTCTCGCCTGCCAGCACGGAATCTGTATGAGCTTTTTCGGCTCGCCCCACTCCCCTTTCCACACTCCCCTCCATTGAAGCAAAACAGAACCCCAACCAAATCAATTTTTACCTTGGCGTCGCCAAAATTGTCTCCTATACTATTGGGCTTGTGAGCCGTGGTAAATCGGGGGACAGGATGAGACAGTTACGGACGATCGCGGGCTTGAGGGCCTATCGACAGCAGCAGGAGCCACACCAAACTCTGGGACTGGTGCCGACAATGGGGGCATTGCATCCGGGGCATTTCAGTCTCATTCAAGCGGCTCGCCAAGAGAATGATCAGGTGGCGGTGAGTCTGTTTGTCAATCCGCTGCAATTTGGCCCCGAAGAAGATCTCGACGCCTACCCCCGAACCTTGGCTCAAGATTTACAGCATTGTGCTGAGTTGGGGGTTGATCTGGTGTTTACACCGAGTCCGGCTGAGTTGGGGATGGCCGATGTGCATACCCAAGCCACGGACAAGACCACAAGTATTGTGCCGCCGCATGCTTTAACTCAGGGGCTCTGTGGTGCGAGTCGTCCGGGGCATTTTACGGGGGTGGCGACGATTGTTACCAAGCTCTTGAACCTGGTTCAACCCGATCGCGCCTACTTTGGCCAAAAGGATGCCCAGCAAGTGGTGGTGCTGCGCCGTCTGGTGGCGGATCTCTGCTTGCCCGTGGAGATTCGTACCTGTCCCATTGCCCGTGACCCCTCGGGGCTGGCCTATAGCTCACGTAACCAATACCTCAGCCCGGCGCAACGACAACAGGCCACAATATTGCAGCGCAGCTTAATGACGGCCCGCACGGCTTTTTTAGCGGGTGAGCGCCACAGCGATCGCCTCTTGGCCCAAATTCAGCAAACCCTGAAACCAGAACCTACCGTACGACTCGACTATCTGGAACTGGTGCATCCAGAAACCCTTGTACCCCTGACTATCATTGACGATCGCGCCCTCTTGGCGATCGCCGCTTGGGTCGGCCCCTCGCGCTTGCTCGATAATCTACTGTTGCAGCAGCGCCGACCCACGATCGCCATTGATGGGCCCGCCGGTGTGGGCAAGTCCACCGTCACCCAACAACTGGCCCAGCGGCTGGAGCTAATTTACCTCGATACCGGTGCGATGTATCGGGCCCTGACCTGGCAAGCCCAGCAAGACCAGGTGGATCTAGACGATGAAATCGCCCTGGCAGAACTGGCGGCAACGGCTCAGATTCAGTTCCTGAGCAGCGATCGCAGCAACACCCAGCGGGTGTTGCTCAACGGCCAGGATGTGACCACCGCCATTCGCTCTCAGGCGGTAACCCAGCAGGTTTCGACTGTGGCCCGCCAACCGTCCGTGCGCCAACACCTGGTCCAGCTCCAGCAAGCCTGGGGCCAGAAGGGGGGCATTATTGCCGAAGGACGAGATATTGGCACCGTGGTTTTTCCTGAGGCCGAGGTGAAGATCTTTCTGACCGCCTCCGCCAGCGAGCGAGCCCAGCGCCGCTGGCAGGATCTGGATCCCCAGACCCAGGCTCAGCTCGATCTAACGACCTTAACGCAGCAAATTGAAGCGCGCGATCATCAAGATAGCACCCGGGCTACTGCCCCCCTCCGTAAAGCCGCAGATGCCCTGGAAATCGAGACGGATCACCTCACGATTGAGCAGGTGATTGAGCAAATCGAAGCACAGTATTATCAGGTCTGGAATTCATGAAAATTTCCTCTGGGAGGGGATGAGATTCCTGAATTTTCCGGATACTATTGAGGTGACATTGGTAAGCAACGTCTAGGGTGTGCCATCCCATTGTTCTGAACCCTCTATAGGACAAGGGATAACCCGTCTGACCAACAATACCGAGGACATTTCATCGCATTGTCCTGGGGTTCTTGGGAAGGGATAACACGCCCAATCCAACCCATTACTCGGGGCTCTAAACCCGTTATAGCAATATGCTGTGGCGTCTCATGGAGGAGAGCCCCTCGTGCCCCGCTTCCCCTCATCTTGTACCCGTGGAAAATCTGCCTGTTGCCCCCAATGATGACGTGACGGCCACTATTGCTGAGCCGTCTATTGCTGAGCCAGCTTCTGCTGAGCCAATTTTTAGTTCGGTCTCCCCTCCCCTTGACCCCCTGCCGACTGCGCTGACTGCAACAGACGCAGACTTGCAAGCGGGCCTCACCTGTGTGGTGCCGATGAGTCAAGCAACAACGGCTACGCCAGCTCAAACTCAAGTGCTCGCTGTCGTGCGTCGTTGGCTTAGCCAACGTACTCTCCCTAACTGGCCATTAAGCCATCTGGCTTGGTTCAAGCACCCTGGCCTCATCGGTAGCAGTATCGCGATCGCCACTGGTTTGAGCTTTTGGGCGGGCATTGCCGTCTCCGCTAGTGGCCTTTCCTTGGTTCCGGCTATGACGATGCCCTATCCTCGGGTGCCAGGAACCTTAGGGCGTTTACCCACTCTGGCCGATGCTGCTTGGCAGACCCAACAGGCGACCCTCAATGCTGCCAAGCAACAACTAGATTTTCAAGTGCCGACGGCCTTCCGGGGCAAAACCATTGAAGCGATCCAATTGCCGAGCAATAAGAAAGTGATTGCCCTGACCTTTGATGATGGCCCATCGGTTGAGTTTAGTAATAATGTTCTTTATATTCTCGATAAGTACAATATCAAGGCCACATTCTTTTTACTCGGCCGTAACGTGCAGAAATACCCAGAGCGAGCCAAGCAAATGTACGAGCAGGGCCATGCTTTGGCGAATCATAGCTGGAGTCACCCTTACCATAATCAAACCCCTGAACGCGCTGCGGCCGAGCTCAACAACACCTCGGTTTGGATTGAGAAAGCCACTGGGGTCAAGAGCAAATTTTTCCGACCGCCGGGGGGATTTTTGCACAATGGTATGGCAGACTATGCGATGCAGCAGGGGCAAACGGTGGTGATGTGGTCGGCAGACTCCAAAGACTATTACGCCTCCAGTGCCAAAATCATTCAAAATGTGATTAAACAGGCCAGTCCTGGGGGCATTATTCTGCTCCATGACGGCGGCGGCGATCGCACCACAACCGTTGCTGCCCTACCCAAAATTATCGAAACATTGCTGCAACAGGGCTACACCTTTGTCACCCTGCCAGAGTTGATGGAGCTCTATGAGCAAGAGACACAGGGTTAACCGGATATTCATTCATTCTGTAGGGGAGGGGTCAATCGGCCAAAGCCTCAATTTGAATCCCTTCGCTGACCCGGATCTCCTCTAGCAATATTTCCAAGGATTCTTTAAATTGGGGATCATCTAGGGTGCCAATCTGGTTATTGTTTTCCCGGAGGCGAGTTTGCTGCGCTTCGGTCATTTCCACAACCACATCGGGTGTAATGCCCGTCTCGTGAATGTCTTGGCCGCTGGGGGTACGGTATTTGGCGATCGTCACCGCCAGCCCGGCACCATTGCCTAAACGACGCACGGATTGCACTAGACCTTTCCCAAAGGTTTGGGTGCCGACGACTTGGGCACGATTGTTGTCCTGGAGGGCCCCAGCCAAGATTTCACTGGCACTGGCTGAGCCGCCATCAACAATGACCACCACGGGTTTGTCGGTGAGGGCCCGGTTATTGGCTTCTTGACGATCGACCTCGCCCCGGCGATCGCTAGTGGTGACGATCACGCCGCGATCGAGCCACATCCGGGCAATCTCAACGCTGGAGTAGAGCAGACCCCCTGGATTGGAGCGCAGATCGAGCACATAGCCCACCACAGGGGATTGACCATTGAGAGGATTTTCCGATTCTTCAATTGCCGTTTGCATATCCCGAGCTGCATTCGCATTGAATTGCGTCAGACGGATATAGGCGACAGTTCCTTGAGCGGTGTTTTCTCGCCGGGTGCGCACCGGGTGAATTTCAATGTCATCGCGGACGATGGGAAAATCAATTTTCTCATTCTGGGTGACTTCGTCATCGTCATTGCTGTCCCGCCAAATGGTCAGGGTGACTTCTGTGCCTTTTTCGCCACGAATCAGTTGTACTGCCTCATTGATATCCATACCCAACGTATCCTGACCGTCGATGGCGTAGATAATATCCTGGGCAATCACACCCGCGCTGAAAGCTGGGCTATCTTCGATGGGTGAAACGACAACGAGGCGATCGCTCTCTTCATGCTTGGTAATTTGAATGCCAACCCCCGTCAGCGAGCCGGAGGTGTCGATCTGCATATCTTGGAACTCTTTGGGATCCATGAAGCGAGTGTAGGGATCCTCCAGCACGCCCAGCATCTCTTCGATCGCGGCGTAGGCATCTTCGGGTTGGCTGTAAGTCTCGTTGAGATATTGGCTGCGCAGTTGGATCCAATCCTGCCCGTTGAAGGTGGCATCGACGTAATTGCGGTTGATAATTTGCCACACTTCATCAATCAATTCCTTGGGGCTGCTGTTAAGACCCAGCATCTGCCCCTGGGAGAGGTGGAGACCCGCACCGGTCACTGCAATGGTGGTGAGCACAAAAGCTGTTGCACTCAGAACGAGTCCGCGTTTTGCCAAGGCCATAGGACAAGGGAATATGAGTATTCCCCTCACTCTAACATAGTCGTTTGGGGGCTGACGGGTCTGAATATTCGGTTTCGCGGCGTACTATACTTCTCGTTTGCCCCCTCTTTTTTGATTTTCTCCATGGTTGATGATCTCTACAGCGATCGCCTGCGCTCCCGCTTGGCTGCCTTGGCGATTCCCAGTTTTCGGGCATTGGCCCGCCAGGCGGATGTTTCAGACTGGGCTGTGCGTCAGTTGCGCCGAGGCCAAGCTCAGCAGTTGCGGGGGCAGGTGCTGGTGAAGTTGGCGGCAGCGCTAGATTGTTCCCTTCCAGAGCTACTCCAGCAGTTTTCCGCAGATCTCGCGTCCCTGGATGGCATCGAGGAGGAAGCCAAAGATCATCAAGGGGCTACGAGCAATGCGGTTGATGGGGATGTCCAGATTTGGCAACGCGAGGCATTGGATACGCTGGAGTCTTGGCTGCGTCAATGGCCGACGGCGGCGGCGGCGATCGCCAAAAACCCTGATCTGCCTGCTGCCCGGCTGCTGCCCCTGCTGCAACCCCTGACGGATCTCCTGGCGCAATGGGATGTGGAGGCGATCGCCCCAGTCGGTGAAATCGTCGCCTACGAGCCGCAATGGCATCAGCTCCTAGAGGGAACGGCCGAACCGGGCGATCGGGTGCGGGTGCGCTATGGCGGCTATCGGCATCAGGGTAAGTTGCTGTTTCGGGCGCAGGTTTCGCCTACCACGGATTACCGATCAGCGTAAACCCAGACCAATAATACGGATGCCAAAAGGTGCGATCGCCGAGCCCCTGCAACTCCTGCGGCAAAGTAACCGCCTCATCCACCCCCACCAACTGCTGATCCGCCAATTGCACCGTCCCCCGCATCAAGGCAAGTTGTGCTTGCCGCAGCGCCTCCCCCTTGGGCTGCCCTAGGCTCAACTGTCGATAAAACTCATCCATTAAGGCAAATGTCGCCAGATCATTGACCAACCACAACCCCGCCATAGCGGCCCCCGCCTCCGCCTGTACCGCCAAACCCGCAAAGCCATATTCAGCCGTGGTATCACCAAACGCAGTTCGGCAAGCACTTAACACCAATAACTCCACCGCACTTTGATACCAATTGATTTGTTCGATCTGCTGGAGACCGAGCCGCCCATCCCAAAACTGAATATACGACTGATTCACCTGGCCCGGCTGGAAATTGCCATGGGTCGCCAGGTGGACAATCTGACTGGGTTGGCGTCGCATTTGGTTCTGGAAGTTAATCAGAGTTGCCTGCTGATTTTGCAGACTCACCGTGGCCGGAAATTGGCGTTGGATACTGGCGAGTTCTAGGGGAACAGCCGGGAGGGGGGCCAGCTGCTCAAAATCCCCGATACCCAAGGCGAAGACCGAAGCCTCCTGTAGATGAGACCGCTGGGTGGGGGTGAGGCTGAGGCTGGGAATCAGGGTCGCTTGGTATTGTTCAATCAAAAACTGTTCGCCATCGTGCAGCGCAGCTAGGGGTAGGGTGCGTAAGCCATCGTCGAGGCTGAAGAGAAGATTGCGGATGCCCCTCTCTGCCAATTCGGGCAAAAGCGGTTGCACAATCCATTGATAGAGTTGTTGGGCAGGGGAGAGGAAACGTTTGCTTAGCCGTCGCACTGGATCAGTCAACTCCTGCTGAAGGTGGCTCAGTTCGGCAAGCAATATCTCCCGAGAAAGCGGAAATTCGGTATGGCTGGGCTCATCTTCTGAGCGCAATGTCAGTAGATGGAGCTTGTCGGTTTGAGCGAAGACATAGAGCAGTGCGGCATCATCGGGTAGACGTTGCTGCATCTCGGCACAGGTCATGGGGGCTTGTGATGCAAATCGCCCCAACTGTTGCTCAATATTTTGGGTGTGGCGTTGATCCAATGTGGCAACCGCTTCACAGATACGGTTTTGGGCCAGAAGTTGGGAGACGCGATCGCGATCTACCATTGTCATCTCTAACAAAGAGAGTGCATCGAGAGGTGTGAGGGGCTGATAGTCGAGGGGAGTTAAGGAAATGACAGTGGAAGCGCTTTCAACTTCATACGCACCGATGTCTACAATGCCATTCCCAAGGCGTGCAAACCCACGTTGGTCAAAGCGAACGGTGACTGAGCGATTGTCTCCCGCGTCAATGGCAGGGCTACCCGAGAGTAAGGCATGGGTTTGAGTGGGGCCACCATTGTGGGCAAGGGGGGCAAGACGTGGGTCTTGGCCAATGATGTTGCCATTGACGCCATGGTTAAGGGCAAGCCCTGAAATGCCGACGGTATGGGTCAGCAGACTATGCTGCACTGTGCTGCTACTGAGATCGGCAAAGATATCTGGACCAGTTCCTATGGCAATATTATTTGCGATAATCGTATTCGCGATCGGATTCGCCAGTCCATTTTGGACATATAGGCCGCCCCCATTGCCGCTCGCTGTATTAAACGCAATGGTGGAGTTGGTTAAGGTGACAATTCGGGTTGGAACGGCGGTGTCACTCGCAATTCCCCCCCCGTTCCCATTGGCCGAATTCCCGGACACCGTTGAATTGGTTAAGGTGACTTGGCCATTTCTACTATGAATTCCCCCCCCATGGCTATTGGTGGAATTGCCCGACACTGTGGAATGGGTTAAGTTCAAGGTGGCGAGGTTCACGCGAATGCCACCGCCTTCATTATTCGCTGAATTCCCGGATATCGTCGAATCAATTACGTTTAGAACCCCTGCGTTAACAAAAATCCCCCCACTATTGCTACCGGCACTATTCCCAGACACCGTGGAATTGGTCAGCGTCACGGTGTTCGGGCTCCCAGGATAAGTGGCCCAAATGCCACCGCCAATAACACCAGCAGAATTGTTTGACACCGTGGAATCTGTCAGCGTTACGGTGCCATTCGTGCTGAAAATGCCACCCCCCCCCGTCCCGGAAGAGTTACTGTCTAGCGTTGAATGGGTCAGCACCACATTGCCGTTGAGATTATGAATTCCCCCCCCTCTGACGCTCGCAGAGTTGTTAGTGATGGTCACATTTTCTAGCGTCAGTGTCCCTGTGCTGTTGTGGTCAATACCGCCCCCATCACCCGCCCCGACACCATCCCGAATGGTTAGATTCCGCAGGGTTGCATTGTCGGCTGTGATCACAAATACCCGCGATAGATTATTCCCGCTGACTGTTGAACCATTGCCATCAATTATTAAGTTGTCTTTGGTGTTGTTCCAGCTCAAGGGCGTGCCATTGAGCGTGACCGTTCCCACCACGCTAAAGGTAATCTCATCGTTGGTGCCAGCGGCTGCGATCGCCTCTCGGAAGGTGGTACCGCCAGAACCATCATCAGCCAAACTATCCACAGTATGGTTTAAGAGCTTCCCCTGCCAAGCGGTCAACGTTGCCTCCGTAACTGGATTTCTGGCTTCAATATCCCCAATGCTGTACTCCAATTGCCAATCCCCGCCATAATTGGCACTACCCGTGACATCCACCGAAGCCGCCACGTCGGCCCCTGTGAAGTTGGCAATCTCTGCAATCAACGCCTCACCGGTTGCCCCTAAAGCCGTAAAACAGCTATAGAGCAGAATATCTGCATTCTCAGTGAGGGCATCACCCCAGGTCTGCAATTGCGGCTGATAATCAGAAATGTTCTCAGTGGTCATCCATTGGTTTCCCAACCAGAAATTTCCCGCATTTCCCTCCGCCACAATTGCAACGGATTCCAATTTACCCACCGCATCACTGATTTCAGTTAACTGCTCTGTGACGACCTCAATTCCATTTTCATCTCGCTCAATAATTTGGGCGATCGTTCCCGACGCCGCACCATACAGCAAGTCTTCAGGATGATCAGCACGGTGATCAATAAAAACGGCTTGGTCTGGGTTGTCCCCCGTTTCGCTAAAGCGAGTCACCCGTGCTTTGCCTTGTACTAACTTGGAGTCAGTGGGGGTGACTTTTCCTGCGGCGTAGAGGTCAACCTGTTCTCCTTTAACGGTTCCTGCAATCACAACATCCCCCTGGTTTGTATTGGCAGGAAAAATACTTGCACGATGGTGATCCGAATTCTCTAGGGGTAATCCTCCTGTGCTGACCCTGGCTGGGTTGGGGTCAACCACAGGGGAATTGCCCTGACTAGGTCCAGTCAGTAAGGCGGGTAAATCTAAGGGCGAAACCCCCTGTTCTAAAGCCGTTGCGGGTAGCTCTAAACTCAGTAACATGCCCGGTTGGGCCAGATTCACCAAGCGGGTTCCCGGCACTGCGGCGAGGGTGACAGTACCATGGGTTGCCGCCAGTTCTCCTTGGTTTTGCACTGTGCCCCCCATGAGGCTTAGATTCCCTACGGTTTGCAGGTTGCCCTGGTTTAGAATTGCACTGGGGTTTTCACTCAAAAAGGCAAATTGGTTGGGTGTCCCAACAAGGGTGGCGTAATCATTCGTGCCGGTGGCATTAAACCAGCCGTCCGCAAAGCTGATGCGATCGGCTGTTGTGGCATAAAAATCACCACTTACATTCAGGCTAGCGTTGGGGCCAAACACCACCCCCGCCGGGTTCATCAAATATAAATTCGGATTCGCTTGAATCAAGCCATCAATCATCGAGGCATTCCCGCCAACAACACGCCCAAAGATATTACGAATGCTGGGATGACTTAAAAAGTTGGCAACCTCGCCTTGGCTCAAACCAAAGTCTTGAAAGGAATGGAAGAGATTGGCTCCGGCTTGGGTTCCACCTTTGATGTGATAGGTGTTGCCGTTGTGATGAATGATCGTGCCTGTGCCATCGGGGGCAGCGATGATCGATTGCGCCAACAGTGGCATCTCTGCCACCAGCCAAACCGGAAGGGTGAGCACAGCCCCAAATCCCAACTGTTGTAGGGTTCGAGAGGTATACTGATTCAGTATTGTTGTTTGGTTCACCGGAATTTACTCACGACATCATCAAACTGTCACTATTGTGGCAAGTTTTCAATTCCCGCAACGAGAGAAAATTACGCAAATTTACAGCGTTCACCACGGGTTGCCGATCAATGTAAATGCCGATTCATAAAAATGCCGACCCATAGAATGGTTTTTACTGTTCTTGCTCATTTTTACTTCACGCCCTTTTGTTTGTTTTTCCTCCCTTCATACTACCCCTCTCTTATGATTTATGTATATTGGTGTAAGGCATAAGTGTAATAACAATTGCGCCCTGCCTGTTTAGCATGATAGAGAGCTTGATCTGCATCACGAATCAGTTGAATGGCGTTAGTAGCCGTCGAGCTAGGTGGGATAATTGCAATGCCCATGCTCAACGTAACAAATTGACTCACCTCAGACATACGATGGGGTAATGTCTGCTGAGCTAGATTTTGCTGAATCGTGGTTGCGATCGCTTCGATTTGTTTAAGTTCAAACTGAGATAAAATAACCGCAAATTCTTCACCCCCATAGCGGGCCACCAATCCCCCAAGCGGTTGAACCGATTTGCTGAGGATTTGGGCGATTTGACGGAGACAGTTATCCCCCATTTGATGACCATAAGTATCGTTGTAACGTTTGAAATAGTCCACATCGCAGAGAATCAGCGCCAGCGGCTGCTGTTGCTGCTGAGCTTGCAAGCAGATTTGCTGCAGGTAGATATCAAAGAAACGTCGATTAGCAATCTGGGTCAGGCTATCCAGATTCGCCAAGCGATTTAAGGTTTCATTGCGTAGCCGGAGTTGACTGACTTGAAGGGTGCTGTAGAGGGCAACGCCGCCGCTCGCTGTAATAAAGCCCAAGATGGGGGGGATAATCGGTAGCCAAAGGGCTTGGGTAAAAGCGAAATAACTTCCCACCATCAGTCCGCTCAACAAGCCCATCATCAGTCCGATTTGTTGTAAGGCTAGCCTGCTATAATGAATCGCTTTTGGCGATGGTGAACCCTGGGATTTTGCAGACTGTATCGGGGTTCGTCGTAACCCAGTGACGATCGCGCCCAAGGTCGACCAAAGACCGATCCAGAGAATTTCAATCGGTTCGGAAAGGGTTTTCAAGAGGGGGCGATCGCCCGTTGCGGCATCTAGAATCTGCGCAATAATATGGGCTTGAACTTCCACGCCAGACAGGGAAATCGGTGATTGAAACGATGCCCCAGTGCTGAGCGGGGTGGCAAACCGATCCGCAGAACTTTCGGCAATATTGCCAATGAGGACAATGCGATTACGGGCCCAGTCGGGGGGCAGATGACCGGCCATGATCGCTCGAAAGGGAATGGTTTCAAATTGTTGGTCAAAGCCGCGATAGTTGATCAACAGCTGATACCCGCCCGTCTTGGCACGAACATATCCGCCATCAAAAGCCCCAAACCGTTTAAAGGTTGTTGCACCTAAGCGCCACTGATCCGCTGAGAGTTTTTCAAAATAGATATCTTGAGCTTCTAACCACCAAAGCGCAATATAGGGCGCAAAGGCGTCATAGGAATGGCCTTGGTCATCAATCACAAACAAAAAGCCTCGGCGGACGCGATAATCACCATCCAACATCAGATCATTGGCCACGACTCGGTCGGTATCGGGTAGCCCAGCCGGGGGGGCAACTTGAGGGTGCCCGACCTTTTGAATCCCCACAACATTGGGAATTTCGGCAAGGGCCGATCGCAATGCCGCCTGTCCGGGTGGAACGGGGAGATCTCGATATAAATCTAAACCAATTACAAGCGGTTGTTGGGCCGCAAGGGTACGTAATGCCTGAGCCAGTGCCCGATCGGAAATCAAGGCTTGCCCCCCAGCATGAAGATCCGCTTCATCAATGGTGACAATTTTGATGCGATCCTCGGTCGGAAGATCGAGGGTTGCGGTGTGCCAACGCAGAAACTGATCATAGGCTGCCCATTCTAAGTCTTGCAAGAGTCCGAGATATCGCATTCCGAAAACCGTACAGGCTGCCAAAGCGGCGACAATGCTAATATTGCGCCACCATGAATTGTGTTTCACCCGGTGAAACAGCTCAAAATTCCTCTGCTGCATGGAGATCTTCGGGGGTTCCGAGCGGATAGGTTTGAACCGGATAATCAGCATATTGCTCTAGGGTCTCTGTCGCTAGCCCCTGCTGCCAAATCTCCTGATTTTCTTCCCGCTGAGCGAGCCACAGCTCAAGATTTTCCTGCCAAAGTTCTGAACTTAGATCAGCATTGGGCTCAAGGCGATTGATCCATCCTGAGGCCAATGATTGCGCCATACTATTCTGGCCACAATAGACAGAGAGTCGCCATTGGTAGCGTTGTACTGAGGGGGGGCTGGTCTCCAGGATAAAGGTATCGGGGAGAACTAATCGGGCGATCGTCTCAGCGCTCTGAAATTGGAAGAGCTCCATAAACACGGTCTCTTGGCGGCTGTGATCAACAATTTCAAGCATCGCCGTTTGGCTCATGACCGTTGAGGGAACATAGACATAGAGTGTTACTCGCTCCTGTCGTGTCAGGATAATGTTGTTTTGAGGAACTAGGGGCCGTAATTGAACGTTTGTCTGCATTGATGGCTCGGGTGAGGCAATACAGGAATCTTCTTCTATGGACGATGATATATCACCTGTACGAGTCCCACCACCACTAGTTCGAGGTATGGGTTGACCAGATATGTCTTGAGAATTTGGTGATGAGCTAGGTTTGGCAAGTGCAGCACCTACGAGTAGACTCAGTGACAGTCCACAAACGCAAGTCATCTTCATTAACATTTTGACCTCAAAGGTAACAATAAATACTTTTATCGAAAAATAATGCTCTAATTTGGGAGAGATGCTGGTGATTTCCCCAAGCGCGTATTTGAACTCTAAAATAAACTTGTGAAAAACTTGTGAATTCCGGAGTTTGATTATACTATTATTGGTTAAGTGACTCTAACTTAATTATACAGATAGACTATTGGGTAGAACTAAATCGGTAATAATGTATTGATATGGATTATTTGTGATGGTAGTGTCCTAAAGCTATGTATGCATACTCCGTAGATTCGAGGTGGCTATAAGGCAGGGGGATTTCTTGTGGGGAATAATAGTAGCCGGGGGGTCACATAGCCATTGGACAAGAGGTATAACTGTGTCCACTCAAACTAAGTGTATTGCTGAAGAACGCATGTTCTGAAAAATGACATTAACTATGCATGAAAGCAAATTTTGTGCATGAATTGTATTGGATTCATTGATAACTCTAAGCGTAACTATACTCAAATTTAGCGGTGAAACGGGAATGTTCAGAAAGCTGTGTTCGATCCGGGAGTGTTCAGAAAGCCGTGTTTGATCCGGTTGTAACCCCCAATTTTCCGTTCCCAGAACCGGGATTTACACAAAAATCAGAACGCTCCCGTGAAACTTTCCTCAGCCTTCACCTTTTACATTTCCCAGGTGCGTCATCCATTCCTACTTTTGTTGGCTTATATCTTAGTACTATAGTTAATCGTATGAAAACAGACTGCTTTACTCATTTTCTAACTCATCTTGCTCTCAGGTGACTGAAGAAGTTTTTCCAAAAAGAATAAATTGACATCTGGTGGTTTGGCAGTGAATTCAATATCAATCAATAAATTTGTTTCATTAGAATAGCGTACCTTGGCATAAACATCGTCACTTTTTTCTGAAGGGTAACAATTGACAAGCAAGTTTAACTTTAGATTTGTTAAAGGCTTTGGTATAGACTCATTTACTTCTCCCAAGATCTTCGCACCTTTCGTAGAAAGCTGAATCAGCTTACCTCTGAAGAATTGCTCACTGACTTGCTTACCCTCTAATGGTGCGTAGAGTAAGTCCAAAGGCTCATCTAACGAAACAAAAATTTCTTCGACATTCGGAATTTCAAGATTGTGTGGTTCCCTGATCCCCCCCACTTCGTAGATTGAGATTTCCCCTTGCACGCCCTTTGGCTTGACTTGACGTATGCTATCGATTCGTAGTTGGTTGTGACTAAACTCCCTCACAACTGCCTCTGAAACAAGGATCTGTCGGCCGGTAGTATAGGATTCGATGCGGAACGCAAGATTTACATCTGAGCCAATTGCGCTGTACTCGGTATGTAAATCAGAACCTAGATTTCCAACAATGCATTCTCCCGTGTTAATGCCAATACCGATCTCCAGAGGAGGGAAATTCTGCTCTTGCAGTTCTTTATTAATCTTTTCCATAGCCAGTTGCATCGCTAGAGCACAGACGATCGCTCGTTCAGTATCATCTGATTTTGGGTTTGGTGCCCCGAAGAAAACCAGTAAACCATCACCCATGATTTCATTAATCGTGCCATGGTGATCTTTTATGATCTGCAACATTACCTTGAGATAGCAGTTGAGGATAGTGACTACTTCTACGGGAGAGAACCGTTCTGAAAGGGCAGTAAAACCACGAATATCAGACGTAAGAATAGTGATTTTTTGGCTCACACCACCTAAATCCAAACCTCCAGGTTGCTCTAAAATTTTAGTTACAACTTCATTGGTAAGATACCGCCCAAAGGTTTTCCGTAGTTGAGCTGCTCTATTAGCTGTGTAAGCTGTAACTCCAACTCCAGATAGTCCTAAAGAAAAAGCAGCCGGGATCACCGGAATCCAAAAGCCAAAAAATGAGAAAGCACCGTAGGTACTGCCAACCAGTACCGTTACTAACACCAATGGCCAGAGCAACTGTTGAACCCATAACCGATGAGAACGCTGCTGACTCTGGATTTGCACACCCAAATGCCAACGCCAGACGATTATAGTCCCAACAGTCGACCACAGCATTATCCAAATGATTTCTAATGGTTCTGGAATGGGTCGAATCATGGGCCGATCGCCCGTTGCGGCATCCAAAATCTGAGCAATAATATGGGCCTGAATTTCCACGCCAGAAAGGGGAATGGGCGACTGGAAAGACGTCCCACCACTTAACGGCGTTGCAAACCAATCCGCAGAACTTTCGGCAGTGCTACCAATGAGGACAATGCGATTATGAGCCCAATCTGGGGGCAGATTCCCTGTCATGATCTCTCGAAAGGGAATGGTTTCAAATTGTTGGCCGAAACCTCGATAGTTGACCAGGAGCTGATGCCCCCCTGCCTCAGCTCGAATATATCCTCCATCAAATGCCCCAAACCGTTTAAATATTGCAGCGCCTAAACGCCACTGATCCGCTGAGAGTTTTTCAAAGTAGATGTCTTGAGCTTCTAACCACCAAAGCGCGAGATAGGGAGCAAAGGCATCATGGGAATGGCCTTGGTCGTCAATCACAAATAAAAAGCTTCGGCGGACTCGATGATCACCATCCAACATCAGATCATTGGCCACGATTCGGTCGGTGTCGGGTAGCCCAGTCGGGGGGGCAACTTGGGGGTGACCGACCTTTTGAATCCCTACAACATTGGGGATTTCGACAAGGGCCGATTGCAATGCCGCCTGTCCTGGTGGAACAGGGAGATCTCGATATAAATCTAAACCAATCACAATTGGTTGTTGGGCGGCAATGGTTCGTAATGCCTGAGCCAATGCACGATCGGAAATCAAGGCTTGTCCCCCAGCCTGTAAATCAGCTTCATCAATGGTGACAATTTTGATGCGCTCTTCTGAGGGAAGCTCCAAAGCTGCTGAATGCCAACGCAAAAACTGGTCGTAAGTCACTAATTCCAAACCTTGTAAAAGACCAAGGTAACGCAAGACCAAAACGGTACACGTTGCGAGAGACGATGCAGCACCAAAAAACCACCAGCCTGAATTTGGTTTTAACCAATGGAAAGTGTTCAAAGTTCCTCTGCTGTATTCAGATTTTCTGGTGAGCCAAACCGATAAGTTTGCACAGGATAATCAGCATATTGCTCTAAGGCCTCCGTCGCTAACCCTTGTTGCCAGATATGCGGATTTTCCTCCCGTTGGGCAAACCACAACTCAAGATTCTCATGCCAGAGTTCTAAACTTAAATCAGGGTTAGAATCGAGGCGATTGATCCATCCCTCCACCAGCAATTGCGCCATACTATTGTTGCCACAATATATGTACAGCCGCCATTGGTAGCGTTGTGCTGAGGGGGGGCTGGTTTCCAGGGTGAAGGTATCGGGGAGCACCAAGTGGGCGATCGCCTCAGCATTTTGAAACTGGAAAAGCTCCATAAAGAGAGTCGCTTGGCTATTGTGATCGACAATCTCAAGCATTGCCGTCTGATTCATGATCGCCAGTGGAACATAGACATAAAGATCCACTCGCTCCTGTTGCGTCAGAATAACATTGTTTTGCGGCACAAGAGGACGTACTTGAGCTTGCGTCTGGGTTGATGAATCGGATGAGGCAATACAGGTGTCTTGGGGATTGTTGTCTAAGGGCGATACCTCCCCCGTCCGCGTTCCTCCTCCAGCCGTTCGAGAGACGGGTTGCCCAGATGCGCCCTGAGAGTTGGGCGTTGAGCTGGGTTTAGCGAATGCAGGATTGGCGCTCAGCAAGATGCAAAGGAATAGTCCCAAAAAGTAAGGGGGTTGAGTCAGCATTTTGAACCTCAAAGGCAACAATCCATACTTTTGTCAAGGAATATCCAGGGAATTTCAGCGAATTCTTCCCCACATTCTTGGGGGAATAGTCCAAGTCTAGGACGAACTCATGAAAAACTTTCGAATACTAAGATTTATTCCGGACTCCTCTATAGTATATATAAATTGTCTCAAAAGACGCCATTGAAGACAGTGCGTAATTTTGACTCTAGCTCCCCTTCTCCCCGGTTCCTGAGTCTGTCGAAGGGGGGAGAAGGGATTAGGGTATGAGGGCAATAATGGCAAAAGTGGGAGGCTCCCCCTTAGACTTCTACAATATCGGAGCCAATATTGTTGATTTTGCTGGGTTTCGACCGTTTTTTGCAATGTCTGCTGATCCAGAACTCACGTGGAATGACTAATTTATTTTCTAAACACCCATATTGGGGAGCAGGGGCTGGGGGATGTAGCGATCGCCTCCCGAAGGATGGGCAACATGGTTAAAAGTGGGATACTCCTGCAACCCAAAGCTTTCAATAATTGATCATCTAGTTCGGGACACACAACTTAGCTTAACGACGGGAATAGAGCATCGGAGAATTGTCGTCGAGTGCAGCGTCTTGCTGAGGGGTATTTTGGTAAACAGCCAATAACGCTGAACGGTACAGGTAGGTCAACCAACTCACAATACCAATAAACTTCGCGCCATCCTCCAATAAATATCCATCCTTCAATAAGGATAGGTCTTCCCAGCGTGGTTTGAAATAATCGCATGAGATCGACAGACCAAAGAAAAGTAAAGCGATACCCAGAAAGATATATTCTGTTTTCAATATGGTCGAATAAAAGCGGGCAAGGTATAAAAAGACAAGTCCTGCATAGCTGACAAATACAAGTTTTTCGGGAATGCCCACGGAAGGGAAGAAGCTTTCGTGAAGCATAAAAGCATCATCAAGGCTGAGAAGCAATGTGAGCAAACCAGACGCAAAAAAGAAGCGCCTAATTATGCGAGTGTTGGGTCGTCTTGAGATGAGCTTGGCTGTATAAATGCAGATGGCTATTGCGGCAGACCAAAAAAAGATACCAATTTGAGAAAGAAAGCCAATATATAAAGGAACCTTGGCAATTGTAGATAGATCACGTGTTAGCTTACCAATTGAGACGTCTTGCCCAAAATGTAGCAGTATCACAATACCGATACACAATATCGAGACAGCTAAGATAAAAGCGATCGCAGATCGATCTGCTTTTAATCGTTCAGGAGATAATAGCAAGAATTTCATATATACAAGTCAGTTTTTTAAAAGAATTGACCCCTTAACTTGATAAATAGATCAGTCTTAAAATCATTGACAATGTGTCTATCTGTAAACGCCTCCAAAGCCTTGGCTGACAAGGGGTGTAACCAGATTTGCATTGTGTAGTCTATTTGAGTTTATCGAGCCTGACCTACTTAGCACCCCGGCACGGGTTAGCGAATCTTTCGTACAACGCTTGTATTAGCCTTGTCTTGACCTTGTCTTGATTCTGCCTTTACCTTGCCTTAACTTAATCTATCACTATTGTCCATATTGTTTCAAGCCTGCCCCATCGCGATGGGGCAGGAGGATTTCTGAAGGTTCACCCCTATTTCTTTGTCTAGATTAATGTCTGAATCCCTTGTCAGCTCTACCTTTTACGCCCTTTTTCATCCCTCAAGATTTTTTGAGGTCGAGTCGCAAGGGGTTAAATTGCCAAGCTCACCTGACAAAATATGGATGTCACCAGGGATTACCAATCAGGGTAAAGCCAGACCAATAATAGGGATGCCAGAAGGTGCGATCGCCGAGCCCCTGCAATGCTGGCGGTAGCGCAACGGTCTCATCCACCCCCACCAACTGCTGCTCCTCAAGGTGCACCTGTCCTCGCAACAGCGCGAGCTGAGCCTGTCGCAGTGCCTCCCCTTTGGGCTGCCCCCGGCTCAACTGCCGATAAAACCCATCCATGAGCGCCAAGGTCGCCACATCATTAACCAGCCAGAGGCCCGCCACCGCTGCCCCTGCCTGGGCCTGCACTGCTAAACCCGCAAAGCCATATTCGGCGGTGGGATCGCCGAACGCCGTGCGGCAAGCACTGAGCACCAGCAATTCCACGGCAGCCTGAGACCAGTCCAGCTCACCCAATTGCTCCAGCGTGAGCGGTTCATCCCAAAACTGGAGGTAAGAATTGGCCGCTTGTCCGGATTGAAAGTTACCGTGGGTTGCTAAATGCACAATGGGACTCGGTTGGGCTTGGAGCTGGCGTTGGAAGTTGGCCAGGGTTGCCTGTTCATTCTGCAAATTCGTGCCCACCGGAAATTGGGTTTCAATGCTGGCCAGTTCGAGGGGCACCGCCGGTAGGGGGGCAAATTGCTCAAAGGCAGAGATCCCCACCGAGAGAACTGCGGCATCCGCAAGACGTGGGCGATGGGTGGGAGTCAGCGCCAGACTGGGAATGAGGGTCGCCTGGTATTGTTCAATTAAAAACTGTTCACCATCATATAAAGCCGCGATCGGCAGGGTCCGTAACCCCTCATCTAAACCAAACAGAATCTTGTTGATGCCGTTCTGTTCTAACTCGGGCAATACGGGGTGAATCATCCATTGATAGAGTTGTTGGGCTGCTGGTAAGAAGCTCTGGCTCAGACGCCGCACTGGATCGGTGAGCTCCTGACGAAAGTGGCCCAGTTCCCGCAGCAGAGTCTCCCGAGGCAGGGGTAGTTGGTAATGACTGGGGTCATCTTCTGAGGTCAGGGCAATCAGGTGGAGCGTATCGGTTTGAGCAAAGATGTAGAGCAGAGCACTGTCTGAGTTGAGTCGCTGTTGCATCTCGATGCAGGAGAGGGAATTTTCGATGGGGGCGCGATCCAGATGTTGAGCAAGGGTTTGGCTGTGGTATTGGTCGAGGCTAACCGCAGCTTGGCAGATGTGTCCCTCGGCCAGGAGGGCGGCAATGCGATCGCGGCTCATGGTCTCGCGACTGATGCGATCAAGGGTGTTGAGGGGGCTCACCGGGTTGAGGTCAAGATCGGGATGGGCTGTGGGCATTGTACTGGTGCTGGCCGGGGTGGGTGTCGCGACCGTCCTGACCCCTTCAAAGGCTCCCAGATCCACCGTGCCACCGATGATACGGGCTTGTCCGGCTTGGTCGGTACTAAGGCCAAAGGGCAAGAGGCTATTGTCGCCCGTATTCAGCGCCGGGCTGCCTGGGCGCAGGGCATGGGTTTGTGTATTGCCGCCATTGTTCGCGAGGGGCGCAAGCAAGGGGTCTTGCCCAATGATGTTGCCATTGAGTCCGGTGGCCAGGGCTGCCCCGGTGATTCCGGCGGTGCTTTGGATCAGGCTATTTTGCACTGTACTGCTGATCAGGTTCGCCCTCAGGTCAGAAGCGATCGCCCCCATACCACTATTGTTAGCAATGATGGTGTTGGTGATTTGGTTAATCTCGGTGTCCGCAATTTCAATCCCCCCGCCAGCACCCGTACCGACTGCGGTATTGAAGGCGATCGTGGCATTGTGCAACGTCACTGCCCCACCAAAACTATGAATGGCCCCGCCTCGCTGGGTGGCTGAATTGCCTGAGAAGGTGGTGTTGGTGGCAGTGACAGCGCCCCGGTTGCGAATGCCCCCACCATCCTCCGCTAAATTGCCCGAAAGCGTAGAATTGTTAATCGTTATATTTCCATAACCATAAATTCCACCCCCATCGTTACTAGCAGTATTCCCAGAAATTGTGGAACCCAGAATTGTGGTTGTACCCCCCCCATAAATCCCTCCCCCATTGCGGTTTGCAAAATTATGGGCGATCGTAGAATAATTCACGGCAAGATTACTATCGTTGTCCACGCCGCCGCCGTTACCAAAGAGAACGGTGTTGTTCACAAGAACAGCATGGGTCAGGGTTACATCGCGTTGACCCCGAATTCCGCCCCCATTAAACAAAGCAGTATTGCCGGAAACGGTCGAATCTGAGACCGTGACATCACTACTGCTATAAATTCCCCCACCACTCCGGGTTGCAGAATTTCCCGACACAAGGGTATCGGTAAGGGTAACAGGGCCAAAAACGCTATTGAGTCCGCCCCCATCTTCTCCCGCCAGATTGCCAGTAAGGTGGGAATCATCCAAGTGAACTGTGCCATAGGTATTGGCAATACCTCCGCCATCTTTATGGGTTGAGTTGCCCGAAACGGTAGAATTGTTGAGCATAATGTTGCCGTTATTACTAGCAATGCCGCCCCCATTATCGGCTGCTGAATTACCCGACACGATAGAATTGTTGAGTGTAATGACACCATTTCCACTTTCAATTCCTCCGCCATCATCGCCCGCTGAGTTACCTGAGACCGTGGAATGATTGAGTGTAATATTGCCGAGGTTGCTGTTGATGCCCCCACCATCATCGTCTAGGGCAGAATTACCCGAAATTGTGGAGTCATTGACATTAACCGTCTGCTCTGCCCAAATGCCACCGCCTTCATCACCAGCAACATTGTTGTTAATCGTGACACTCGTTAAGGTGATGTCGCCGTTGCTATAAATTCCCCCCCCATCCCCAACAGCGGCGATCGCGGCGTTATCCGAAATCGTTGAGCGAGTCACGATAATCGCACCTTCGCCATGTAGTCCACCGCCATTGTCTGCAGTTTGGTTCCCCAAAATCGTTGATCCAGTGACGATGATATTTCCCATTTCACTGTAAGCTCCTCCCCCATTTCGACCGCTGGAATTGTTGGCAATCATCGCCGCATAAAGGGTGATATTGCCGACGGTGGTAATGCCCCCGCCATCTTCATTGGCAAGATTATGGGTAATTGTCGAACCTGCTATGGTGGTATTGCCGATACTGGCGATGCCGCCGCCTTTTTCACCAGTAGAGTTATGGGCAACCGTCGAGCCAGCGACTAAAATATCACCCACCGCACCAATGCCACCCCCGTAGGAATTAGCAGAATTATGAGTGATTGTAGAATTTGTAACGGTGATATCACCGGTCTCACTGTAAATTCCGCCGCCATTATTCATGGCTGAGTTGGTGTTAATCGCGGCATTATTAATCGTTGCATTGGCGAGCGTATGAATTCCGCCACCATGCAACCCAGCCGAATTCCCGGCAATCGTTGATCCTGCGACTGTAACTGTGTTGCCACTATAAATTCCGCCACCACTCAGGGCTGCAGAATTACCAGAAATCATGGCATTGGTAAGGTTGACCTCGCTATTGCTATAAATCCCGCCGCCGTTGTGCCCAGCAAGATTATTTTCAATAGTTGAATTGCTAACCGTGACGGTATTACCAAAGATATAGATTCCGCCACCCTGCAGGGTGGCGGAATTCCCTGAAATGAGCACGACATTGCTGAGATCCAAGGTTCCGGACGTGAGAATTCCACCACCGACACCATCAGAAAGATTATTTTCGATGGTTGAATTATTGATGTTAATTGAACCAGAACTAATATCCGCAATTCCGCCACCCAGACTCGTGGCTGAATTCCCCGAAATCGTTGAGTTGATCAATGTTAGATCGGTATTTACGAGAAACAAACCGCCCCCGCTACTCCCGGCCGTATTGTCAGAGATTGTGGAATTGATCAGGTTTAGCGTGGTGCGAACATCGCCGCCCCCCCCCTGAACGGTGGCGGAATTGTTGGTAATCATCGAGTCTGTGGCGATGACCGTGGCGGGACTATAAAACCCCCCGGCATCATGTGCCTGGTTAGCGGTAATGGTCGATTGGTTTAAGGTGATATTGTTCGTGCTGAAGATCCCGCCGCCGTCGCTGCCTGCCGAGTTTCCGGAAACGGTTGATTGGGTCAAAAACAGATTGCCATTGGCAAAAATCCCGCCCCCAAAACTTGTGGTGACATTGCCAGAAACCGTTACATTTTCAAGGGTTAATGTGCCGATGCCAGTCTGGCGAATTCCCCCCCCTGCGCCCGTGGTGGGGGTACCATTTTGAATCGTGAGGTTGCGCAGCGTCACGCTGCTGGCGAGGCTATTGAAGACTCGATTGGTTGCGGTGCCTTCGATCGCCAAATTGGCCTGACCTGTGCCCTCTAGAATCAGGTTATCGGTGATGCTCAATTCACCCATTGTTGTTGTAATCGTTTGGGGCGTCGCAAATACCCCGCCCGTATCAAATCGAATGGTATCGGTGCCGGAGCCCGTTTGCCCCTCTATGGTGATGTCATTGTTGGCTGCATTGAGGGCATCCCGGAGCGTAAAACCGCTGCCATCGTCCATGGCACTATCGACGGTAAGGGTATTCAGTTTGCCCTGCCAATGGTCAAGGGTTTCTGGGGTAAATGGATTGTTGGCCTCAATGCTCCCCGTTGCTGTTTCTAAGTGCCAATTGCCACCATAATCGGCGCTCCCCGTCACATCGACGGAAGCGGCCACATCGGCTCCGGTGAAGCGGGCAAGACTGGAAACTAACGCGTCACCCGTTGCGCCCAGTGCTGTAAAGCAGCTATAGAGTAGAATATCGGCATTCTCGGTCAGGGCCGCCCCCCAGGTCTGCAATTGGTGTTGATGCTGGGCAATCGTCTCACTGCGCAACCATTGATTGCCCAGCCAGAAATTTCCGGCATTGCCTTCAGCGACGATCGCCACTGAAGCTAATTCCCCAATCGAATCATGGATGGCTGATAATTGCTCACTGATCACTCCAATCCCATTTTTCTCGCGCCCAATGATCTGACTTACCGTCCCCGCCTCAGCCCCATAGAGCAACTGCTCCGGGTGATCTGCTCGGGGATCAATAAACACCGCCTGATCAGGATTTTCCCCGTCTGGTGTAAACCGCACCACCCGTGTATCGCCCTGGATTAAACCTGCGTTGTGAGGTACCACCTGCCCTGTGGCATAGAGATCCACCTGCGCCGCTGCAATGCCCCCCTCAATCACCACATCCCCCTGTAGAGGCAATCCTTCCGTGGTTGCCCCAGACCCCGCTGAGGGGAGAAGGGCGCTATCCCTACCTATACCGGTCAACAGCCCCGGCAACGCCAACGGCTCAATCCCCTCTGTCAAAACCGTATCCGTCACCTCCAAACTCAACAGATCCCCCGGCTGATTCAGCCGCACCCGTCGCGCTCCGGGTACGGCTGCCACCGTTGCCATCCCGCCCGGTGCTAGAATCTGCCCCAAATTCACTACTGTGCCCCCACTGAGGTGAATCGATTTGCCTTTATGGACGTCTAAGATTCCGGCATTGAGTAATCCCCCCGGTTGAGCCTGCAAAAAGCCCAAGGTCGTCGGATTCCCTGACAAAGCAGCGTAATCATTAACACCCACTGCATTGAAGCAGTCGCTCTCAAAACAAATCTGGTTCGCGGTTGTGGCAAAGAAATCGCCGCCCACATTGAGCTGGGCATTGGCCCCAAAGACAATTCCCACTGGATTCATCAAGTACAGGTTGGCATTGCTCCCCGAGACTTGCAGCAATCCCTCAATTACGGAGGGGTCACCGCCAGTGACACGACCGAGAATATTGACAAGACTCGGGTGAGAGCGGAAATTGGCGATTTCGCCGGGGCTTAAGCCAAACGTCTCAAAGGAATGGAAGAGATTGGCACCCGCTTGCGTGCCCCCATTGATGTGATAGGTGTTGCCGTTGTATTGAATCGTGGTTCCGGTGCCATCGGCGGCCGCTGTGATCGATTGGGCTTCTGCCCACTCAGAAATGCCGATGAGACTCAAGAGAGTGGCGATCGCAGTTCCTCGAACAACATGCCAGACAGGATGAGGGATGGGCATGATTTTGGGCTGGAGATTGCTCACGGGCTCCGAAGTAAGGGATCTTTGCTGGGCCAATTGCACGGCCAATGATGATTGATTGACGGTCTGTTTAACCTGAGGTTTGGTTAAGCCAAGAGCACGAAAACTTATAAAACTCAATGAAATCAACAATACTGGCTCCGATATTGCCGGAGCCTGAGGGGGCAATCTCCCCCTCAGCGGGAGGTGTCGGGGGGCTGGACCCCTGACAACCGGGTTTGACATCGAGAGTTCAAGGCTCTGAGGAAGGCGATCGCTTCGCTTATTCCAAAACTCACGTTATTTAAGTGATTTTATTGAGCACCAACCCCCGTAGAAG
>JBCDEB010000103.1:0-25869 GCA_039180005.1 Cyanobacteria bacterium P01_G01_bin.54 | reverse complement strand
TACTGGCTCCGGTATTGCCGGAGTCTGAGGGGGCAATCTCCCCCTCAGCGGGAGGTGTCGGGGGGCTGGACCCCTGACAACCGGGTTTGACAACGAGATTTCAAGGCTTTGAGGAATACGATCGCTTCGCTTAAACAGAACTCACGTTAATTAGGATATTAATTTAACCCATGGCATCGAGTAAAATACCCAAGATTTTCTCTAAGTCTTTCTTGATGTAATATTCGCTTAAATCAATATTTACGGTATTCTCCTCTAGACTCAAAAACCGCCAGGTTGTGCCAATCGTTACCGCACCATAAATGATGGGAATTGGGTTGTTTTCCTGTTGGTTGAAAATTTGGGCTGCCGTCATTGCTGCAATACATTGGGCGAATCCACTTTTGAGGTTTTCGTTTTTGGCTTCGACAATGGTCATGACCGGATCGCGGATAAAGAATTGCTCTGGATTTTTACTCAAAATAAAATCACAGATGCCCATGAGTCTTTTGTCTAGATCAACGGTAAACTCGGAACCGGAAAATAAACTCATGGGTGTTGAGCATTGGCGGCGGACTTCGATGATCGAGCTAAGTTAAGCTGTTTCAAGTTGCACCCCAAATACACCAGACTCTACGCTGAATTTCATGGATGATCTTGATCCAAAAGCTCGTATTGCAATTTTTGTTGTATTCGCTGTGCTGTTCACCTTGTCGATTACGGGGAACGATGAACTTTCATCAGGCTTCTCATCTGGTCTCTTATATTGCCATGGTCAAGGTTCAGTCTGTCGATTGATTGGCAAGACCATTGGGACGAATTTATTTAACTCGATCCAGATTGGCATTTTTTGCATATTTATGATTTTAATCTTAGCCTGGTGGATAGTTTTCGAGAGGGATGAAAAATTAGGGGGAGTAGCAAGACCAGCTTATGATTTCTGTGAAGAGCTACTGGAAAACATCAAAGTCGAAGAAGAAAATCCTTTTAAATCGATCAGCATCAGAACATTAAGTGAAAACTCAAATCGATTGATGATTTTAAATCAAGACTCTAAGCTAGGGCATTTTCGCCTTTTAGTTCCAGTGTCTTTCGCATTGCTTGGTGACGGTGACAATCCTGATCTCTGTGGTTGTCGTGTACTACTCCTAGAACTTTTCCAGGGGATGCCAGATGCGAGAGAGACCGCCTTTACCTACAGTAAGATAATCCTTGAAAAGGCATTCAAGACAGGCGAAAGTCAGGGAAGAGCCGGTCTGTACATTGGTGCAGAGGATTATATTTTGAAGGTTTTGCCAGAAGGAATGGATGCAGAACTTGTTCGAAGACGAGTAAAACGTTTTTATCGAGATATCAGAAAAAACAAAAAAGAAATTGACTTTATTGAGCAAGAAGAAAAAGTCCTGAACGACTTACTTGGTCAAGGTTTTGAAGCAGTCCCTCACTTTGATCTGTACAAGGATGCGAAAGATCTCACCCAAAGGATAATCAATGAACTATATGGATCAATAGGTATACTGTTTGAGTATATCCAAGACTACATATTTGACATCTACTCTGACAGAGAACTGGGCGATATGGTTGAGAACGCAAGCTCTAAATCATCGGCTTATTATCAAGCGAGGGTGAGATACAAGGATATTCGGAATCGCATCGAAGAGTATGTCTCAATGAAGAAAAAGTTTCCCAACCTATCTCAAAAATAATCGCGATAACGCTCACTATGATGTAGTCAATAATAGACTACCCTCTTGATTTTCCATGGATAATCCCTTTGCGGGTTTGCGGGGTCAGGGAGCGGCGATCGCCCTCCTCGAAGCCGCCCTGGCCCAAGACCGGATCGCCCCGGCCTACCTCTTTGCCGGGCCACCCGGCATCGGTCGCACCTTCGCGGCTCTGGGCTTTGCCCAGTTGCTGCTCTCCCAAGGGCAAGACGAGAGCAAACATCCCCGCATTGCCCAAAATGTCCGTCATCGCAACCATCCCGATCTGCTCTGGGTTGAGCCCACCTACCAACACCAGGGCCAACGGCTGACGGTCAGTCAAGCCGCCCAGCAGGGCATTAACCGCAAAGCGCCCCCCCAGATCCGGGTCGAACAGATCCGGGAGCTGACCGAATTTCTTGCCCAGCCGCCCTTAGAAGCCCAGCGTTGTGTCGTCGTGCTCGAAGACGCCCAGACCATGGCCGAAGCCGCCGCCAACGCCCTACTGAAAACCCTCGAAGAACCGGGTCGAGCCACCCTAATCCTCATCGCCCCGAGCCCCGAGAGCTTGCTCTCAACCCTAGTCTCTCGCTGTCAGCGCATTCCCTTTTATCGCCTTTCCCAGGCGGATCTGGTGGCGGTGTTGCAAGCCCAAGCTCCGCCGGAACTCCTCGCCGATGAAACATTGATGTCGATCGCCCAAGGCAGCCCCGGCGAAGCCCTGCGGGCCTGGCAGGAGTTCCAAGCCCTGCCCCCGGAGATTTTGCAGCCGCTCTTGGACTGGCCCCGTCGTCCCCAGGATGCCCTACGGCTGGCCAAAACCGTCAGCCAGGAATTAACCCTAGAGAGCCAACTCTGGCTTCTGGACTATCTCCAATTCCATCATTGGCAGCAGCACCGTCAGGCTAAGCAGCTTGAGCAGCTCGAACAGGCTCGGCGGAATCTGCGCCGCTTTGTCCAGCCTCGTCTAGTTTGGGACTGTTTGCTGTTGAGTCGGCTGTTTGTTTAGGGGCCTGCCCAGCAACCCATCCTGTATTCGTACACCACACCCCAAACCCACCCCGGTCGTCGCTATGCGAGACCGCCCCTCCTGAGATGGAATATTCTAACCTGAGTTCTGGATAAGCGAAGCGATTGCCTTCTTCAAAGCCTTGAAATCTCGTTGTCAAACCCGGTTGTCAGGGGTCCAGCCCCCCGACACCTCCCGCTGAGGGGGAGATTGCCCCCTCAGACTCCGGCAATATCGGAGCCAGTATTGTTGATTTCATTGGGTTTTATAAGTTTTCGTGCTCTTGGCTTAACCGAAACTCAGGTTATTCTCGCCAAAAATCTCCTCTACCCTCCCAACGTTTGTTAACCTTGCTCTTGACAAGACTTTAAAGCCATCCTGTACCATCCAACCCACAAGCGTTTGGCATAATAAAACAGACTTGAGCAAGGCGAGTGGAGGAAAGTCAATAGAGGGATGATGAAGCAACGAGGGGGGATCAAACGGAGTAGTCCAGAACAAAACGTCTTTACATCCAGAACAGTTCAGCGATTGAGCGTTATGGGTGGACTGGGGAGTAGCCTGGTGCTGGCGGTGTTTGCACCGCTCTGGTCAGTCAGTGCCACCAACACCCGTTCGGTCTCAGCCGAAGCCCACGAACTACTCCCATCGCCCGAGAGTCCTGCCCCCTGCCACCCGAGTAACACGGCCCTGGTTACTTGGGATTTACGTCAACCGGAACGAACCTTTGCCACCCATACTGATTCTCTGGGCCTAGGTGACTGTGCGACGTATCTTTCGACGGGCGATCGCAACCAACGCCCCGTTTTTCTGCCCCAGCCCAGTGCCCTAGAGCGCTATCAGCAGCGGGTCAACTATGAGATTCAAAAATGGCAAGCGATGGAAGCCACGCTGCCCAAGACCGCTCGCTTTCCAGAGGTACATCCCCAAGCCCGTCTGGCCAATGTCCCCATCCTGATGTGGCATGACATTCTGCCCGAGAAGGAAGTCTTCTTTGATATCACCCCCGAAGAACTGGAAGACCAGTTTCGTCGCATTCGCGAAATGGGGGCAACCCCGGTCAGTCTTGGTGCAGTTGTTGCCCATTTGCGCACGGGCGCACCCCTGCCGAAAAAGCCTGTGGTGCTGACCTTTGACGATGGCTATGGTGGCCATTACCAATACGTCTATCCGCTGCTGAAGAAATACAACTTCCCCGCCACCTTCTCGATCTATACCAAAAAGATGGAATTGGTCGGCGGTCGTACCAGCGTCACCTGGGAGCAACTCCAGGAGATGGCGAAGGATCCGCTAGTAACGATCGTCTCCCATGGCATTGCCCATCCACCGGATCTGCGAGAGCTAAAGGACGAACCCCTGCGCACGGAAATTTTTGAGTCTAAGCAGATTCTTGAAGCGCGTCTGGGCATTCCGATTCACTACTTTACCTACCCGGTGGGCCATTCCGATGAACGGGTGGAAGCGATGGTGGCCGAAGCAGGCTACCATGCCGCCCTCTCGATGTCGCTTACCGAGGAAAAATTTGCTAGTGCGTCGCCGGATTTACTCACCATTGCCCGCTTTGGTCAATCTCGTCTCGATGAAGTGGTTCCTGAAGCCTGGGGTGGCCACCCCTTGCCGCGCCAAGATGGCGGCTTTAACTTCACCACCGAGATTCGCAAGTCAGAGCATGAGATCGACGAGATTGGTCTGATCTTGATTACCGGCGGTCGCCCAGAAACGTTTCATGCCGATACCCGCTACCAGTTGCCCGAGATGCTTGAGGGCACCAATGTGGTGGCGGCGGTCGATGGGGCCTTCTTCTCGCTCAAATACCTGGACTCGAATGTCTTAATCGGCCCGGCGCTCAGCCAGCAGGGCACCGCCTTTGCCCCCGGCAACCCCAGTGAAAACCCGCTGCTGAATGGTCGCCCCCTGGTGATGATTAACCCTGAGCAGGTGCAATTTATCCCCTTTGATGCCGACCTGCACAACACCGCAGCCGGTATCAAGGCGGAGATGGAGGGCGTCACAGATGCCTTTGTGGGGGCGGCTTGGCTGGTCAAAGACAGCAAGCCCCGCACCCCCGAGGAGTTTGGCGATCTCTTTGACTTTGAGGCGGCGCGTCATCGGGCCTTCTGGGGCATTAACCAGGCGGGCCAGCCCGTGATTGGCGTCACGCAGGATCTGGTGGGCTCGGTGGAGTTGGGCGAAATGCTGGCGTCGCTGGGTTTCCGGGATGCGGTGATGCTAGATTCGGGCGGGAGTACTTCGCTGGCCTATCTGGGTGAGTCGCTGGTGGGTTATACACCCCGACCCGTGCCCCATGCGGTGGTGCTCTATGCCCCGGAAGGTGGGCGATCGCGCCCTGTGGCCAGCCAGCAGGCGGCGGAGGATGAGGAGATTTAACCCCATTAACGTGAGTTTCGCTTCAGCGAAACGATTGCATTCCTCAAAACCTCAAAATCTCGATTTCAAACCCGGTTGTCAGGGGTCCAGCCCCCCGACACCTCCCGCTGAGGGGGAAATCTCCCCCTCAGACTCCGGCAATACCGGAGCCAGTATTCTTAATTCTGTTGAGTTTTAGAGTCTTGTGCGATGTCTGCTTATCCAGAACTCACGTCAATTAGGACGATTTTTACGCCCGTTCAGCACGGCGTCATTCAACGCGGTTGGATTCGATGCTATTTGTGCTGTACTGTCCTGCTTTTAAGCGGATTTCTGCACGTTCTCCCCGCCCAAGCTGCCGACTTGCCTGTGCTGACGGTGGACGAATTGCGCGATCGCCTCGAGCATCCCCAAGCGCAAAACCCAGCAGAAATCATTGACCTACAGGGCTTCTTTATTGACCTTCAAGACCCTGACCTGCGCCAGACCTTGATCAGCGAGGTTCGCAGTCGCTTCACGCGAGCCCATCCCGAGCGGGTTCTCGATATTTCCCATGCTGTTATTCAGGGAGACTGGCCGATTGCCGCCCTGAGCAACGCTGTCCGTCTGGTGCCGGAACTGTTGCAAAACCAGCTCACCCCCAGCGAATGGCAACAACTTCAGGATCACCCGGATGTCTTGAGCGAGAGCCAGCCCCAGCGCTTCTATCGTTGGCAAAGCAGTGATTTTGCCCGTTCCCCCACCTGGCAGCTCCTGCGCTTGAACCTGCGCGCTGAACACACGCAATTCCAGGGGGCGATCGACCTTTCTCAGACGCTGGTGCTCCAACCCTGGCAGGCTCAGGGGGCAAGTTTCTCAGGCGACCTCAGCGCCACCAATAGCATTTGGCTCGCTCTCCTGGACTTGTCCCAGTCCACTTTTCGCCAAATGCCCCGCTTTGAGCAGTCCCGTTTTTGGGACACCACCACTTGGCAGCGGAGCCGTTTTGCTCAGGGGGCAACGTTTGCCTATAGCCAATTTGAGCAGACACCCAACTTTAATCAAGCGAGCTTCGGGGGCGAAGCCAACTGGCGCGGCAGCCGCTGGCTCGCTGGGGCAAACTGGAGCCAGAGCCAATGGCGCGATCGCACCCGCTGGAACGATAGCCAAGTGCAGGGGGTGCTGGATTTAAGTGAGGCGGTGTTTCACCAACCGATCGCCTTTCGCAATACCCAATTTGCCCCCGGTAGCAGCTTGGATTTGCGCCAAGCCACGGTGCTGGCCCAGCTTGACCTGAGTAACAGCCAGTTTTCCCCGGACGCTAAGCTACTAGCCGATGGTCTGATTTTTGGTTCCCTGGAGACACAGGTGATCGGCGATCGCGGCCGCGTTGGAGCCCTGATTCAGCTCTCGCAACTGACGGGGAGCGAAACCACGCTAGCGAACTTAGTGCGCAACTTTCGCCGTCTAGAGCAAATCGCCGATGCCAACCGTCTGGAGGTGCTGGGGGCGCGGCTGTGGATCCGGCAGCAACAGCAGCACCTGCGCAACACCCCCTGGTATTGCTGGTGGCAGGCCACGGGTACAGTCCTGGTCAGTGGTGGTGTGGGACTGCTGCTCTGGCTGAGCGAAGATGGCACCTCGATCCGGCTGGTGTTGCTGGTGGGCGGGTTGGGCATGACTCTGTTTGCCCTGCTGTTTTGGGCGATCGATCGCGGGCTACGCCCCCAGGCGGAAGAGCGACGGCTGATGCTGGGCAGCAGTTTGGGCTCGGTGGCGATCGCGCTTTGGGCCATTGGGCAAATTGCCCCCCATCCCCTGCGGACTTTGCTGGGTCTGGGTCTCTGGCTTGTGCCGCTACCGGGTTGGATTTTGCTGCGATACGCCCGTGCCCGTTCATCCAGCGAGCCAACGGCAGCCCAAAACAGTTATTTCTGGGAAGACGGCAGCCAGCGTCATTTACACCTCTTGATTGTGCGTCTGCCGATTCTGCCCAAGTTTCCCTTTTTCCGCGATCGCTACTCACCGATTCTGAGCGATCGCCGTTGGGGCTGGTTGAATTATTATGATTTCAGTTTGAATAATTTGTTTAAGTTTGGCTTCAATGATCTGCGACTACGAGATAAAGCCGTGCCGGGTTGGCTGACGGTTTTGGTCTGGTATGAATGGGCTTTGGGTATCGGTTATGTAGCGCTGCTGCTTTGGACTTTGGCTCGCACAATTCCGGGGTTAAATCTGTTGATTTACTTGAGTTAGGATTGATCAATATCCTGACAAATCGGCAGTTCAATCACAAACTGAGTCCCTTGGCCAACTGTCGAGTCACAATAGAGCCGACCGCCATGCTTCTCGACCACGATTTGATGGCTAATTGATAATCCTAAGCCTGTGCCTTTACCCATCGGTTTAGTGGTATAAAAAGCATCAAAGATGTTTGCTTTGACCGCTTCAGGAATTCCGGGGCCGTTGTCTGAAATTATGATTTGGATGCGATCGCCCCCCAAACATTGAGTTTTGATCTGAATTCGCAATGCTTCTGAATTATGCCCTGGTGCCTCTTGGCTCAACTCTTCTAAGGCATCTAAACTATTACCAATTAGGTTCATAAACACTTGGTTGAGCTGACTAGGGTAGCAATGAACAGGGGGCAATTCTCCATAGTCTTTGATAATCTCAATCGAATTGACCTGTGACTTGAGGCGATGGTGCAAAATCAGCAGGGTACTCTCAAGACCATCATGGAGATTTACGGCCTCCGTTTTCATCTCATCCAGGCGAGAAAAATTCCGCAATGATAAGACAAGGTCTTTAATTCGTTCAGTGCCCTGGTTCATGGACTGTACCACTTTGGGTAAATCTTGCTGGACAAACTCAAAGTCCATTGCCTCCATATGCTCAGCGATCGCTGCTGTGGGTTCGGGCATTGCGCTACAAAAGAGTTGCACCAGATACAGGAGATCTTCTATATATATTTGAGCGGGTTGCAAATTGCCATGGATAAAGGTAATGGGATTATTGATTTCATGAGCAACACCCGCCACTAATTGCCCCAAAGAAGACATTTTCTCAGTATGTACCAGTTGAACTTGGGTATCTTTGAGATGCTTTAAGGCATGGTGTAACTCCGCTGTCCGCACAGCCACACGCTGCTCCAAAGTCTGTTGGAGATGATAGAGCTCCAGATGTACTTTAACGCGGGAGAGAACTTCATCCTTTTGGAGGGGTTTGGTGATGTAATCTACCGCTCCCATATTAAAACCCTTGACTTTATCTTTTGTATCCGTAAGCGCAGTCATGAAAATAACGGGAATCATGCTGGTCTCGGCCGCTGCTTTCAAACGACGGCAGGTTTCAAACCCATCTAGGCCGGGCATCATCACATCTAGCAAAATTAAATTGGGTTGATGCTCCTTGGCCTGCTTAAGTGCAGCCTCACCATTCTCAGCAAGCACCACCTGATAACCCGCTGTCTCTAAAAAATAAAAGAGGACAGTGAGATTATCGAATTGATCATCTACAGCCAAAACGGTGTCTGACTGAGTGACGGGCAAGGCGGTTGGAGACTCAATCATACGTGCGGATTGATTCTTCTGGATGGGGCCGGTTACCGGGTTGTATTCAACCCGAAAGAAATTGTTATGCATGAGATTCAAACCACTCAGATGTCAGCATCAATATCGACATTCAATGCTTCAGCGAAGACCCAGAAAAATGCGTCGCATTCCAGTTCTAGGGTTCAAGACCAACTTCGTTGGTGACGCTAAAGCGAATGATGTCAGGTCGTGTTACCCAAGGAGTTGCAGTTTTTGGCTTTGACAAAGACAATTTTGCGCTCGTATAACTTGCAATAAATAGTAACGATAAAAGTCTCCTTATCTTTAACCTTAACTGTAAACGTGAGGGAGTAGATTAAGAAAAGATTAAGAGTGACTCACAACTGATCAAATGGCCATGCTGATGCTAGACCTCGAAAGTCGAGGAACTATCGATATTTTTTAGGTAAAATCACTGAAAAAACACTGAATGTTTGGGTGATCTAGTCTCATTCCACAATAGATGAAAAGTGTCAAAACTCAGTGAATTCAACCACAAAAAACGTGTAATTTATCATAATACTTGACCCACAGCAGGGTAATTTTCTTCAAAAAGCTTTGGATCTTTCTTTTGAGTTGACGATTATAAATGTATAAATCGATACAGTTTTAGAAAGCCTGCTCGCTGACCCCCTTGAGATTCCGTGACATCAATGTTCTCGTCACCCTAGACCGGTTAGAGCCAGACTATTGAGCTAAAGATTCAGTGATTCAACTGATAGCTAACCCCATTAAGGTGTAATGTGCTCAAGGATATTCCCAATCATGGATCGAGTTCAGCGTTATCGCTTAGGGAGAATTGGGCTACAGTTTGAAGAGCCATCTACGCCATTTTGCCCATGCAGCGCCTGCCCCAGATCGACCCCTTGCAGTCGGGTCGTCCTGAACCCAACTTCCGTCAGCGTCAGGCCTTGCACCAGGCCCAGCAGCAGCGCGATCGCCTTGCCGGCTATGGTCAACTCACCGAACTCTGCCGCCTGGGCGAGATGGACTTAGCCCAGCAACTGGCTCGACAACACCCCGCCTGGGGCTACCAAATTGTGGATGGTATCGTGATAGAGCAAGATGACCCTGCTACGGAGCCGCGATGACCGCCACCTTTACGATTACAGCCCCCCAGATCGATCGCCTCGATCTCACGGCGGTCAAAGCCCTGATCGAGACGGAACTGGCGGTGGAGAATCTACCCAACCCACCCTTGATTCGCTTTGAGATTGACTATCCCCTGGAGCCCCATGACCCCCGCGAACTCTCGGAAATCCCGGAAGTTCGGCTCTGGTTTGTGCGCCTCGATGTCACCTATCCCTGGCTGATCTACCATCTGGACTGGTCCACCGAAATTGCCCGTTACACCGCGATGCTGGTGCCCCATCAATTCAGCCGTACCGAGGGCATCCACTACAACCCTGAAGCCCTCGAACTCTTCATCATGGCCAAGGTCTTTGCCGTGGATACTTGGCTGAGGCAGAATCAATTGGGGGGCCAGGGAAAAATTCAAGCCATGTTGCAAATGCTCGGCTATGATTTGGATGAGGCGTTTTTGAATCAACTGTTGGATTAGCGCTTCCATGGCTGAGCCTGCGACAAACCATTACCAAACCTTGCAAGTTTCGCCGGGGGCAACCCAGGCCGAAATTAAGCGGGCCTATCGCCGTTTGGCTAAACAAGCTCACCCGGATAGTCAAACCCAAGCGGCCAGTCATGAGGCGATCGTGCGCTTGAATGCCGCCTATGAGGTCTTGAGCGATCGCCGCCGCCGCCAAACCTATGACCGTGAGCGTCAGGGTCAGGCCCGTCGCCGCAGTGAGCGCGATCGCAGTGCCCAACAGCAATACCAACAGCAGCAGGCCAAACGCCAGTCGGAGGGTCAACTCGGCCCATGGATGCAGCAGATCTATCGCCCCGTCAATCACCAGATTAACCAGATTTGCAAACCCTTCAAGCAGCAGGTGAACCAGCTTGCCGCTGACCCCTTTGACAGTGATCTCATGGACGTCTTTGTGGACTATGTGGAGCACAGTCGGGCGCAGCTTGAAAAAGCCCAAACTCGCTTTCGCACCCTACCTAACCCCAGCGTGGTGGCGGGCACAGCCGCCAGCCTCTACTATTGCCTCAATCACCTCGAAGATGGGATCAATGAGTTGGAATGGTTTACCAACAGCTATGATGAGAATTATCTGCATACGGGGCAAGAGTTTTTCCGGCTAGCTCAGAAACAGCAAAAGGAGGCGCAGCGGCAGTTACCGAATATGGGTTGAGGGCATGATCGGTTTGGTATCACTTGGTGTATGCACTGCCTCGAAAGCAAATATCATAAATCATCAGAATGTCATTTTGTTCGTCAATTTTAAAGATGATGCGGATTTTGCCAATACGGATACGGTAAAAGCTTTGCCAGTCTCCTTTCATTTGCTTAATGTTAAGCTCTGAAGTTGGCAGAGTACCATTTTGTTCCCAAGCATGCTTGAGAATCACAATTTTCTCTCGAATTCGATTTTGAGTTGCTACATCGGCTTTCTTCAAGAACTTTACAGACCGTTTACTGTAGTTGACCCGCATTTTCTGTCCACTCTGTTAGATCGACAAATTCTTCGGCTTCAATGTCGGCAGGGGTTCCGAGTTCTGACTCGATTTTCTGTTGTTCAGCATCGCTGATCACTGGAATGGCCGGTGGGTACTGTTTGCGGAGTTGGATGTATTCACGCAGAACAGCAGAGATCAGTTCGTCGGCGGTGTGGTGGTCGCTGAGAGCAAGGGCTTCTTGAAGAAGTTGGGGATCGATGGTGAGTTGGGTCATCGTGTTTTCTAGTTTAGAGCGTTTTTGAGGGAGGGGTAGGGTTGCCGTATTGGCTGGCGAAATGTTCGCGCAACAGAGCATAGACGAAGCGGTAGCCGCCGCCGACACGTTGGAGAAAGCCGCGATCGGTGCTGTCCTGGATGTATAGCTCGGTATCTAGAACTAGATTTTATCCGTAGCCAGACTTTGGGATTACTTTGAAAATAGACAATATTAATACTCTTGCACCAAGTCAATGAAGCTAGCGAGATCCCCCCGGCTACGCCGACCCCCTTGGTAAGGGGGTTTTCATCGTTGGGGGTGATAGTCCGTCATGACTCGTTGGTATTACATGATTTTTTGGGAGCTCACTAATCTTAATTAACGTGAGTTCTGGATAAGCAGACATTGTGCAAGACACGGAAACCCAGCAGAATCCAACAATACTGGCTCCGATATTGCCGGAGTCTGAAGGGGCAATCTCCCCCTCAGCAGGAGGTGTCGGGGGGCTAGACCCCTGACAACCAGGTTTGACAACGAGATTTTAAGGCTTTGAGGAATGCGAGCGCTTCGCTTAACCGAAACTCACGTTAAACAGAACTCACGTTAAGTCTAGATATAGTGTGCAGGGTTTGAACTGCGTAAGTCCTAGTCGTGTCTACCCAAGGATTAGATAGACTTATTTATATTTTTTGACAATTTAGACTTGACATTTTTGACTAAAAATGTCAATGTAATATACATAGAGAAGACAATGACAGAGTAAATGTCATAGACAGGCTCAACAGTGCAGACTGATGTAGAGATTTCGCTAGCTTCCAAAGGGCGCTTGCACAGATCCTGAAGCAAAAGAAATCGTCAAGGGCAACCCGCTCAACAACGCACAGAGCATTTCGGCTACGCCATTTCCAAAAGATTCTTTAGAGGTTAACCCAGATGTTTACTTCACCAATACGATATGCACTGCGTGCGCTTTCGACGCTTTTTCCACCCCAAAAACCATTGGTCTTCTCCGGCCCTGGTTCCACCCGTAAGCTCGCTGAGTTGATGATTGCTAGCGGTCAACGACGCCCACTGCTAATCACCGGCCGCTTTCTGCACAAAAGGGGGATGCTTGATGACCTCTTGGATTTCCTGCGTGTTGAGGGCTGCGAAGTCACGATTTTTGATGGGATTACGCCCAACCCCACATTCGCTGTAGTCGAGGCAGGGTTAGCGCTTGCTCAAACCCACAACTGCGACAGCATACTGGCGATTGGTGGTGGTTCTGCAATTGACACCGCTAAGGTAATTGCCGCCGCACGAACGAATCCCGGTGGGATGCGTAAGCTTGCGGGTCTGCTGAAAGTCAAGACCCCACCTCTACCCTTCTACGTGGTTCCGACAACCTCAGGCACGGGTTCCGAGGCCACCACCGCTGCGGTTATCTCGGATACGGAATCCCATCGCAAGCAGTTTTTTGTCGATCCCAAATACATTCCGATCGCGACAGCACTTGATCCTGAGCTGCTCAAATCACTGCCAGCGCTATTGACCGCAGCAACGGGTATGGATGCGCTCACGCACGCGATCGAAGCCTACACATCCTGTAACCGATTTGCTGATACTGACCGGGATGCGGCGCTAGCAATCCGCTTGTTGTTTGAGTACTTGCCGCAAGTTTACACTAATGGAGATGATCTTAAAGCCCGAGAGCAGGTCGCATTGGCATCGTTTCTAGCGGGATACGCGTTCACCAAATCCAGTCTCGGCTATGTCCATGCAATCTCTCACCAAGTCAGTGCCCATTACAATACATCCCATGGCCTTACCAATGCGGTCATTCTCCCTCGCGTGTTGCGATTCAATAAATCTGTCAGTGCCGAGCGCTTTGCGGCATTGGAGGGGATGTTGTCTGGTGAAAACAGTTCCACAGATGTGGCGGTGCTTACTGAACGCTTCATTGCACGAGTGGATCAGTTGAGCGATCAATTGGATATCCCAGTCAATCTTGTGGATATTCAGCCCCAGGATTATCGCACAATCGTTCAGAACGCGCTATCTGAAGCCCGCTCCTCATACGCAGTACCACGTGCTATGAGCCACAATCAGGTTGAGGCAATTCTGCGTTCTGTTGCTGGCGGAGAACGTGATATCTCATTCGCATAACCCATGATGCGTCAAGTCGAGTTAGGGTATATTCACTCGACTTGACGCACCATCAGGAACCTGTTCTCTGTTCCTCATGATGGGAAGCAACATGACTCAGACAATCAATATCGATAGCTCTAAGGTTGATGCAAAAGCTGTACTCGCTGTTTTTGCACAATATGGCTTTCGTAAGACCTCAATGGAGGATATTGCTAAAGCTGCCAACTTATCCAGACAATCGATCTATAAGAAATTTGGCTCAAAAGACGCTTGCTACGAGTGGACTCTAAAAACTTACCTCGCCGATATGTATGGTCGTATCTTTGCGACTCTAAATAATGAAGAGAGTACACCCTTGGTCATACTGACAAAGGTATTCGACATTATGGTGGGGGAAGCAATTGACCTGATTGCTAATCTGCATGGAACCGAATTGCTAGATAATGCGTTGAAGCTGAAAAACGCTTCTGAGGAAGATTGGCCTATACGGTTTCGCTCACGCCTCGGCAATTTTCTGCATCGCACCCGTCTTGCGTCTACGGCCGATGAAGGATTGGCAAAGGCGTTTGTATTAATCACGGCTGGCAAAGGTTTACTCCTTGAAGCAACGGACAGAGAGCGGGCACGTAGCGATATGGCAAGGATACTAGAGGCGGTTGTTGGCGCAGCCAGATAGTGGGAGAACTTTGACCATTTTCTCAAAACTGTAAGGCGGGCAAAATCAGTGGGTTCAAAACAAAAGGGAGCGTTCTTATTTTTGTGTAAATCCCGGTTCTGGGAACGGAAAATAAGGGGTTAAAGCCGGATCGAACACGGCTTTCTGAACACTCCCAAACAAAACCCAAAAATCATCAATATTTGCCCACCCTACACAACTCGACACACCCCCTCAATTTGACCCATTTGCCTCCCCATTCTCCCGTCGCTCCAACCGCGCCACCCGCCGCTGTAGCTCCAACATTTGCCCCTGCAAATCCAACCGCTCACTCTCACTCAAAATGTGATATCCCTCATGACGCAGCACGATCCGCTCCAACTTACTGGTGTTGGCCGTCAATTCACTAATTTGCTGACGTAATTCCTGTCGCTCCTGCTCTGCTTGTCGTTGAGCCTCATTGCGCTCTTGTTGAGCCTGGATGCGCTCTTGTTGAGCTTGGAGCTGACTCTCTTGCAAGTTTCGCTGTACCTCTAGAATTTGTGCCAGAAGCGCCCGCAGTTCATCATCTGTCATGGCCATAATGAATAGTTGGTGAGATACGATCAATAATTGCAGAAGTCAGGAGAAAGGGTAACGGTTAAGGGGGAAGGGTGGATTTGAGGGCTTTGATTTGTTTGGCCAGCATTTTTGAGAGTTTTACCGCTTGAGCTTGCAAGGGCACGTGGAACGACTTAAGTTGCCCCATTCGCCTCTCCATTCTCCCGTCGCTCCAACCGTGCCACCCGCCGCTGTAGCTCTAGCATCTGCCCCTGCAAATCCAATCGCTCACTCTCACTCAAAATGTGATACCCCTCATGGCGCAGAACGATCCGCTCCAACTTATTGGTGTTGGCCGTCAATTCACTGATCTGTTCGCGGAGTTCCCGTCGCTCCTCTTGCGCTTGGAGCTGACTCTCTTGTAAATCTCGTTGAACCTCTAGAATTTGCCCTAGGAGTGCCCGTAGTTCATCATCTGTCATTAACCACCTCCTCATCTTGTTCTTCCGTCATTGTGAGCTGTTGTTTCACCGTTGCTAACAGCTCGGCGTTTTGCAGAATTACCCCTACTTGGTTATTAAAGACCTGCATGTATTGCTGGTCATTTTGATCAAAGCTGGTCTGGAAAAACTCGGGCACACCATTGAGTTGGGAGACGTAGCTTTGGAAACTTTCGCTGTCAATTTTATTGACCAATTGGGTGACGCCAATCAGCTCACCATCGGGGTTCCAGATCGGCATACAGAGCAGGCTACAGGTGCGATATCCCGTGCGGGCATCGGTACGTTTGGCCGTTTCGGAATCGGGGAAATCGTAGAGATCGTAGGGGACATTGAGGGGGGTGCCCAGCTCTGCCACCCGACCGGCGTAGCCCTGGCCCACCTTGAGGCGTAGTTCCTTAAAGTCGTTGTCCCCGACCGGGAGCTTTGTCCAGAGTTCCGCTTCCTGGCGATCGAGGAGCCAGAGGGTGGAGCGATCGGCGTTCATCAGTTCTTTGGCCGCATCCATCACCCGCTGCAAGATCACATCCAGCTCCAGACTGCTCTGGGAGACCGATCGCGTCGCTGCCATCAGAGCCGCCGCCACCCGTTGACCCCGCGCCGTCTTGTGGTAGGAACGGAAGCTCTCCAGAATCATCCGGATCAAGGGGGCGTTTTCAGCAAAGCGGGCTTCATCCAGGTCGGTAAAGCCACCGATATCGATGCGTTCGGCCAGGGGGGCGCTGCGATCGTGGAAGCGCTTGAGTTTATTGATGCATTGCACCACGGCGACGAGCTGTCCCTGATCGTTGATCAGGGGGAAGGCCAGCATCGTATAGGTGCGATAGTTATTCTTGGCGTCCTGCTCCTGGGCGGTGGCCGATCGCGGGTCATCGTAGAAGTCATAAGGGATATTAATGGTTCGCTGGCCCTGGGCCGCCTCACCGACAATGCCCTTGTCGGCGGGAATGCGGATTTCCAGGGGTTCCTCGCCTTCGGTTTCGGCAATGATCGACCAAAACTCGTCCTTATCGGCATCGAGTAAAAAGATCGTGGTGCGATCGGCCAGCAAAGAGCGCCCGGTACGCAGGGTGATCGAGCGCAGGGTCATGTCGAGAATATCGTCAAAGCCTTTGCCGTCCATTACCTGGTTGAGCAGACCTAGGGTCTGGCTGACCACACTCTGGGGGGTGCCTTCGGCTTGGCGCTTAAAGGCTTCAAACTGCCGGGCATTGTGCAGGGCAACGCCCACCTGGGAGTTGAAGATCTTCATATATTTTTGGCTGTTGGCATCGAAGCTGTCCTGGAAACATTCCGGGGCGTCGGGCCAATCGTCCGGGTCGTAGTCAGGGTAGTCACCTTGGCGGCGCTTGTTGATCAGCTGAGTCACGCCAAGCAGGTCGCCTTCGGGGCTCCAGACGGGCATACAGAGGAGGCTACAGGTGCGATAGCCACTCTGCTGGTCGGTCTGTTTGGCGGTGGCGGAGTCGGGATGGCCGTAGAGGTCAAAGGGGATATTTAGGGGTTTGCCGGTGGCGGCCACTTGGCCGGCAAAGCCTTTGCCGACGGGGATACGAATCTCGCGCAGGGAGCCGTCTTCAAAGGGCAACTCTGTCCAGAGTTCGTCGGTTTCTTCATCGAGGAGCCAGAGGGTGGAGCGATCGGCGTTCATCAGGCGCTTGGCGGCTTCCATCACCCGGCTGATGATTTCTTTCGAGTCCAGGGTACTCTGGGCGACGGTGCGGGTGGCTTCGGTGAGGGCTTCGGAGGTTTGCAGCCGCTGGGTGAGCTTGTAGCAGTCTTGGCAGCGCTCGAGAATCCGCTGCATCGCCGGGGCATATTCTTCGAGGGTGGTGCGATCGCGCCCGGTGAAGCCCTCCTTGTCCACCCGTTCCACCAGGGGCTGCTGGGGATATTGGATCGGTTTGAGCTTATTCACCAGTTGGATAAAGGCGACAATATCATCGCGGGTGTTAACCAGGGGCAGGGTCAGCTCGTTGCGATAGGGGGTATCTTGATCTTGGACTTCTGAGACGATATTGCCCCAGTCTTCGGAGGAGTCTTTGGCGATATTGACCGCCTTCTTGTAGATCGTCACCCGACCAGCGGTTTGGTTATTAGAAAAGATTTGAATCTTGGTGGAGCTACTGACAGTCGTACGGGCGAGAATTGACCAAAGTTCGTTTTTATCCCGATCGATAAAGAAAATGTTGACGCGATCGGCCGCCATCGCTTCACCAATTCTCAGGGTCAAGGAACCGAGAATTGACGAGAGAATATCATCAAAATCTTTGCCTTCAAAGGAGCGCAACATCGCCAGGAGCTTTTGCTCCTGTTGGGCAACCATCTGTTGGAAGCTGGGCTGCACCTGGTTGAGGGTTTTCTGCACCCAAGCCCTGTCAAAAATCGCGCCATAGATGTGATTACACAGAGCAAGATATTTATTTCGTTGCACCAGTAGGCCCGAGAGGCGCAACTCCATCTGTTCGGGGCTATTTTCTGCGGCTACGGCCTCGCCCTGGAGCACCCGTTGATAGATCTTCAACAGGGGGGTGGGGCGCTTACCGGGCTGCAGCAGGCGATCGCGGATCGTCTTGAGGTGGGGCGGCTCATCTTGGACTTCCCAGTTGTGGAGGATACGCTGGCTAATCAGCTCCTGTAACCAGTCGGCAACGTTTTCATCCTCGGGAATCGGGCCAGAACTAAGGATCAAATGACAGAGTTTTTGGGTCAAAAAGGGTTGCCCACCCGTCCAATCTAAAATCAGATGCATCATTTTCTCGGCATCGGGCACCTGATCGACCAGTCCTTCAATGAGCGGCGTGACTTCTTGATAATCAAAGCCTTCTAGACGAATCGGCTGGCCAATATTAAAGGGGGTGCGGTTTTTGTCTTGAATCAGATCGTAGGGCGTCGCCACACCAAAGAGGGCAAAGGTGAGGCGATCGTATTCAATACAGGTACGCAGAAAAGAGAAGAAGTCATCACTGCGAAAATTCAGACTTAAGACACTATCAATCTCATCGATAAAGATAATAATCGGGGCTTGCACACAGTCGAGGAGCACCTGTTCGAGCAATTCACTCAAGCGCTGCACGGGGGGTAAAAACTCGCGATCGCGCAGCCAAGCCCGCAGATTAATCGGCAGACGAAAGCTTGTTACCAGGCGACGCATGACCCCGGCATACCATTGGTCGGGGGTAATATCCTGGGAGCCAATCTTGGTCAGATCAATGGCGGCACAGGCCATCCCCTCCTGCTTGAGGCGGTGCATCGTCCGCACCCGCAGACTGGTCTTGCCCATCTGGCGCGAGTCCAGCACATAGCAAAATTCGCCCGCCTTGAGGCTCTCGTAGAGCTGGCGATCGGCTTGACGCACCACATAGGTGGGGGCATCCAGATGCAGATGGCCGCCCACTTTATAGCAATAGTCCAAGTCAGTCGGGGTCAATTGGGTGGGAGGCAGTTGTGTAGGGGACAATTGGGTCGGGGTCAACATTAACGATACTCCGAAGTAAAGCGATCGCGGAAGTAATGACGATAGAGTGCGAACCGGGGCGTCACCGCATTGCCATGGAGACGCACCAGGCCCATGCTGTGGAGCTTAAAGGCCACAATCGATTCCAGTTCCACGGGATGATCCAGCGTGACCACCGTCTGAAAGGCCGTCCCCAACTCCGGATGCTGCTGGAGGTTCCAACCGTGCCGCCGTAGATGGTCGCCATAGACCCCCGCTTCGGTCACGGCTTCGTCGAGCAACTGCGCGAGGGAGATTTGGTGGTGGGCGACCGCATAGAGCGCTAGGCGCACCAGATAGGGATGCCCACCGACCATTTCCATCAGGGGCGCGATCTGCCGCTCCGACCAGTCCAGGCCATGGCGAGCCGCTAGGTTTTGCACCTGGGCCACGGTAAACTCGGTCAGATCAATGGGCAGACCGACATTGAATGGAGATTGTGTAACAGGCATCGGTAAATACGCTTCGGTGGAATGTACGACCACTAGGCGCAGGCGCTCCCAAAGCTCGCTGCCCATATCCCCATAACCCGCTTCTTCGTACCAGGCCCGCAGCAGACCAAAAAAGTCATCGGCAATGGTGGGATAGTCAAAGACGCGATCCACCTCATCGAGCCCGAGCACCAGGGGCGTCTCGCTCTGGGAGAGCAAACAATCTTCAAAAAAAGCCGTGCAATTGTCCTTGCTGCCGTAGGTCTGGGTCCAATAGTCGTCGAGCTTGGGGCTAATCCGCAGTTTGCGAGCAATGCGCAGACAAAACCATTGCAAGAGGGCGTTGAGATTCTCAAAAACGGCTTGGTCGGCATGCTGGAAGCTCAGGGGCACGGTACGGTAGCCCTGCTCGCGGGCTTGATACAAAATCCGTGCCATCAGGGAGGTTTTGCCCATCTGACGGGGGGCTTTGAGCCGGATTAAGGCACCGGGTTGGGCGATCGCCCGGTAGCATTCGTCCTCATAGGGTTGGCGCACCACGTAGAAGGCAGATGCCAAGCGGACTTGACCCTTGGGCAACTCCGGCTCCGCCACGGGCAGGGGTAGGGCAGAATCGGTGGCATCGCCGTTTTTAGCTACCGCTTCGAGGTCTTCGGGTAGGGTCTCGGACTCGGCCTCGAGCGCCGCTTCCGTTTCCCAGTTGTCTCGCTGGCTTAGGGTGTGGCGCACCTCGTGCAAAATCGTCTCATTGTCTTGGTCGCGCTGCCAAGCACCGATCTGAACACCCGTGAGATAGGTGCGCAGGTCATGGTTGAGCAGGGTGCGATGGGGCAGATCCACGCCCACGGGCAACAGAATCGGCTGCTGATGCTGGAGTTGATAGTCGCGCACCTGGCGCATGGTCTCAAGCACCATCTCCGAGACGCTTGCCGCCGCCGAGAGCAAGACAATCAGATAATCGCTCTCTGGCAGGGCCAGGCCCAACTCAGGTAAGGAGAGGGGCAGCAGGCTGACCTCATGGCCATCGGTGGAAAGAAACAACTCCAGGGTCTGAGCGATCGTCGCATCCTCATCCCCGGTGCCAATCAGCACCCGACAGGAGGGCGAGAGGGAACGGGAGCGTCGCTCGATCGCCCCGCGAATCGTCTTTTTGGTGACCTTCTCACCAAAGACGCCCGAGAGCTTTTGCCAGAGCTTATAGCCCACGGATTTTTCCACATATTGGGGATTGAGGGGGTAGATCTGCTCGTAGGTTTTACCCTCCCACGATCCGCAGAACACCTCTCGCTCCAAGTCATTGAGATGCTTGCCCGTTTTCGCAAACACCCATTGATCGGTCAGCTTTAGCGCCTCGATTGCATCCATCCTGCATCCATGATGATCAATTCTTCCTCTGGTTTGATTGTAGAGTCCGTCTCTGACGGATGGGAAGCCAGAGGGCAGAATTCATGAGGTTTGCTGAGTTTTTGTGAGGTTTTATGAGTCCCTAGTACAAATGCTTGTTTGGGGTGAGGCTGTGCCGATTGAAAATCCGGACAAAAGTTATGAGGTTTTCTGGTTCCGCATGCGGGGGCGATCGCCGAAGATGTAAACCAGTCAGGACGCACAGCACTTACACTGCGTTCCGGGCCGTTCATCAACCTCATCAGGGAGGGCTGCATTATGTTTAACCTCATCGCAACGACTATCGAGCATTGCACCCGCCAATTGCGCCAAGGCTATGCTGACACCTACGGCAGCCTCAAGTCCGATTACGCTGAGATCTTGAGCTGGGCCACCCAGATGGCGCTGGAGAGCATTGCCCAGAGTGATGCCCCTTACCACGATGTGGAGCATACGGTTCTGGTGACGCTGACCGGGCAAGAGATCCTGCGGGGGAAGCACCTGCGGGAGGGCGGTGTCACCCCCGAAGACTGGTTGCACTGCATCCTCTCCCTGCTCTGCCATGATATCGGCTATATCAAGGGGCTCTGCGGGGGCGATCGCCCCCAGCAACGGCTCTACACCACGGGGCTGCAAGGGGAGCTGATCAAACTCGCTCCCGGTGCCACCGATGCCAGCTTGACGCCCTATCACGTCGATCGCGGCAAACAGTTCGTACTAGAGCGCTTTGGTGGACATCGCCTGATCGACGTGCGCCAAATCCAGCAGAACATCGAACTGACCCGCTTCCCTATCCCTCAGGGCGAGGTTCACCAGCAAACCCAGACCTATCCGGGTCTGATCCGGGCGGCGGATCTCCTCGGTCAACTGGCGGACCCGCGCTACCTGCAAAAGCTCTCGGGGCTGTTTCAGGAGTTTGTGGAAACCGGGGCGCATCAGGCCCTGGGCTATGCCAACGCGGATGAGCTGCGGGCAGGTTTTCCGGAGTTCTATCGCAATGTGGTGCAGCCGTATGTTGGCCCGGGGCTGGCGTTTTTGAACGTGACCCAAAGCGGTCAGCAAGTGGTCGCCAACCTCTATGCCAACCTGTTTAAGGTGGAGCAGGGGATTGGGGGCCAAACCCCGAGGCGTCACAGTTCCCCGCCCTCCCCGCCAAGCCGTTCTGCCAGTAGTGGCGGACGGCAGCGATACCCGCAATTGTTGATGGCGGTGGTTTAAACAAGGATACACAACAGAACAAACCCTCCGTGCAGGAATGGAGGGTTTTTCCTTGATGGGAGTTGAGCGAAATCGCCGCAATTCGGTGGAGGTCAAGGTGATGATCAGTACAATAGTTGATTAACGTGAGCTCTGGATAAGCAGACATTGCGCAAGACGCTGAAACTCAGCAGAGTCAACCATATTGGCTCCGGTATTGCCGGAGTCTGAGGGGGCAATCTCCCCCTCAGCGGGAGGTGTCGGGGGGCTGGACCCCTGACAACCGGGTTTGACAATGAGTTTTCAAGGCTTTGAGGAATGCGATCGCTTCGCTTAACCGAAACTCACGTTGATTCGGTAAAGAAAGGAGGACTGAAAAAATGCTAACTGTGGTTTCGCCCCAAGAACTTTATCTCTCAGCAGGAACAGTGGTGCGATCGCCCGCCACCTGGCAAGACTATCAACAACTGTATGCACAACGGGGAGAGGGCTCACTACCCCGACTCAAATATCGTGCTGGAGAACTACTACTGATGTCCCCCTTACCCAAACATGGCAGAGATGTCAGTTTGATCGCAGATATCATCAAAGTGCTTCTGGATTCAGTCGAGCAGGAATATGATTCCTTTACCCCGGTAACGATGCAACTCCCCGAAGAAAGCGGCATTGAACCAGACTATTGTTTCTACATTGAGCATTGGCAAGCGGTTTCTGGGAAAGAACGGATTGATTGGCGCAGCGATCCGCCGCCGGATTTGGTCTTAGAAATTGACGTCACCAATTATTCAGATGTGCAAGATTACCTGCCCTATCAAGTACCGGAGGTTTGGTTGTTTCGCAAGCAGAAACTGCTCATTCATCGGCTGCAAGATAATGATTATGTTGTGCAAGACGAAAGTCGCTATTTCCCCGGCATCAACCTGTCGGACATTGTGGCGCGATGTTTACAAATTGCCTATGAGCGGAATACGAGCGCAGCGGTGCGGGATTTGAAGCGGCGTTTACGAGAAGGGGAGATTGGGGGTTGAAAGGGATGAATTTTTAATGGGGTGGACATTGCCAGCCTTACACTTCGCTGGGTTGAGACAGGTGTTTTATTCCCTGTTCCATTCGACTCCTGAGATTAATCAATGACACCGCCTAAGACCCATTCGTAATTTGCAATTGTTAAAGATTAACCACTTCTTTACAGATTGCCGATATAAAGATAAGAGACGTAACCCAACAACTCGGGAGCATCTGTAAATGCTTGATCCACTGACATCCAGCGCCTTGATCCTGCTAGGCGAGAAGGCGATTGAAACTATTATCAAGCCTGCGGTTGCAGAGCACGCCAGGGATCTGGTCAAAAAGCTGTTTGAAACGGGTGAAGGGATTCTATTTGGCCAAAAGGAAAAAGATGCCCTGAAGGATGTCTATCAGGGGGCGCTGACCCATGCCTATACTCGCGCGATCGAAGCCTTGAGCAATGTGCTGCAACTCATGGTGAGCCGTGATGAGCTTAAACGCTATCGGACATCGGTTCAGAAATTCCTCAAAAGCAGGGCGATCGCCGCCCATCTCCTGGAAACCGTGCGGGATCTGAGTAACCCGAAGTTTCCTGATCCGCAAGTCTTGGCAGCAGAATGGGCGGCGCTGGGTGGGGAACCCTTACCGATTCCGGGTGCATGGGACATAATTGCCGTCAACTTTCGCAAAGGAGCCCAGGAAAAAGTCTTTGTCACACCGGATATGCGGGCGGTGCTCAATGCCCAGAATCTGGATCAAATCCGTCAGTTGGGGGAACGGCTGCTGGGAGTGCAGGTCACGGTTCGCCAGGAGCAATATGTCTCCGTGATGCGCAAGACCTATGCACGGGTAGACCTCGCTCGCATTGCGCCCCCCACCGCCGATGATCCCGGCACGTTGATCGTGACCGATATCTTTGAGCCCCAGGATGTGCGCGAAAATCCACCGCCGGTAGCGATCACCAAGGATGAGCTAGAACAATGGATTCGAGCAGGCAAGCTCGATCGCAAGGATGAACAGGAGGTGATCGCCCTACTGGAAGAGGGGAGTGAGGATCTACCGCCGCAGCTCAAGTTCCAGCGGGCCTCCTATGCAGATCAGCCCGTACGTCCAGTGTTAGCGGTGGTCAGTCCCCAGCCAACGGGGATTCAGTCAGACAATGCGCTGATCGTGATTACCGGCGAACCGGGCTCGGGTAAGTCTACGCTGCTGCGCTATCTTCTCCTGGGCATTCTCAATCCGCCCCCCGACCCCGATGACCCAACCCAGCCCATCGCCTGGACCAGGGGTTTTACGGCTGGCCCCCAGGAGCATTTCCCGTTTTTGATTGAGCTGCGGGATTATCACTTTACCTGTGAGCAAGAAGTTGAGGTGAATTCCCTGATGGACTATGCCCGCTATCTGGGCGAAACCATGGGCTATGGCATTGATGACCAATGGCTAGATCAACGGCTTAAGTCTGGGCCGGCTTTGGTAATGTTTGATGGCTTGGATGAAATCTTTGACCCGAAGCGGCGGGATGATGTGATGCGGCAGATTGTCGGCTTTACCGAGATCTATCCGTTAGCGCGGGTAATTGTCACCTCTCGTCCCCATGGCTACCACGAGGGGATCTTACGTCCGGCGGGGTTTGCCCATTATCGCTTGCAAGATTTGGATCGCCCCCAAAAGGAAAATTTCACCCACGCCTGGTTCAGTCGGGTGTTTCCCAATGAGCCGAAGAATGCCGAGCAACGGATTGAGCGGGTGCTCAACAGTGTGGATCGTTCACCCTCGGTGCGCTGGCTGGCAGGAAATCCGTTGCTGTTGACGATCATGTGTTTGATTGCGCGGGAGCGGGAGCTACCGGAGGAGCGGGCGGAGTTTTATGAGCAATGTTTGGATGTGTTGGTGCATCAGTGGGAGGTGAATAATCATCTAGCAATGGAGGAGTTGAAGTTTCTGTCGGTGTATCGCAAGAAGGAGTTGTTGCGGCAAATTGCCTTTGAAATGCAGGCCAGCCAAGCGGGTTTACGGGGGAATTTTATTACGGAGGAGGAGCTGTTGCGGATTACACGGCAGTGGTTTGAGGCAAATTACGCTGATCTCAAAGGAAGTAAAGCCGAACAAGTTGCCCAAAAAATGATTGAAGGGCTATGGCAACGGAACTATATTCTCTGTCCCCGTGGCCCGAAGCTCTATGGTTTCTTGCATCGTACCTTTATGGAGTTTCTGACGGCGAAAGAATATGTGCTGCGATTTGAAAAGACGGAGGAGTTTACGCTGGATGATTTGGATGGGGTATTCCGGGAACATGGGAATGACCCGGATTGGAGTGAGGTATTGCGGTTAATTTGTGGGGAGATTGGGGATGAGTTTGCCGATCGTTTGATTCGCACACTCTTGATATTGAAGGATTTTCCGACAGCTTGGCTTGATAAACTTGAGCCAAGCGAGATGCCGTATCACTTGGTACTTGGTATTCGTTGTATGAGTGAGCTACGCAACCTTTCAAAGATGGATAAACTATGTACATTGTTTCTAATAAGGTGTGTTAATTTCCTTAAGGAAGTAGGACATGGGGAATTTGATGACCCCTTCATGCTGAATGAATTCCTTGAGTCCATCGTTGAAATAGCAAACCATTTACCGAATCCAGATTACCTACTGCAAATAGCACCAGAAGAAGATGGCTTTAAGCAATTTGGTCATCAATCCTATCCAGATTTCGACGCTGCAATTCTTCGTAACCGTGATCGAATTGACCATTATGCATGTAATGCAAAAGATTCAACCATGCGTCGTGCAGCTCTTCGTCCCCTTGTAAGATGGTGGCCCGATGAAGCCACCCGTGAATTCTTGCACCAACGGGCGATCGATGATCCTGATGGTTATCCCCGAGCCCAAGCCCTGCAACTCCTCGCCGGGAAAGCCGAATGGGCCGATGCAGCCACCCGTGAATTCTTGCACCAACGGGCGATCGATGATCCCGATCGCGATCTCCGAGCCCAAGCCCTGGAACTCCTCGCTGGGAAAGGGGAATGGGCCGATGCAGCCGCGCGGGAGTGCAGGCGGCTTCTCTCGAGAGAACTCAAAGTATGCAGTCTGCGAGCCGCAGCGGTGGAACTCCTGGCGGGGGAGGGG
>JBCDEB010000102.1:0-26209 GCA_039180005.1 Cyanobacteria bacterium P01_G01_bin.54 | reverse complement strand
GCTCCCCTTCTCCTAGGGGAGCCAGAAGCCCTCTCCCATTGGGAGTTAACCTTGTAGGGGTTTTAAACCCCTACAGGATTAGCCCGCTGAGGTAGAGAGGGCTACCGAGCAGCTCCAGTAATCGGAGATTCAGTCTTGCTAACCTTAACCTGAGTTCTGGATAAGCGAAGCGATCGCCTTCCTCAAAACATTAAAATCTCGTTATCAAACCCGGTTTTCAGGGGTCCAGCCCCCCGGCACCTCCCGCTGAGCCAGTATTGTTGATTTCATTGAGTTTTCTAAGTTTTCGTGCTCTTGGCTTAACCGAAACTCAGGTTTGTTAAATTTTGTCAGCTTTCGCACCGCCTGCTTATTGAAAACTCAGGTTTGCTAAGGAAAGGCTAATGACCCAACCGTTCCATACCATGATAGGTATAAATACTGATCAACCAATGACAGGACGTCAGCATGGCAGCGGCAAAGAAGTCTAATCAGCCACTCATCCTTTCCGAGCGGGAACTCGAAATTATTGAGCTGGTGGCTAAGGGTCTGACGAACCAAGACATTGCTGAGCGGCTGGCGATCAGCAAGCGCACCGTGGACAATCATGTCAGCCATATTTTGACCAAAACCCAAACCCCCAATCGCGTGACACTCGTGCGTTGGTCCTTGCAATGGGGCAAGGTTTGCCTTGAGGAGGTGAATTGCTGTACCCTACCCCCTTCATCGGTGGCGGATGCCTGAGCAAGCTGGGTTGAGGACATTGCAGCGCTGGGGCATGGTACTGGGGGGATGCTGTGTACTGGGTTTAGGGAGTTGTCGCGATCGCCCCACCCGGCTCACCCCCCCACCCCAAACGCCGGGACGCAGCCTCAACAGCCCAGCGGCAGACGCGCAACCCCATCTCTCCTACGATGGTCGTTATCTTGTCTTTAGCTCCGATCGCCGCGCCCAGCGCCAAGTCTATCTCTACGACATTCGCCGTCGTCAACTGATTCCGCTGCCGGGACTCAATGCCCCCGGTCGCTTCGTCGAGCAACCCGCGATGAGTGCCGATGGCCGCTACATCGTCTATGTATCCCAGCAATATGGCAAACCCGATATCTTTGTCTACGATCGCCAGACCCTAAGTACCCAAGCGCTGACTCGCGAGTTGAAAGGTGAGGTTCGTCATCCGACCATTAGCGGCAATGGCCGGATCATTGCCTTTGAGAGCAACCGTAGCGGCCAATGGGACATTGAAATCATCGATCGGGGCAGCACCGCGCCACCCTCGCTCCCGCCTGCCGCCTCGGACGATGAAGCGTCTTGAATGCCGAGAAAACGCTCGATTGCATCGTTCGCCCATACCCGACCCACCCTGGTCGTCGCTGCACAAGACCACCCCTCCTGGGAAAAGATGTTCCGCCTTAAACGCTCAACCCTCAACCCATTAAGGTGCCGACGCTGCATTCTCCGGCTCGTGGCACATCATCTCGGTTTTGGTTTCCTTCTGGTGTCGGCTCAGGCTGGCGATCAGCACACCAATGATAATCACCACCAGCGTGACCACTTGTAGGCTCGTGGGTCGCTCGCCATTGAGCACAAAGGCATAGGTGATGCCAAAGACCGGTGAGAGGACGGTGAGGCGGCCGATCGTCTGGGAATCCAGGTTGTTGAGGGAGGAATACCAGAGGAACTGGGCCAGGACGATGACGACCAGCGCATAAATGGTCATAACAATCCAGAGCTGCCCTTGAAAGGCATCGGCAAAATGCTCTGGGCCAAACAACTGCATGGCAATGATGAAAAAGAGCACCGAGGAAATGAGGTTGCGGGAGAAGACCACGACCGAGAGGGGCGCGGCCTTGGCGACCATGAGCTTGTTAGTGAGGGAGGAGAGGGCGAAGACCACGGTCGAGAGCAAGATTAATAGATCGCCCCGGTTAATCATAAAGTCACTGGTTTTGAGGGCGATCGCCGTCACGCCCACTGCAATCAGCGAGAAGCCAAACCATTCATTGATTTTGATCTTTTTGCCCAACAGCAGCGCACCCACCAGCGCAAACAGCACTGGCCCCAAGCGACCGAGGAGAACAGCATTGGTTACGGTGGTGTGTTCGAGCGCCGTAAAAATCAGGCCAGCGAGTATGGTGGCGAGGAACCCATTGAGAAACAAGCCCAGCAGTACCTTGGGTTTGAGTTCCTTGGCGTCTTCCAGAATCTTGCCAAAGCCAAACCAAAAACCCACCACCATCGCGGCACAGAAATTGCCCACAAACAAGACGTTACAAAAGGAAATAGCCGTTTTCTCACCGCCACTCAAAGCCGTGCCCTGAGCCACCAAGAAGGCAATCAGCGAGGGGCGGGAGGCCGCCAGCGCCCGTGAGACCACGACCATGATTTTGGCGCTGAGGGGATTGGTTGAGGATTCCAGAACATCTTCGGTCATGAGGGGCCAAGGAAAATTTGAGGGATTGAGATAACTGCGTCTTGGCCTCATTATCACCCCCATCGGCACAAACCCAACAGCAAAGCCAACCGCTCAGAGTCATCGGATATATTTGATGGAGAATCCTCTTTCTCCGGCAACTTATGGATGTTTTCATCATTTCGGCGATCGTCTTGGCGATTCCTGCCTATTTCTACACCTGGCTGATTCGCACGGTCGATCGCTTTGAGAAAGAACCCACCGCTTATCTGTTGGGCGCATTTTTCTGGGGCGCAGTGCCGGCAGTGATCGCCGCAATTATTTTACAGGTCATTTTTGATGTACCCGTTCAAGCGGTGCTCGGCGCGAATTCCCTGAGCAGTGAATTGATGTCAACAGCGATCGGTGCGCCCGTGACTGAAGAAATCTTAAAGGGTTTGGCGGTGGCGATCGTCTACTTTGCCTTCCGCAAAGAGTTTGATGGCTGGGTGGATGGCATTGTCTATGGTGGTGTGGCTGGGTTTGGCTTTGCCTACATTGAAAATATTCTCTATCTCACCACGTTGACCGAAGGCTGGGGCGATTGGTTCACGCTCCTGCTGTTGCGAACCGTGGTCTTTGGCGGCTTGCATGGCTTTTGGACGGCGCTAACAGGGATTGGGTTTGGCTTAGCCCGTTACTCCCATAATTTTTTCTATAAGGTGGTGGTGATTGCGGGGGGCTTAATGGCGGCGATCGCCGGCCACCTGATCCACAACGGTGCTCTCACCCTTGCCGAAGCCACCGATGAAGCCCTCGTTTTGGTCGCATTGCTCAATTACGGCATGTTGGCGTTTTTTATGGTGGTGCTCTGGTTTGTGGCTGGCTACAACGATCGCCGCCGCCTCAGCGTCTATCTTCAAGACGAAGTCCCTGAGATTCTCCCCCCCAACTGTTATCAAGGCCTCTGCAAACCCCGCTCTGTCCACCTCAAACAGTTGGGCTTCAACAAATCCCAACGGCGTCAACTGTTGCAACTCGCGGCGGAGCTGGCCCAGAAGAAGTTACAGTTGCAGAAAATGGGCGAAGAGGGGGGAAATAGTGAGATGATTGAGCGGTTGCGATCGCAGTTGCAGGCGTTAGCCAAACAGGTGGGCTAACGAGGGAATTATACGGAACTTTCTCGCATAACAGACCGGCAAGTTATATCGTATGCAAAAAAATATTAAGAAAATCCGTGTAGAGGTAATTAGATTGGAAAAATCCGTATAATCTATGCCTAGAGTCAAGCTCTAATACGGTTTAGTGTTTTGGTTAGATAAAGTCATGCACATAAAAAGTTTATTCAAGGCTCTTCGGTTTCAAGTTAGCGTTCCTATTGTCTTAGTCTTAAGCATTATCGCTACAGTCTTAGTTGTTATCAATTTCCCCAGCCGTGCCAATGCTCATGCTCCTGTATGGACAGCAGCAAATCCTCCCCGCTCCTGTAGTGAAGTATGCTCACAAAACGGTAATTTTGCAATTTCGTCGGGACAGAATAACAGGGGTTATACCTTCTATGTATGTACCGGATTAGCACCCAATGGAGAAATTCGTCCTGGGTTTAACATTGAGACATCTTCCGATTCAGCACAAATGTGTCTTTTTGAGTACGGCGGAGGTAGAATACAAGCTTCACGTTATAGCTGCTTGTGCCGTTGAGCTACTGGTTTAGTAACTTCTTCAATAGCAGTAGTGCCACGATGCTACTGCTTATCTTCATTAGGTGTTGATATGATCGAGTAATACACCTATTTGTCATAAAACCACTGTCTCAGGTATACTTGAGACAGTGGTTTTTGTTAATGAAATAAGCAAAAAACATGAACAATACATTCGAGTTACTTAAACGAATTAGCTTAAATCCAAATATTTGTCATGGTAAACCCTGTATTAGAGGTTTACGGTATTCAGTTGAAACCATTTTAGAGTTACTGAGTGCAGGGATGTCATTTGAAGAAATTTTGGCAGATTACGAAGATTTAGAATACCTGGATTTATTGGCAGTATTAGCTTTTGCAACGCACTTAACCCAAGTCAAACGTGTACAGGCGGTTTTGACATGAAGTTTTTAGTCAATGCTCAACTCCCCCGTCGTATTGTTCGTTGTCTACAAGAGTTGGGTCATGATGCAATGCACGCAATGGATTTACCACTTGGCAACCGTACGCCTGATGAAATAATCAATGAGGTTTCTATTCGTGACAATTATATTGTGATAACGAAGGATTCTGATTTCGTTGATTCGTTTACGTTGTATCGTAAACCCTATAAACTCCTTTTGATTTCAACAGGAAATATCAAGAACACTGATTTGGAGGCATTACTGTTGAAAAATATTGATGACATCGTAAGCGGATTCGAGAAGCATGACTAGATAGAGATGAGCCGCACTGCCCTTATTATCCATATTTAGATAGCTGTGGCATACTTTAATTGATGCAATTAGATCACCAAGGCATAGGGTGGGCAAATATTGATATGTTTCCGTTTCATTTTGAAACCGTTGATTTTACCTTGCCCACCTTACCATTTTATTTGGGCTCTACTTTACGAATTTTGTCTAATCCGATAGTCAGCCCAGCCCCATTACAAACGATAGATAACTTCATTCAATATGAGTCTTGATACTCTTGTCGCAATCGGAACACTTATTGGCGTCATATTGGCTGCGATCGGCTTCTTAGTCTCGTTGAGACAGTTTAAGCTCAGCAAAACCATGTCCTATATGCAACACTTAAGTGATCCCTCAATGATTGATACAAGATGTGCTGTAGATAACTGGTTGAACTCTTGCTATGACAACAACAAGCGCTTGTACGAGATAGAAAACGACACGGAATTACATACTAAAGTAAAAGTGTTTTTGAGCTTCTGCAATCAGATTTCCATCGCCTATAGATTTGGCGTAATTCATAAGAAAATGGCATTCGAGATCTGGAATCCTTTCGTGCCTTATTATTGGGGGAAACTAGAATTCTATATCGATTGGAGACGAAAAAAAGGATATGATACAGGGCGAAACTTCCAGAAGTTTGCCAGGGACATACAAAACTTCAATCATAGAAAGTAATAAGCATAGGCGTAGGTTGCTTGAATATTGATATGTCCTTGTTTAACTCTTAAACTGTCATCTTCACTCACCTTATCATCAAAGAGAAAAAACATGGAAAATACATTCGAGCCACTTAAACAAATTAGCTTAAATCCCAATATTTGTCATAGCAAACCCTGTATTAGAGGTTTACGGTATCCAGTTAAAAACATTTTAGAGTTACTGAGTGCAGGGATGTCGTTTGAAGAAATTCTAGCAGATTATGAAGATTTAGAATACCTTGATTTATTGGCGGTTTTGGACTTTGCAACGTGCTTAACCCAAGTCAAACGTGTACAGGCGGTTTTGACATGAATTTTTTAGTCAATGCTCAACTTTCCCGTCGAATTGTTCGTTATATGTACAGGTACGATCGCCATATCAGCGCCATAAATTAGTGCATTACGGCGGCAACAAGATGATCGAAAATTCACATCAATAATCGAAGAATATCCGATGATAAATTCAGCCAAAGCAATTATTTTTGATTTGGATGGCGTGCTGATTGATTCAGGAGAAGCCAATTACCAAGCTTTCGCCTACGGAATTGAGAAGCTAGGTCTGCCACGTCCAGAGAGGATTGCTGTTATAGATTTAGTGGGTTTGAAGGCATCCAAAATGCTTGAATTTCTCGGATGTCCCCAGCATGAGACACATAGAGTCTTTACAGAATTTGTACAACCTTATTACTTAGATAATTTATTCAAGTTCATTCGAGCCATGCCCGATGCCGATCAGGTCTTGTGTGAATTGAAAGCTCGAAATTATCAGATCTTCGCTTGTACATCAGGAGGTCGTGTCATCCAAACTCAGGTGCTTAAGTCAATCGGGCTCTGGAGATATATCGACAAAATGCAAACACCTGATGATTCTGATTTTGCAAAACCTGATCCACGCTATTTACAAGAACTCTTTACAGATTGCCGACCAGACACACTGTTCCATGTGGAAGATTCTGAAGTTGGTATTCTAATGGGAAATGCCTGTGGTGCTACAACTATTTTCTCTGAATATGGTTATGGGAACTTACCTCTAGACTTGAAGGTTGATCACAAGATTGGTGCATTGAGAGAACTCCTAAAGATCGTTAAATAAGTCCTATATATGCGCAAGTAATATTCTGTATCCGACAGTGGTGACTCCCTTACTGCAAAAGTCTGTCATTACCTTTTGAGTTCTCCCCTCAGTTGATCATCCACGCTTTGGCATATAGACTATAGGCTATAGAATAAACGAGATCATTCATTTTTAAGATGCCACAAATCAAATTAGAGCCCCTGGGGCTTTCCCTTTACCTCAGCGATAGAAAAGATCAATCACAAGCTTCTTTGTTACCCGTTCTGCAACGTGCCAAAGTGGAATTAGCTGCTGTCTGTGGTGGCAAAGGTACCTGTGGCACCTGTGCGCTGCGAGTCTTTGCGGGGGCAGATAGCCTGAGCCCGATGGAGAACTTAGAACAAAAAACCCTCAAGAACACACGTAAGGATGTGGCGTGCGATCGCCTCATGTGCCAGACCCAGCTCCTCCAGGAAGACGTTGTCCTATACCTCGATACGCCCGCACAGAAAAAACTTCTGCAAGTTCTTCAGCGCCTCGAAAATCGTATTTCGCCTCGCAACCTTCATAACCCCATCACGGGGACGCTGCTCGTTCCATCCGGCCAAAAGATTACCCGGGAAGCCCTAGGACATTTACTGAGTGAGTATTAACGCCGTGTGTAACTTACTACAAACGACAACATGAAGGTAGTGGAGCGATTGTCTCGGAAATCATTGAATTGACAAGCCTTGTGCTGAAATAATTTTGGAAAAATCATACATCGTGTTATTAGTAATATACAATAACATCCTGATTGCACAACAAAAGAGCTAGCCAAAAAATCCCATAATTTTATCGGTCAGGCTGAGCAAAAACGTAGCTTGCTTTTTGCAGAGCGAACCGAACATAATTGCCCAAAGCATTATCAGTTTTGGCTTTCAAACTTTAGCCCTACCCATAGGTTCCAGCTTTTGTTCCATATTTAAGAATAACATCAGATTTTTGGTCAATTTGCGAGAAATCATGTAAGTTCAGAAACCTCAATATACAAATGTTTCGAGAAAGTTACACATCGAGTTAAGACGGAAACAATACTGCGTTAAGAATCGTTAACTTGCTTTAATCTGTTTTTTCTTTTCTGAAGAGTTCATTTTATACTTAATCTTAAGTAACTCTTAATATTCTGCAAACGACCCAGACATTCACACATTCGCTGATGGACTATAGATTTCTGGTGGTACAGCCCTGAGCAAAGAAACTGCTCCAAGCTTCTTTCAGTAAGGATGTATTAACCTATTTTTGGTTTTCTATTGCTTTCCCTAAAACGACTGCTGTCAAATTGTCTTAGCTGGAGCCTTTACAGCTTATGACTACATACCATCACAATATAACTGCTGCTTTACCCCCTACCTTCAAGGTTGGACAGACCATGACTATCAACTCCAGTCCTTGGTCTTCCAACATCGTTCTGGCAGAGTGTCAGGTTGGAATCGTTGAGCCCCTCATGGCAACGTTAGAGCAAGCAGGATGGCCGATTACCGGTCTCTGTTCAACCACCCTCCAAGTGAGGAGAATCCTGGCTCAGCAGTCAGTGGATTTACTCTTGTTAGGCAATTTGAAGGAGGCCAATTGTTTTGAGGTGTTTCGAGAATGCCGCGATCGCTGGCAATCTCTCCCCATCATCTTGCTCTCCCACCAACCCGTTAGTCAGTACTTTCGGGATTGGGCCCTTCGCCGCGGTGCCTACGATGTCGTACAGGGGAATATTGAATCCTTGTCTCAATTAAAAACGGCAATTGAGAAAGTTATTCGATGTTCCCCTGAAACAATTGCCTCTCACCCGGCAAATTCCCACCGAGTGAGCTCAGACTCTGCCCCACTCAGAGACGTCCGAGCTCACCAGAATGCCCTAAACTGCAGCACTGTATGTGAAGCGCTAACAGAATTAACCTTCTTTTCGATCAACTATTTTGGCTCCCTTGCCATTGGGAACTATTGGCGAAAAGCACACAAAAAAATAGTGGTTGAACATGCCTGGTTAGAGCAGTGGCAAGTGGATCATTTTGGCCAGGTGACAATTCCAGACAGTTTGCAAGGCAGTCCTATTGATCAAGCACAATTGCAAATTATTCAAGCTTGGATACTTTGCTTTGAGCAAGAATGTCAACGAATTATCGTCGATTTTCCGGCCTTACTTCGCAAAGGAGACATTTCGGAGAATTTACAGGGGTTGTTGCCCTAGATTAATTTTCTCTGGAGTCAAATCGTTGTGAAGAAAGTCAAGCTACAACCCCTGGATCAAGATATTGGTATCAAGACCAACGATACCTTGTTGCAAGCTTTGCTTGAGCATGACATGAATATTCTGCAAGCTTGTGGTGCCCAAGGTCGTTGTGCAACCTGCCATATCTATATCCAAGCAGGGCTAGATGTCCTGAGCCCCCCGACCCCCCAAGAACAATTGACCTTGGGATTCATTGATACAGCACAAGCAAACTCACGACTGGCTTGTCAAACCCGTGTCTTGGACGATGGTGTGGTGGTGGAAGTCCCTCGGGCAATGTATGTCGGTTCCTTGGGAGAACTCAAGGCATTGATTGGCCAACGGGCAAGCCAAAACCTCTATCATCCCTATACTGGTGAAATTTTGGTGGAAGCAAACAAATTAATTTTGCGATCGGCACTTGAAAAGATGGCTCAAATGGATCAAAACTTTGAGACCAACTTAGGGGGCATGTTGCAAACCAATGATTAATGGCACGTATTAACACCTTGTTTATTGAAATTCATCCATTTATTAGAGGAGAAAATCTATGCTTGAGCAAGCAGCGCCAACCGTCCCCCGGTCGGGTCAACCCTTTTTGCAACATTGCCATTACAGCCGTTATAACTTCTTTGAATTTCGGCGGGAAACTGGGCAAATTTTTGACTGGAATCACCAGCAGAACTTATTGGCGACAGAAGACTTTATCGTCGGTCTCCAAAAAGGTTTGGAGCATGAAGTGGGAGAAGCTTCGGGTTGGCTGGTCTATCTCATCGGTCAAAACTGGGGCACAGAAGACGCCAAGGCCTTCAAAGATTGGTTTCAAAAGGATTATGGATTGACCTTTAAAACCGCCAACCTACGATTTGCCCTAGAAACCTGGTGGTGGCCCTTTACCGCCCAAGGGTGGGGAAAATGGTCGGTGGATCTGAGTTCGATCAAAAACGGCTTTATCTTTATTGACTTGTATGACTCGGCGGTGGCGAAAACTCTGGGCAATGTCGGTAAACCGGTTTGTTTTCTTTATGCCGGTCTGTTGGCGGGTTTTTTCTCCGTTGCCTTTGAGCGCAGCTTGAGTAGTATTGAAATCCAGTGCTACTCCATGGGAGATTCCTTCTGCCGCTTCCTCATTAGTTCTGAGAAACGGGTCAAAGCAGCGGAGTTTTGGCTGAGTTCTGGGGCGACAGCAGCGGAGATTGAGCACCGCTTCCACAATCCCGGCGAAATCCCCCTCGAACAATCCGCGTCAGGAGGAGAGCAATCTTGAAGCCTTCCCGTCATCCCTACTGGCAGCCGAAATGGACGCCCTGGCAATGGTTAAAGGGATTGTGGCGGAGAGCTGAGGTTGGCCTGCGCCAGCCTCTAGCGCTGCCCTTGTCAACCCCAAAACGCTCTGCCCACGATCCCCTTATACCTGTGCGGGAGCTCGATGCTTTGCCGCGCTGGGATGAGACATTCCCGCAATCGGCGACGTCTCCTCACCCCCAAAGCGCCTCGCCGCCTCCCCCAACCCCTTTCATCTTGGGACTTGACAGTTTGAAAGGACTGGAATACCTGTCTGCGCAGGAGCTATTGGCCTATGTCAACTGGCCCAGAGCCATGGCTGATGTTGAGATGCCCTTCTCCCTTGACGAGATGATTGACCAAGTGGTCTGGGGTGATGAAGACGAAGACGAAGACCTCACGGTGCCGACGATTTCGGATTTGCCCATGAGTTCTCCCGAGCCAGAACCCCGTCCCAGCTCTTTCCTATTAGGGCTAGATGGTTTTGCCAATTTGGCGGCTTTGTCTGTGGCTGAGTTTTCAGCGGGAATTCCCTGGCAGGACAGGAACTTTACTGCCACGGCGACGGAAGAAGATTTGAGTTTGCTTGGGGATCTCCTGGTTGAATTCCCAGAGTAACTTCCTAGAATCAAGGCCGAGAAAACCTTTGATGGCTTGGCTTCTCTTCCCTTTTTACCCACAAATATCCTTCCCTATACAGCTACACTGTTATGTTGACCTTGCTTGAAACGGCCCTTGAACGAGCCGATGGTGACTATCTAAGTCCCGACGATTTGCAGTCTTTGGAGCAGGCGATCGCCACCTGGCCCCAGCGCCGTCAAACCTATGATCTGCTCCAGACTCATGAAGCTGAGATTGTGGCCCAGGCGATCGCTCGCCTCAGTCAGAATGCCCCCAATCGGTACACCGACGATGGCGGCGATCGCTGCCAAACCGACATGACCTTAGTGTTGCGCGCCTGTGCCAACGCCATGTTGTTGCAAGATGAAGAACTACTCAAGGATCGCTTCTTGTATTGGATGCAAAACATCATGCAAGCCCTGCGAAAACAGCAGATTAATGCTCGTGTCTATCAAGCCTTACAACAGGCAGTACAAGAGCAACTGCCCAAAGATAAGGTGCCCTTTATTTTGCCCTACCTGCAAACCGCGAAAAACTGGTTAAGCACATGAAAACTCCAATTCCTGGTAATTATTTTGCCCAACGGACCTACGTGAGGTCAGACCCCACTACGGGTTTACTCGCCACCCGCCAGAATAACCGTCTGATTGCCATTCCTGAGCTGTTATTACAGAGCATCCATCAGGCGCTGCGAGCTGAAGCGGGTGAGGCAACGCCGTTTGCCCTCTATACCTTTGGTTTATGGTGGGGGCGTGCCTTTTATGATCGCCTTCGCAGTGAGCTCGAAGTCTACCAAGGCTGTCCGGTAACGGAAATGAGTGCCGTGACGTTTTTGGTGACCATGCGAGAAATTTGGCTCGTCCATGGCCTCGGCTGTTTAACCATCGACTTTCGTCATCGTGATCACGGCCTGGTGCAGATCACCACCACCAACTCAGCCTTGGTCAAGGGAACCGATCTCGGGCTCAAAACCGGGCAGATTCCCTCCCATCACCTGGAAGCGGGCTTTCTTTCGGCCTGGTTTTCGCGTTGGGCGGGCCGGGAGCTGCGTGCCTGTGCCACCAATTGGGGCTTGGGCCATTCGGAGGTTGATGTGGAAGAAACAGAAAGCTACACCGAGTTTTTGGTGGGAACGGCGGAGCAAATTGAAGACATTGAGACTTGGGTTAAACAAGGTTTACGCACTGCTGAAATTCTCCATCGTGTTGATCCGGACGATTCATGACATGTTTTCGGGAAGCTGATGGTCAGAATTTCCAGTGCGATCGCCTCACCTGTAGGGCGTATTAGCAGGTTGTAATCTATCAATAAATGAGCCATTTCTGGACTGTTTAACGCACCACAACGATCGCCTTAAAAGTGTAGGGTAAATAAATGCCGAATACGCCCCTGTTTGGGTTGGGGGAACATCAAGTTTGTCCATCTTACACTTGTCTGCCTCGGCTTCATTAAGCACTCTTATCTACTTAGGTGTAAACTCAACCCAGCAATGTGGAATTCACGTATTTATGTTGTTGTGTAACAATCACTGGTCAGATGAGAGGCGATCGCTATATTATCATTCAAACTAAGTTTTCTGGGTATGTGGTATTTAGTCGCTACTTTATTTCTCCAAGTTGGAGTTTTGTTGGCAAAGGTATAGTTTGGATTGGATGATTTGCTGTAGTGGATAATGCCCACTCGAAAACTGCGATCGAAGATTTCTATTATGATGAGGGAATTATCATGATACGCAAGTTTTTTGACATCATTACAGCTTCAATCGTCTTGTCAGCCTTTGCCGACAGCGCTGGAGCAGCAAATCTGGTTTCAAATGGCGGTTTTGAATCCTCGAATATTGGCAACGCTTTTTACGTTCATGTTCCTTCAGGAGCTAACTTGATTGACGACTGGCAGGTCGTTGGTAACCCTGGACAAGGTGTTGATATTGTATCCAATCGGGTCGGTCATAATGGTTATGTTTTCTCTGGTGAACAAGCCATTGATATGGCTGGAACTCCAGGACCTGGCTCAATCTTTCAAGACCTTGCAACCACACCTAATACAACATATGACTTATCCTTTTATGCTTCTTCTAATGGAGGAGCAAAAGCCAATGGTCTTTCTGTTTTTTGGGATGGGATATTGATTGATATAATTTCCACGCCAAGTCTTGGAAATTGGGAATTGTTCACTTACAATGTTGCTGCAAATTCAAATCTAACTAGGCTTGAGTTTACTGGTAATTTTGGTGGTGTTGCAGGATCTTTGATTGATGAAGTAAAGGTTGAATCTGAATCCGTTCCTGAACCGCTAGGGATCTTTAGCCTTGCTGCTGTATTGTCTGTTTTCGTCTTAAAACGCAAACAATGAGAGGATGGCTCTATCCATCTCAGCTTCAAGTGTTTATCTACTATGATTGAAACTCTCTGTATGTTGATCAAGCTCTCAGTTCGCCCATCTTAATGATTGTGGATAAGCATAGGGTGCATTAGTGGGATTGAAATCTATCAATCACTGAACCATTTCCAACTCTACGTAACGCACAAAAAACATTGAAAATCCCACACAATATCTTGGTTATTGTGTGGGATTTTTGTCGCTAGATCAGCCCTGTAAATCAGTGTGTTATGGCGGTAATAGGATCATTGGATTGATCCCAACAACCTTGACCGCCTAACATACCCTACACCTTACAGTTACAAGATCTATAGAACTGATGTAGGGCTCCCGAAACCCAGCCCTTATTGATCCGTGATCGCCCCCCACTTCATTACTTCAGACTCGATTCGAGTCATATCCCACCTAATAAACAGTCCTAATAGACCGTAGGGGAGGGTTTGAAACCCTCCCGGATGCTAGTTTCTGGGGAGTTGTACGATGGGAATAAGGGTCTTCGGGGTTCGGGAGTAAAAGTGTAGTATTCGATACATTTTTTGCGCATTCCGATCGCTGAAACCCTTGTATATCGTGACATAAGACTAACTTATCACCTTGAACTCAGAAGACCCGGAATAAAGGATTAAACCGCCACTACTAACGCCGTTAAGCGTTCTCGGGGATCATTCTCCACTCGGGTCACCGTTACGGTTTTACCTGGGTAAATCGTCGCGGCGGCCGCTTCGAGATCGCCTTTGATTTGGTCAAAGGTTTCATCGGTGTTGGGTAAATTGAGGCGATCGTTGGCAATATAGTAAAATCGATCGCTCTGGAGTTTAATTTGACCAGCAATGCGACTGTCGGCTTCGAGCAAAGTACCAAACTGAGCGGTGCGCTGAATGAGGTTGACGAGGCGATCGGTATGGGTCTCACCTTCGGCGATCTTGAGTTGTGCCGAGAGGCCATATTCCCCCCCTGTATGCTCCATTGCGTAGTTGATCTCATGGGTAATCAACATAATGCCGGGTCCTTCGGGTACATGACTATAGTCCACCACATCGAGTAAAACGCCCGGAATTTTCCGCTCCCGAATCCAGTCATGGAAGATTGGGATCAGGGTAGCTTCATCCTCAAGCTGAGTCTCGGGCTCAGCCGTAAATTTAACGCAGAATCGGTTAGACATAGAAATTTAGAGTAGGGAACTAAAAAATAGGGCAGGAGAGGGTAAGGGGCAAGGGTCAGGGAGAAAGGGAGATATTCAGTTTCCCCGCTGGGGACGCTAGCGTGAATGCAGTTCGCAGTTTATAGCTTGCAGTTGGTCACGTTAGAGATATGGCGTCGGGTGGGCAAATATTGATCAATGCCATGCCTTAGCTTTGAGGCAATTAATGTTGCCCACCTTACAATTCTGAACTGGATCATTCCCGAGTACAGGACGGAGGAAACAAGCCATGGATTCAAAAGTCAAAGGGCACCTGCTGTACAGGCACTTTGACTTTGAACGCCAAACTTTGAACTCCGCTTTGTAAGCCTAAACCTCTACCAACTGACGATCCAGCAGCCATTTCTTGAAGCTCGCCGGGCTGGTGATGCTCTTTTGGGCCATGCGTCCGTAGCATTCATGGGCGGCTTCGATAAACAGACGCGCCTCTTCGATTAGTTGCTTGGCACTGTCGAGGGTCGCAGGGACATCCCGGTTGTCATAAGCATTGAAGAAGTAGCTAGCAAATTTACCTTTAGCAAAGGGGTCAAAAAAGAGTTCCGTCTCGTAAAAATAGGTTCGGAAGTCTGTGACAATCTCATCTGGATCATCGGAAATGTCGATATTTTGCAGCTTCAGTAGGGCTTGGGCTGCCTTTGCCATTGACTCAAAAGCTTTTTCCTGAGCCTGTTGAATATTGACGCTGTTCGTCTCTCCTTCCAGAAGCAATGTGGCATCAAAGTGAGCACTCTCGGCGGTGGCAACCCCAAAATCAGTTAGGGTCACGACTTCGCCTGCGCATTCACCAATGCCAATATCACCTACGGTATATTCCCGATCATCGGCCCAATCGACATAGAAAGAGGGATCGACTTCGTAGGCCGGCACTTGGGTGAACGGCTTAACCTGGGTTTTGATCTCTTTTTTGCCAATGCGATTGACGAACTCGGGGAAGGCTTCTTGGGGTAGGCGATCGCGCATAAACCAATCCACCAAAAATTCCACCACATCCGGGATACGCTTAGAGGGGAGAACGCCCAAAGACTGGCCGTATTCCGACGCGTTATGGTCCCATTTGCCCCCCAGAATTAGTTGGAAATGGGGCACGCGTCGCTGACCGACCAAACGGTTTGCGCCATAAAAGCCAATTTCGGCAACGGTATGTTGACTGCAGGAGTTGAAGCAGCCACTGATTTTGATGCGAATATTGCGTACCGCTTGATCGTATTGCATTGCCTTATGGGCTAAACGACGGCGCAACTCCCCTCCTAAGCCCCGGGAACTGGAGATGCCTAACTTACAGGTATCGGTGCCGGGGCAAGCGCCAATATCCACAATGGTCTGGGCACCGGGAGTCTGCAAGTTCAGTTCCTTGAGCGCCAGGTAGAGGGCGGGTAGATCGGCGTCATGGACCCAGCGGATCAGCAGATTCTGCTCGACCGTGGTGCGGATCGTGTCACAGGTAAAGCGACGCACCACCGCAGCGAGCTGGCGGGTTTGGCTTGAGGTAATGTCGCCGAGAGGCAAGGATAGGGTGACACAGTTAAAGCCCGCTTGACGCTGCGCGTAGACGTTGGTCGTCCGCCAATATTCAAAGATTTCTGTATCAGCACCTAGATCCGGTGCTGACCCCTGGGTCACGGGTTCAGGCAGACCGGCCTCTTCGTACTCAGGAATTTTGCCCAACCAACTGGTCCATTCCGGATCTTCTTCAATCAGGGCTCGCTCTTCAATGACCAAGCGGCGGAATTCTTCGATGCCCAGCTTGGCGACGAGGAATTTAACTCGGGCTTTGTTGCGGTTTTTCTTTTCACCCAGGCGGGCAAAGACACGGGCGATCGCCTGGGAGAGCGGCAGCAACTCTTCCGGCGGCACAAACTCATCAAAGAGCTTGGCAAGGTGAGGCACAGCACCGAGGCCCCCGCCCACGTACATTTCAAAACCGTATTGCTTCTGGCCGTTGACCTCCCGTTCCGTGGCAATCAGACCCAGGTCATGCATATAGGTCAGACCACAGGGATGCTGCTTACAACCCGAGAAAGCAACTTTGAACTTCCGCCCAAAGTCCTGCACATCCCGGTGACCCAGGAAATAGAGCGCCGTTTCGTTGGCATAGCCTGTGACGTCAAAGACCTCATCGCGGCAGACACCGGCCAGGGGGCAAGCGGTGACGTTGCGCACCGAATTACCACAGGCTTCCCGAACCGTAATGCCGACGGCTGCCAAACGGCGATGCATATCCGGGATATCCACCATCGAGAGGAAATGGAGTTGGATATCTTGACGGGTCGTGATGTGCAAAATGGAGTCGGAATATTCTTCGGCAATATCCGCCAAGACATGCATCTGCTCAGCCGTCATGCCACCGTAGGGAATCTTGATCCGCTGCATTCCTGGCGCTTCCCATTTGGTGCCAGGTCCCTTGGTGAGGTGTTTGTTGGGGAAGTCAATTTCCACCGACTCGATGCCATTGTCGCGGAAGCCGTTATCATAGCGTTGACCATAAGCCCCCCGACGCAAACGCAGTTCGGCAAAGACTTTTTCGTCGAGCTTGTCTTGTGTCCGCAGCTCCATTTGGCTCTCGAAGGTGTCGATCTCCTCAGCCATATGGGGCGGAATCTGATCAGCGAGAGCGGCTTTCCAGGTGCGAGTTTCTGAGGTCATGGGTTCTTTGAAGGGTCGAGTGCAACAGGAGTGAAACTAGAGGCGGAGCGACAGTTCAGGAGCTTTATAGAGAAGGCAGCGATTGCCTTTGGCAGCGTGCTACATCGCAATCGCGATGGGGGAGGGGACAAATCAGAATGCGGCGATCGGCTGCACAATGCCCCAACCTTTACAGTCCCAACAGCCACGCCTGCGCCACGATCGCTCTAGTCATGACTGGGCGATTCTGATGGGTTGGGTTCGGTCACTCCTGAAAAAAAAACAGGTGCGAACTCATATTGTTTCACAAACAACAGTTTGGTTGCCAAGTCGTTAAAATTCGTCATTTTCTCAGGGCGAGTTTCGCAGCTCAGACTGACGGGGTTTAATTACGAAACCAGAGCTCCCTCCTTCCCTAAAAAGCTGTCCTTGTAGACAGATCTCGCCCAAACCCGCATTCTACCGTTCTGATTTCGGGAAGTTGGGGATCGGGTGAAAGTCTAGATTAGTAAAGGTTCCACAGACTTTTGGCTAATGGATAGCCCTAAAAAGGGGAATAATGCCGCAAGGGGCTGGAATAAATGGGTTAGAACAGGCTTGAAGTTTAAAAACCCCCTTACCAAGGGGGTCGACGCAGCCGGGGGGATTTCGCAAGTGCTGCTGACGCGGTGCAAATGCCGAAGTCCAGCTTAAAGATCGCCGAAGCCCTTCTTCTTTTTCTTCTTCTTCCGCTTCTTGCTGCCGCCGTAGCCCCGGCTGCCCGGTTGGGGCATGCCGCCGCCACCAAACATCCCCGGCATGCCGCCCCCCATCCCCGGCATACCGGGCATCCCCATGCCCCCCATGCCGGGCATCCCCATACCGGGCATACCCATGCCCATCCCTGAGCCCATCTGCTGCATCATGTTGCGCATCTTGCTGAAGTCGGCAATCAGCTTGGAGACATCCTTAACGTCGTGACCAGAACCATCGGCAATCCGTTTACGACGGCTCGGGGATTTGGCGAGCAAGTCGGGGTCTTTGCGCTCCTGCTTGGTCATGGAGCTGATCATCGCTTCGGTGCGCTTGAGCTGGGTTTCGCCCTTCTCTAGATCTGCGCTGCTGAGCTTGTTCATGCCCGGAATCATCTTCAGCACTGAGCCAAAGGAGCCCATGCTTTTGATCATGCGCATCTGTTTAACAAAATCATCGAAGTCAAAGCGAGCTTCCATGATTTTTTCTTGCATCTGGGCCGCATCCGCCAGGTCAAATTCTTCTTGGGCTTTTTCGACCAGGGAGAGAATATCACCCATGTTGAGGATGCGTGAGGCCATGCGATCGGGGTAAAAGGGCTGGAGCGCTTCCACCTTTTCCCCCACACCGACAAACTTGATCGGCTGCCCAGAGATGCAGCGCACCGAGAGCGCCGCCCCGCCTCGGCTGTCACCGTCCATCTTGGTCAGGATTGCCCCGGTGATGCCAATTTGTTCGTGGAAGGTCTGGGTCAGATTCGCCGCCTCCTGACCCGTCATCGCATCTACGACTAGCAGTGTATCGTGGGGCTGCACGGTGTCTTTGATCTGGGCCAGTTCGCCCATCATGTCTGCGTCGATCTGGAGCCGACCCGCTGTGTCGATAATCACCGTATCGACGCCTTGTTCCAGGGCTTGGGCGACTCCCTGACGAGCGATTTCGACGGGGTTGGCATCTGAACCGAGCTCAAAGACGGGTACATCAATTTGTTGGCCCAGAGTGATGAGCTGATCGATCGCCGCCGGTCGATAAACGTCGGTAGCCACCATCAGGCAAGAGCGCTTTTCCTTGCGCAGGTGTAGGGCGAGCTTAGCGGTGGCGGTGGTTTTACCCGTACCCTGCAAACCGGCCATGAGAATAACCGTGGGGGCGGTCTCTGCTTGGGCCAGGGGCACATTGCTCTCGCCCATGATCGCGATCAACTCATCGTGAACGATCTTGATGAATTGCTGATCCGGTCGCACGCCAGAGAGAACCTGGGCACCAAGGGCCTTGGTCTCGACCTCCTTGACAAAATCCCGCACCACCTGGAGGTTGACGTCCGCTTCCAAGAGCGCCCGTCGCACTTCCTTGAGGGCCGGTTTAACATTGGCTTCGGTGATTTTGTCTTGACCGCGCAACGACTTCCAGGCGTCTTCGAGGCGATCGGCAAGGGCATCAAACATGAGGTTACAGGCGTCTGAGGGCTAAAGTTGCCAAAGTTTTACCTTAGCATTTTGCTGGTCAGCCGCTGATGACAACCCGCTCTCGCCCTTACTACTTCTTAGCCCATCAATTTGTCAGCTAAAGCCCATAAAGCACCATTGGGCGAAACCATAACGTCAGTCAATGGGTCATAATGACGTCTAGTTTAGGGAGCGCCTGGCTCTAGACGTGGTATGGTCTACCGTTGAGAGCATGATGAACAATCCACGATGAATAATCCCCAACGGCTTGGTCTTCTTTTTTTTAAAACAACGCTTTTATCGCTCGTCGTTGCTGGGGCGGGGGTTGGGACGCTCTACTGGCTGGGACTCCAAAAACAAACGGCTCGTTTGAGCGAGGAATTAGAGCGGCGGCAGGCGGTTATTCAGCAAGCGACTGAGACGACGGAAGACCCTGCCACGGTTTTACAGGCGCTTAAGCAAGATCTAGAAACGAATCCGTTCCCTGACGACTTGGGCGAACTGCTGCTCGGCCGTTCAACAGGCGAAGACGCCAAGGTTTTACTGGCGAAGCCCCAGGAGAGCTCTGATTTAGCGGCGTTGCGCAAGGCTGTCGCGGGAGCGTCTGGTACTTTTTCGAAACCTCTGGGGGGCGAGGCGATCGCCGCCTATGGATTCCTTGAAGAACTCGACTGGGGTCTGGTCGTCCAGACGCCCAAGGCGGTCTTTGTCCGCCCCTATCTGAAAGCCGGGGCGATCGCGGCGATCGCGGCCTTAATTGCCGGGGCATTGGGAACCGTCATTTATAACCTGGCCAGTGGCGTCGCCTTCCGTAAACTCAAGGCCAGTGAGCAACGCCACCGCTACATTGTGGACAACGCGGCCGAAGGCATCATCACCATCAACAATAATGCTGTGGTCGAAACCTTTAATCAGGCCGCCGAGGAGATGTTTGGTTACAGTGCCAAGCAAGTGGTCGGCCAGACGATCGACAGCATCATGCTCGCCTTTGCAGACGGGGAAGTGGAAGCCTCCCTCTTTGGCAAGACCGCAACATCAACCCGTCAGCCCGGCGAAGAGACAAAGGGGAGTGAGACAAGTAGCGAGGAGACGAAAAGCAGCTCGATCCAAAAACTCCCCGCCGCCCCTTTGAGCCCGCTGGTCAGCACCAAGCGAGAATTGATGGGTCAGCGCCAGGATGGCACGATCTTTCCGGTGGAGCTGGCGATCTCGCGCTTGAGTCAGGGGGATGTGAAACGGTTTCTTTTGCTGGTGCGGGATATTAGCGATCGCAAGCAACTCGAAGAAGCCCTCCGCAAGCGCACGGAAGAATTAGAGCTGCGGGTGGAAGAACGCACCAACCAGCTCACCCATCTCAATGAAGAACTGCTCCACGAAATCGCCGAGCGCAACAACGCTGAAGAAACCCTCCAGGAAACCGAAAAACGCTTCCGCACCCTGTTTAACCAAGCCGAGGTGGGCATCATCCAAACCACCAAGACCGGCCAGTTTGTTCAGGTCAACCCCAGCTTTCTTGACCTCACCGGCTATAGCGAAGCTGAGCTGCAAGAGCAGACCTTCCAGGAAATCACCGACCCCGAAGACCTGGCCCATTCGGTCGCCCAGTTCCGCCGCTTGCTGGCGGGGGAGATCCCGGAATTGGGGGTAGAACAGCGCTTTGTGCGGGCCGATGGTAGCTCGGTCTGGGTGCAGATGAGCGGCTCGGTGGTCCGCGACCTGGTGGGCAATGTGGAATATTTCATGGGGGTGGTGGCCGATATCGGCGATCGCGTCCAAGCCAAAGACCATTTGCTCGCCGCTGAATCCACCCTGAGTAGCTTCTTTAATAGCACCAACGCCATGATGGGCGTCGTAGAACTGGTTGAAGACGACATTCGCCATGTCTCCGACAACACCGCCGCCAGCGACTTCTTTCGCCTCTCCCCCGTCACCCTGCGCAATCAACTTGCCAGTGCCCTCGGCGTCCCAGCCGACATTCGCCGCGACTGGGTGGATCATTGCCTAGAGAGTGCCAGTAAGGGCAGTGCGGTGCAGTTTACCTATGCCTACGAACCCGACTTTGACAATGGTCAACCGGGTCTGCGCTGGTTCCAGGCTACCGTTTCGCCGATTCCAGGGCTGCAACGCTTTGCTTACCGCGTGGAAGATATTACCGCCCAGCGTCAGCAGGCGGACTCCCTAGAGCAGACCCAAGCCCAACTCGCCACCTCCACCACCCAGCTGGATGCGCATCGCCAGAAGATGATCCAGTTGGCGGAGCTCAATGAATTCTTGCAAGCCAGCCGCACCCAAGAGGATGCGATCGATGCAATCACCGAGCTGGTTTCCCCCCTGTTTAGCACCTGTTCCGGAGCGGTCTATGTGCTCAATGGCACGGGCAATCTGGAGGCGATCACCCATTGGGGCGAGCACTTCAATAGCAAGCTGCTCTTTGCCCCCACCGATAGCTGGGCGATCCGTCGCGCCCGCGCCCATTGGGTGGATGCCGACCATCCCCGTCTGCTCAGTGAGCATATCCAACCCCAGACCGAGCTAGTCGAGACCCTCAGCATTCCCATGACTGCCCATGGCAAGCTACAGGGACTGCTCTATCTCACCGCCCCCACGCCGGGACTGATTGATGAGCCGGAGCGTAACTTTGCCCAGACGGTGGCGGAGCAGTTGGGCGTTTCTTTGGCGAATGTGGGGCTCCGCACAGATCTTAAGGCCGACCCAGTGCATGACCTGCTCACGGGCCTCTTTAACCGCCGTTATTTTGAGGAGGCGATCGAGCGGGAAGTCTATGGCGCGTCGCGGCAGTCCCGCAACCTGGGCGTGGTGCTTTTGGATATTGACCATTTCCGCCAGTACAACAACACCTTTGGTCACGATGCAGGGGATACGGTGCTGAAGACGCTGGGTGGTTTTGTGCGGCGAACGCTCCATAGCAATGATATCGCCGCACGGTATGGCGGTGAAGAAATTGCGGTGTTGCTACCGGATCTATCTAAAGATGAAGTGATACTGCGGGCGGAACAACTGCTGGGTGGGGTAAGGCATCTACATTTTGAGGGGGAGAATCAGACCCTTGACCCTGTGACTGTGTCTATTGGCATTGCCCTGTTCCCAGAAAATGGTACGAACTGGGATGCATTGGTGCAGAGTGCAGAGATGGCGCTGAGTCGGGCGAAGGTGGAAGGGCGCGATCGAATTTGTACGGTGCAGTGAATCAAGGCGCGTCATTGGTTAACGCCAGCAGCCTTATGGGGCAAGCAATATAAAATCAGTATGTTACCCAGGACGTGACATTGCGCCAATTTTTATAAATTTTTGCCGCTGCCTGCATCCAGCCCATGAGTAAACAGGTGCTAGAATTCCGGGCAAGTTGTCTTGAGCTAATGGGGTTTGGTGAACCGTGGGAGATGCATACGCAAAACGTCCTGATCCCAAATACGATCCCCCGCAGCGCAAGTCTGACAAAACAGAGTCTAAGCAGTTCTATAGCTATGCGTCTCAACCCTTGCAACGGGGAGGTTATCCTTCCCCTCTAGGGAAAGAGAGTGTTTGGGCTGATGACGAAAGAATTGCAGAGCAGCACTCTCATGCTATCGATCAGCTTCAGTTCTCATGGGCACAGTTCAATGAGTCGGCGGTTACGGATGAGCCAGCAGTCACGGATGAGTTGGTGGTTATAGACGAACAATCGAACGAATTAATAGAAAATCCTCAAGTTGATCAAGAAAGCGCTTCAATAAATTTGCGTTCAGCAGGTAAGTTGGAATCTTCTTCTGCAAAGCAACCCCAATCGGCATCTAAGCAGTCAGCAAGAATCTTTGAAATTTATGTTCACAATCTTCTCGGATACGATGTTGGTGGACTGGTTGGCTTAGCTCATTACGTTTCAGTTCACTTTAATATCCCTTTCTACGAAGCTTCTGATGCAGTCTTAGCAACGGTAGATATCCGTCCCTTCATAGCAGAAGTTCATTCCAATGGAGAGGTATTTGAATATCGTATTGAATTGGAAGAATGGAGAAGTTTATCGCGACATATCAACACAAATGTCCGTCCCAATATAAATGTCCGTCCACAATCAACATCACTCATAGAACTTACACCAGATGACCTGGTTTCTCGGCTTCCCGAACACCTTGGACAAGAGGCTTTAGGGAATCGTCCTTCTCAACCACCACCTCAACCCGTACAACCTACAAATCCAGGAGCAGGGTCGCTTCCTCAAGGAACTGATGGTGTACCCCCTCGCGAATATGAATCAGTCCGTTTGTGGCAAGAGTTTCAGGAACAACTGCAAGCCCTGCAAAACGATTTGAATTCGAGGCCGCCTGTCCCGCAGCCAACGTCTGAGGAAACTCAGCATCACAACTCGTTAAACGCTTTGGGTGAAAGGTTTCCCTTGGATGGAACCCCTATTTTGCTCAGTGGAGCCGAGCAACAAGATGAAGATGCGTCAACTCCAACGACTTATGAGCAAGCTTTTGAAGCTGTTCAGTCACAAGCTGCAGGCGGCATCTCAATGATTGCCAGTCGATTAGAGGGTAGTTTAGGTGAACAACTTATTGAGGTTAGAGATCGGCTACATCATTTTGGGATAGGTACAGGTATCTCTAATGAACTACTGAAGCATCTTATTCTTGCCAGACAAAGTCGTGATGATACGGCGGAATTGGTGCGATCGGTTCTTGGCGGAACCGATGAGCAGGCATTGGCCATTGACTTCTTTTTCGATACGGTACTTCATCCAACTGCACCCAACCTAAATGTAGCGTCTCAAGAGAACTTCAATCGCCGTGCGGCCACACTGTTTAAAATCATCACGGGTGAAGATTATGATTACGCCGGCAGAACAACAGAAGAACATGATCCTTATTTTCTCTATCTGCGGCGGGTGCTCATTATCGGTGATTATGGCGAGTCAATTGTAGGTGCGATCGAAGCCGCTCAGCGGGATGCAGAATCAACCGAGGTTCCAAATACAGCGGGTGAAATTGCCGAACCCCAAACTGCTTCAGTTTTAACGATCGACCAAACAGAGCCAATTTTTGAATATGACGGGACTCAAACTGGCATTGTTGTGAGCCCCACAGTATCAGTGGCAGTGCCGGGTACACGCATGGAATATACTGCGGTTTTCGGGCAAGATTCTGGGTTCTCACTGAACCAGGCTGACTTAGATTATTTTTGGAAGATCGAGTACGACACTGGTGATAATCGGCCATGGCCGACTAGAGAGAAGTCAGAAATAGATGGACGAAGCTATCGGATCACCATGCCTGAAGCTGAGGGAACCTACACAATAATCGTTGAGGTCCGTGATCTGAACTTGGGAAGAGACGTTATTGGTATTCTGACTTACACCCAAGTTGTCAAAGATCCCACCGAGCATATCAGTGATCTGATGCGGCAAATGCCGCCAATCGCGCCTGCGCCTGAGTTGTATGTGAGCAATTTAGAAGTCCTCAAATGGTTTTTGCCTGAAACAGATACAACTGGCAGGGCTGCAATTGAGGAACGCCAGCAACAGGCTGAAGCTCTACTCATAAATGAGTCTCGCAGCGTTGTTCCCTTAGCCGTAATGCTGGTTCCGACTGAAGACCCCCAGCCGCAGTCCCTTGAGATTTACGCTCGCCAGGATAGCCGCGATCAAGTCACTCTTTTAGACTTTAAAGGCGTGGCGGGTAAGGTTCGTCAATATAAAGGCTCAGCGAGTAATATCAACTCCTCAGAACTCCCTAGCATCAGAGCATTTAAGGATGCGTGGCGTAGGTATGTCCAGAATAGTGATTTACCGGAGGGTAAGGTCGCAGTTGATCCGCCTCAGGAGTTGGGTTTTCCCTATAGTGGGCGTGAGCCACTCATCGCAAATACAAATGGCCGGGCTTCACTCGAAGACCTGCTGCGGGGAATTTCTAATGTTTCTGGTATAGCGGCCTTGGCACTGCTACCCGTTGGGTTTGTCTTTCCCCCTGCCTTTGCCGGGGTCAAGCTCTTGACCTATATCTCTGCAACAACGGGGGGAGCAGCAGCGGCATTGAATATTGCTGATCGTCTGAAGCATGGAGATTTTGCGTGGGATCGAGAGACCGCTTGGGATCTAACCGAGATCGTCGCTGCCTTAGCACTCGGGGGAAGTCTGGGTTTAGAGCTAACAGGGGTTGTGACGGAGGTCAAATATGTTCGTGGGGCTTATCTAGTGACCCATGGTGCGGAGCTAGCGGGGGATGGTACTGCTGCATTATTAATTACCGAGCCAATCTACAATGCGATTCTTGAAGTTCAAAGGGATAACAGCCTTAGCAATGCTCAAAAGATAGAAGAAACGGGGGATATTCTACTGCAAGCTGCGCCAACAGGCGGGTTGCTGTTATTGATGCTGTTGGGAGCGGGTGGTGGTGTACCCACTGGCAAACCTGATCTCAACCGAGTGAATAGCATCACAAGTGGACTGAGCGATCGCACGCTTGCCAGAGAAATTGCAAATAGTACGGAGCTCCAACAGGCACTCCACAATGAAGGGTATCAGATGCAACAGATTCAAGCTGCTTGGAATGCTTGGCAACAGGGTCAAACGGGATATCAAAGTACTTCATTTACAGAGTATGTCAAACACCTCTCTAATATCAGAACCCAAGGTCTGTTGCAGCGGACGGATTTAACGCTTCAGGAATATTTGGGGGATAATTGGGTTCGTTTTTCACAGCTAGGTTCACCCCGAAACCAAAATCTTTTCTTGCTGGAGATAACGGAGAAGACTTTAGCTGACACCATAAAGCAGCAGAAATTACCGCCACATATTCAAGGTTCTGTTGATAATTTTATTGATCAGAGCATTTTTTTCAATAGCAGAGTCAATGGTGATTTAGGTGCAAGGCATATTCGAAGCTCCCTCTCCGGAGGTTTGAATAGGGCGATCGGTGAATCCATACAGAATATTACTGAATTCAAAGCAGTTATTGAGCTGGTTAGTCAGAGAGGGAATCGAGGTGCAATTGGTGAGCGATATTTTGCAGCGAGACATGCAACGAGTGAGCTGGCAGATGAGGTGAATCGAAAGCCCCAGTTTCTAAGAAGCGAAGTGCCAGGGATGAAAGCCTCTCAGCTACGTGAACCTGACCGTATTCGACCT
>JBCDEB010000101.1:0-27125 GCA_039180005.1 Cyanobacteria bacterium P01_G01_bin.54 | reverse complement strand
AGGTCTAGTGAGGTAAGATTAGAAAGTTTTCCGATTTCAGGAGGGAGAGAACTGAGCTTATTATTGCTCAAGTTGAGTGAGGTTAGGTGGGAGAGTTTTTCGATTTCGAGAGGGAGAGAATGGAGCTTGTTGTTGTTTAAGTTGAGTGAGGTGAGGTGGGAGGCTGTTTCGATTGTGAAGGGGAAAGAATCGAGATCATTATTACTCAAGTCCAATGAAATGAAATGTCCAATTTCACGAGAGAGAAAACGGATTTGATTTCCACTCAAGTAGAAATGTGAAAGGTTAGAGAGCTGACCAATTTCTCGAGGGAGAAAACGGATTTGATTTCCACTCAAGTAGAAATGTGAAAGGTTAGAGAGCTGACCAATTTCGGGAGGGAGAGAACTGAGCTGATTGCATATCAAATCTAATGAGTTTAGGTGGGAAAGTTTTCCGATTTCGGGAGGGAGAAAATCAAGCCGATTTGCATTTAAGTAGAGATGTGAAAGGTTAGAGAGCTGACCAATTTCGGGAGGGAGAGAACTGAGCTTGTTACTGATCAGGTTGAGATACGTGAGATTAGAGAGCCTTCTAATTTCGGGAGAGAGAGAGCTGATCTTGTTGTTACTTAGGTTGAGCCAAGTAAGGTAAGAGAGTTGACCAATTTCAGTGGGGAGAGAGGAGAGCTGGTTGTTACTTAGGTTGAGCCGATTAAGGTGATAGAGTTGTTTAATTACAGAAGGTAGTGTATCGAGCTGATTAGAATTCAGATAAAGGTGAGAGAGATTAGAGAGTTGACCAATTTCAGTGGGGAGAGAGGAGAGCTGATTATTTCTAAGATTTAGCTTTTTGAGATTAGTAAGCTGTCCAATTTCGGGTGGAAGTTTTGTCAGCCCCTTGAACGACAAATCTAACTCTTCTGCCTCTGTCCGTGCTGCCTCCTCAATCACCCGCAACAACTCATCTCGCGTCATACAGACCTCTGGCTTGTTCTACTACTCTCGCCATTGTGGCACAAACAAACTGTTGCAGCCGTAGTCACCTACAGCTATAGGTGAGCTGCAAAACCCAACATAAAGCCCGAGGCGGATGGTCTTGGATTACGCTGTCGCTAATCCCACTCGCGGTATGGGTTTAGTCCTTGACACTATCTTGCCCTTGTTCCTCACCCTCAACCTCCGCCATCGTCACACCCAGCGCATCCAGAATCACTTCCACCGGAAACTCATATTGCTTCAGTAGCGGGATGATCGTTCGCAAAATATAGCGTCGCTCCAACTTCCGGCCTTTCTCAATGCCGCGCTGCTCACCGCGTCGCTCTCCTTCCTGCCGACCAATCTGGCGGCCTTTCTGCAAAATTTCCTGATAAATCACTGACTCGCGCATCACATCACTCCTGAAAACAAGAAGTGGGTTACTCCACTGAATCAACCCATGTCGTTTTCTTGCGTTTGCTCCTCACCCTCAATCTCCGCCATCGTCACACCCAGCGCATTCAAAACCACCTCCACCGGAAACTTAAATCGCTTCAGCAGCGGGATAAGCGTTCGCAAAATATAGCGTCGCTCAAGCTGGCGACCTTCCTGGCGACCTTCTTGCAAAATATCCTGATAAATCACTGATTCACGCATCACATCACTCCTAAAAATCTGTCGAATGATATCTTTATCTAATTTTAGCCCCGCCAACAGGGCTGCGGAGGCCGTCAAGTTGCTCTTGGTCTGGGCATCGGGGACCGCCTCAATCCGTTGCGCCACATCTCGCAAGACCTGCTCGGGTTCATCGGGCTGGGCGTTGGCAATTACAGCCAAGGGCAACAGGCCCAGCGAGTGGATAAACAAGTTCTTGGGTTGCTCCCACAGCCGGATCACCTCATAGCGATGCTCCGTTTTACTGGCGGTAAATTGGTTTTCAGAGACCAAGGGTGAGTCGGTTTCCAGCAGATATACCACCACCTGATGAATCCGCCGCTCCGGAAACTTGCGGTAGAGTCGAGTGAAGTAATCGAGCATCCGGAAGCTCATGGTCTTGTCAGTGCGGGTTTGAAACTCGACGTTAAGTGTATGCCGATGGGTTTCCCTGACCTGTGTCAGCCCAATACATCTTGCAGCCCATTGTCCAAGGTTCGATTTGTTCCAGGATGGGTTGGGCAGGGAGACCCAGTCCCCACCCGAGACCCCTTGGTGCTTATATTTTCCTTCTGAATTCCGAATTCCCAATTCCGAATTCAAACTCCGCTCCCTTCCGGTATCTCCACTCCAAGTCGAGTAAGGGATGGCATCGTCCCGCTTCACTTTTGCAATGGCTTTGCCCAACGCCCTCGCCCTCAGCTTTGAGACACTCCACCAGGTTCTGGAACAATCCATTGCCGGAGCGCCCCGCCCCAGCCTCGTTCCGCTGCTGGCCGCCGCTCCCCTAACTCTGGCCCAACTGGGGCAAAAATTCCAACTCTCTCCCTTTGAGCAGAGCCTACTTTTGCTTGCGGCTGCGCCGGAACTCGACGCTAACTTCCAGACAATCTTTGCCCAAGCTCAGGGCAGCAATAGCCCCTACCCCACCCTTAGCCTGGCGTTGGGGCTTTTTGCTGAAGCCGATGGGTCGGTGTTGGCCCACCAATGCCCCTTGCACCGTTGGCAACTGCTCCAGAGTGAGGGCGATCGCTGGTTTGCCCATGCGCCCCTGACGCTCGATCGCCGCATTTTCTGCTATTTGCTGGGTTTCCCTGACCTGGCACCCCCCCTAGACCATTGGCTGACGACCCTCCAGCCCGATGCGGGAGAGTCGCTCCCCCCCAGCTACCAAGCCTTGAGCCAGCAGCTCATCGCGGCTTGGTCGGCCCCCGAGCGGGGAGCCGTTTGGCCGCTGATTGCCCTCAATGGGGTTGATGCTCTGACCCATCAGCAGATTGCCGCGATCGCCTGCAATCGCCTCGGTCTCAAGGCCATGCTGCTACCTGCGACGGCACTCCCCAGCCTCGCCACCGACCTCAAAACCTGGCAGTGCCTGTGGGAGCGAGAGGCGATTTTAAGTGATGCGGTGCTCTTGCTCAGCCTGGACAGCTTGGCTGCCCCAGAGCCAGCTACCAGAGCGGCCTTGAGCCTGTTTTTGAATACCCTCAACACACCAGTGATCGTCAGCAGCCACGATCGCCTGCCGCCCCTAGAGCGAGCTGTGATGGCGATCGATGTGCCGCCCCTCTCGTCCAACGAGCAATTGGCCCTCTGGCAACAGCATTTAGAGATGACTGGCCCCAATGGCCATCTGCTCGATTCGGCTGATCTTAAGCGCCTATACCAGCAGCTGACGGCTCAGTTTCAACTCACACCCACGGGCATTCGCAACATCTGTGGACAGGTACAACCCGATGAAGTCATGGCCATGACAACTGAGCGGCTGGGTCAGCAACTCTGGCACCTCTGCCGTCGCCAAGCCCGGCCCCAACTGGATGATTTAGCCCAACGCATTCCTGCCCAGGCGGGTTGGACTGATCTGGTTTTGCCCGATCGCCAGCAAGCCCAACTGGCTGACATTGCCCACCATCTTAACTATCGGGCCCGGGTCTACCAAGACTGGGGCTTTACCACCAAGGGCGATCGCGGCTTGGGCATCACGGCGCTCTTTCATGGCGAGAGTGGTACAGGCAAAACTCTGGCCGCTGAGGTGATTGCTGGAGCCTGCAATTTGGATCTCTATCGCATTGATCTGAGCACTGTGGTGAGTAAATATATCGGCGAAACTGAGAAGAACCTGCGCCGGATCTTTGATGCGGCGGAAGCGGGCGGGGTGATTCTGCTCTTTGATGAGGCCGATGCCCTCTTTGGCAAGCGAACGGAAGTGAAAGAAAGCCGCGATCGCCACGCCAACATCGAAGTGAGCTATCTACTTCAGCGTATGGAAGCCTACCGGGGCCTGGCGATTTTAACCAGCAACTTCAAACAAAACCTCGACCCAGCTTTTTTGCGTCGCCTCCGTTTTATCGTTGCGTTTCCCTTTCCCGATGCCCAAGCCCGGGCCGCAATTTGGCAGCAGGTTTTCCCGGCCCAAACCCCCACTCACAACCTGGACTACGCTCGTCTCGGACAGTTGAAAATCTCGGGCGGCAATATTCGCAACATTGCCCTCAATGCTGCCTTTTTAGCGGCCGGGGCCCAACAACCCGTCACGATGACCCAGATCCGTCAAGCGGCTCAGCGAGATTATCTCAAACTCGAAAAGTTGCTGACCCGTGACGAGCTCAACGGCTGGGAATCCGGATAAAATCGCCAAAATTTTATCGATTTATAGGTTTCTTTACATTTTTGGAGGTGAGAGAATGGGACTGCACTTTGCCTTTGTTACAAAGTATTTACAGAGCTTGAATACGAGAAAATTCATGTCAGAATCAAGCCAACGACTGAGCGATTTATACCAGTTCGCAATTCGCAGTTGACAGTTCACAGTTTGCAAATTACTGCTATATCTGGTTTTAAACCTGATGACCTGTAGCTGTATTTTTTCGATTTGGTATTAGCACAGGATGCAAAGCCACCAATATCATTACAGATACGATCAGCAAAAAGCTGATAACAGCTCAGTCAGTTGATAAATTCTTTTTTCGTGCGATCATCTACCGATCATGGGCTTTAACATCCAGGGAAATGACCGAAAAAAAATTTAACATCTCATCAGAGTTCGTCGGTTGAGTGATCAGAATCATTTGCTTGTAGGTTGGGTTGAGTGGAGCGAAACCCAACACAGTGATTTTTATAGAGTTTTGACTTTTGTTAATCTCATGTACTAAAGAAGATGTGCCATGTCACTAATGCCATGGCACATCTAAAAAGGTACATTAGGATTTCTTCATTAACGCCTGTAGTGCCATGGCACACCTTAAATGGTGGGTTAGAAAATCGCTATCATCTCAATAGAAACAAAATTCGGAACGATCGCCTAAAACCTTCACAGTGTTGAATTTCTGCCATCAATCTAAGCTAAAGTTTTGACATTTGTTTCGTATAGAAAAACAGCTTATAGTCAGTGCTTCTGCGTTCCATGCTATATGAGACTGCCCCTCTCAAGAGGGAATATTCCAGCACAAATCTATGCTTGATCACGCCCTGACCTTCTTCAAAGAAGAACTGAGTCATTACATCAAAATCAAAACCGCCGGGCAAAAAGAAGACCATGTTCAGTTCCCCGAGATTCAACTACCGAAAGAACTGATCATGCAGAACAATGCCATTACCTTGCTAGTGGTGAATTTGGAAGAAGAGCGAACCTTTCGCTCTAGCACAACAACAGTATCTAAGCGACCGACTAGCAATGCTTTAACAGATGGCTCTCATCTTGATTTGAACTTTCATCTGCTGGCGATCGCCAATTTCCAAGACTATTCGGAAGGACTCAAAATGCTGTCGCTGGTGTTGAAATTTTTTCGCAGCTATCGCCTGTTTAGCCCCCAAGCTTTTCCGGCGCTCCCGGCCGAGATTCCTCAACTCTCAACGGAACTCGTGAATCTGAGCTTTATGGAGCAGAGTGAACTCTGGCGATCGCTGGAAATACCCTGTAGTCCCTCGGCGTTGTACAAGGTTCGGCTGCTGATCTTCCCTGATACCGACATCGAGCCCAGTACCCTGGCGACGGCTGCCTCTGCGATGCAAACCGACTTCTCCCGCCTGTAATTTCTCCTGTCTGTTATTTTCGCCGTCTCTCCTCCCCGCCATGACGCATTATCGTCCCTACTTCAGTCTCCAGGTTCAGCACGCTGCTGTCCCTCCAGGGCAAAACACCGGTTTTTTGCTCCAGCCCAGCCTAGCCTGTGCCCAGCAACTCCGGAACTATCGTCTAGTGCTCAAGCCCCAAACCAATGGCTTACGGTTGTTGCTGCCGCTAGAGATGGACGGGCAACCTCCGATTCCCTTGCCCGCAGACCTGCGTTGGACTTTTTTGCTCCAGCTCCAAGATCCAACAATTCTGGCCCGTACCCAACTCGACCCAAGCTATCAACCCCAAAGTCTATCTGTTTTTAGGAATGAATTCTTGGCAGCACAGGACGGGAGGGAATTGACCGCGACACGACTGCAACCGACCGACCCCGACCCACCCGCTGACCTCGCGACGCTTTCCCCCGCCCAGCGTAGTCGCCTCTTCGGCATTGTGGAGATTGAGCATCATCCCGCCTTCACGCTAGCCGAGCCGCAACCCTATGACTTTACGATTTCTTTTGCCGTACGAGAACAGGTCTGGAACTACTATTTGGTCGTACAAAAAGGGACGTCTTTTGAAGATTTTTCAATCAAAGATAAGGAGAATTTAATTCAATTTACGCTGCCGGAAATTGCCACCGAGCATGATCCTATTGCTGCAACGATTTATCAGCGTTTTCCCGAGAGTCAAGCCCTGGTTTTGCACTCCCAAACGGCGATCGCCTGCCGTGCCCGAAGTCGCCCTAATTTGCAATTAATCAAGCAGGGTACAACCAAAGCCTGGATTCCTCATTTACCTAATCCACCCAATTGCCAAGCGATTCAAGTGATTAATTTACTTGAAGAAATGTAGGTGCTGAATATAAGGCAAAAACTTGTTAGTGACGAACGTCTCAGCAACAAATTTTGGGTTGGCGGCCCGCACCTAACCCACCCCGGTCAGCGCTACGCTTGACCGCCCCTCCCAAGAGGGGATATTCGACCAACGAATAACTGCGAACTGATCCCAGGAGATTCCATGCAAGCTTATAAAACCCCCGACGTTTATATCGAAGAACGCTCAACGTTGCCACCCTCGGTGGTTCCCGTGGCGACGGCTGTCCCGGCCTTTATTGGCTGTACCCAAAAGGCCGGTGCCCATAACCAATACCAAAACCAAGCGATTCGAATCCGTTCCATCCTGGACTATACCACCCTCTTTGGGGAGGCCCATCCGACCCCCTTTACTGTCACTATTGATGATAACAATCAAGTCACTGGAATCACTCCCCATAATACCATTTTAGGCACTCCGCAATATTTGATGTATTACACCTTGCGCTTGTTCTTTGAGAATGGCGGTGGTCCTTGTTATGTGGTGTCAATTGGCAACTATCAAGACGATGGCAGCTTGCCCGATGCCGATGCCTTTATGCAGGGTTTAGCCGCAGTCAAACAAGAAGATGAACCGACGTTGATTGTGTTAACTGATGCTGTCAATTTGGCTAGCACGGACTATTATGTTCTTTGCCAAGCCGTCTTAGCCCAATGTAATACCCTCAAAGATCGCTTTGGTATTTTTGATATTTTGAGCAGCGATCGCACCCTTAATGGTATCGGTGCCGACTTTCGCCAAGGGATCGGCACCAACGACCTCAAATATGGTGCGGCCTATTATCCCTACTTACAAACGGCGCTTAACTACCAGACTACGGAAGATGCTGTCACCATCCCCGGTTTACCCAACACCGCTCTGGGCAGCCGTCCCCCCTTAGGGCAATACACCACTAGCTCCAATGGGCTGCGCGTCACCTACGATGGACCGGAGACAGAAAATCCCCAACTACGGATCACCACCACCGATCGCCAAAGCATTGAGGTGGAGATTGCCAATGCCGTGCTCACGATTCGGCTCCCCCTGACGGGAGCGTGGGTGGCGGAGATCTTGACCGCTGCTCCAGCTGAGGACTTAGCCCCGTACCAGCTCACGACTTTGGGCGATGGCACCGACAGCATCAGCGAGGCCTTGGAGGCAACGCCCCTGTCTTATGCGCCCCAACCCGCCCGTTTATCAGAGCTTAAAACGGCAGCGACCGGACTCTATAACCAGATCAAAACCCAGCTCAAGAGCCACCGTGTAGTGATGCCACCGAGTGGGGCGATCGCCGGCGTCTATGCCAAGGTGGATCGGGAACGGGGCGTTTGGAAAGCCCCCGCTAATGTCAGTTTGGCCACGGTGATTGGCCCCCGCGAAAAAATCACCAATGCCGAGCAAGATCATCTCAATGTGGACGCCACGGCGGGTAAATCGATCAATGCCATTCGCAGCTTTACGGGTAAGGGCACGTTAGTTTGGGGCGCACGCACCCTGGCGGGTAATGATAATGAATGGCGCTACATTCCGGTGCGCCGCCTCTTTAACCTGGTAGAAGAATCGGTGCAAAAAGCCACCCGTTTTGCGGTGTTTGAAGCTAATACTGCGATTACTTGGCTCAAGGTGAAAACGATTATTTCTAGTTATCTCGATGGGCTCTGGCGACAGGGGGCGATCGTGGGGGCAACCCCAGAACAGGCCTATTTTGTCAATGTCGGTCTGGGACAAACCATGACCGAACAAGACATTCTAGAAGGACGTATGTTGGTGGAAATTGGCCTGGCAGCTGTCCGGCCAGCAGAGTTCATTATTTTAAGTTTCTCGCACAAGTTGCAAGAAGCTTAAGAGGGTTAAAAGTTTAAGGTTAAAAGTTCAAATTTTAGAGTTAAACGTTCACACATACAACCATGGCAACCACGATTGATGAAATCAAGAACAACTATCCGCTCCCAGTGTTCTATTACAAAGTGACGATTGGGGATGAGGATGCGATCGCCTTTTCTGAAGCCTCAGGGCTGACCCTAGAGTATGAGACAATTACCTATAAGCATGGCTTGAGCTACAAGGAAGGGAATATTTATATGCCCGGTCTGCAAACCGATGTTAATTTGACCCTTAAAAAAGGAATTGTTAAGGCTGACAATTATCTGCTGCAATGGATTCAGTCGGTCAATCTCAATACCGTTGAGAAACGAGATATACGCATTGACTTACTCAATGAGAGCGGTGAGCCGACGGTGTCTTGGCTGGTCTATGATGCGTTCCCCAAGAAACTGGAAGCACCATCGTTTAATGCCACAAGTAATGAGGTAGCGATCGAAAGTCTGGAACTCCTAGCCCGTGATCTAAAAATTGAATATCAGGGTTGATTTGTATCGTTCTATCTAAGCTCGGAATCCCCCCCTCCCCTCTGCGTAAGGGGGGTGACGCCGCAAGCGGCTGGAATGAATTTCTAGATCGGGCTGAAGTTTGAAAACCCCCTTACCAAGGGGGTCGGCGCAACCGGGGGGATTTCGCTCGTTATATATAGACCCGAGATCCTCCCTTGCCCCCGAAGTCAAGGGGGGTGACGCCACAGGCGGCTGGGATAGTTTGCTTGAGCAGGATTTGACAACACAACCCCCTTACCAAGGGGGTCGGCGCAGCCGGGGGGATCTCGTTCGCTCTGCTAACTCAGTGCAAAAACTTTCTATTTTCAAAGCCATTCTCTCACCTCAAACCACCCATGTCCTCCGTTCTATCTGATCTACTCACTGCCAAACCACCACCCGTCGGGTTTTACTTCCTCGCCACCTTTCTCCTCGGTGGACTGTTGCCCAACCCATTGGATATTCGCTTTCAAAAAATATCCGGATTGACGACCACGATCGAGAAACAAGAAATCAAAGAAGGTGGAGAAAATCTCTTTAGCTACCATCTGCCAACACGGGTCACCTACGATAATTTAGTGCTGGAGCGGGGGATGGTTTCAACCTCACTCTTGAATTTGGAATTTAATCAGGCAATGGGCTTTCTCCGATTCTCCTCGAGTAATGTGTTAGTTATTTTACTCAATCAGCATGATCTACCGATTTCAAGTTGGCTCTTAGAGAATGCCTACCCCATCAAATGGTCGGTTTCCGACCTCAATGCTAGGGAGAATGGGGTTATGGTTGACACATTAGAGCTGCAATATGCCCGTTTACAACGTGTGGGGATTCCAGGACGATGAGCCTAGAAGTTCGAGAACTGATTTTACGTGCCAAGATTGTGGGGAATGACCGCAACAGCCAAAATACAGATGATTCGACGAATCAGCAACAGCTCATTGCAGCTTGTGTGGCCCAGGTTTTGGAGATTTTAGAACGAGAGCGGGAGCGATAAGAGATAGCGATTTGAAATTCTATTAATATCAGATCCGGATTTTATCATCCAAAATAAAAGTGCAGGGTAGTAGCGAAGACTGAGCGTGTCGAAGTCAGAGTGGCCGGACTCTCCCCTCTGGGGACGCTACGCGAACGACAAGCCCTGGACTGAGCGGAGTCGAAGTCTCAGCCTTCATCCCTGCTTATTTTGTCTTTAATTCTGAATTTTTTATAAGACCCGATTCGGGGCAAACACGGAGAGATTACCCCTACAGTAATCGCCCAATCATTAGAGACTATTTTCGTCACCAATCACCATCATGTTATCTAGATTCCAGTTAGAAAAGCTCAAGATTAACGTCTATGGCAATCGCCTCCGCGCGGGTCTGCCCGAGGATACCTTTGAGGTGATGTTTAATCCAGAGTCCTATTCGCTGCAATACCGTAATGTGTTCCAAGCGCAACAAGGGATTAACACCAGTGGTCGTGAAGCTCGCTATGCTCTCTCTAAGCCCAGTGAATTGTCTTTGACCTTGATTTTGGATAATTCTGGTGTCATCGCCTCGAATGGGGCTACCGGAACCTTACTGACGGGGAGTGTGCTGATGAATCGGCTCCAGGGCAAAAATGATGTGGCTAAACGAGTCAAACGCTTCCTGGAGCTGACGACTCATATGGATGGGGCGATTCATGAGCCTAAGTTTCTCAAAATTGAATGGGGTGATCTGATCTTTAAATGCCGCTTGGAATCCGTGCAGATTAAATACACCCTATTCAATCGCGCGGGTCAGCCCACGCGGGCCGAACTAGAAACGCAGTTTGTTGGCGATTTTGAAGCGTCGGAGCGGCTTAAAAAAGAGGGAAAAAACTCCCCCGATCTCAGTCATCATCGCACCGTCCGAGCTGGAGATACGCTCCCTCTAATGACCCAGCGGGTATATCAAGATTCGGTCTATTATCTTCAAGTTGCCCAAGTCAATCGGCTCAATAACTTTAGGCAATTAAAGTCAGGTCGAACCTTGCATTTTCCCCCGATCCAGTCTCCAGGAGAATAAGTCTGCTATGCCCGGTGTTGTCACTGCTACCATTGTTGATCTGGCGCGATCGACGGTGATGAATCCGCAATATAATTTGCTCTCGATTGATATCATCCAGGAGATCAATAAAATCCCCACAGCACAGTTAGTCCTGCTCGATGGAGATGCAGCTCAGCAGCAGTTTATGCTCAGCAATGATGCTTTTTTTAAACCGGGTAATCAATTGGCGATCAAACTACGCTACGAAGGGGAGCCAGATACAACCGTGTTTGCCGGTTTTATTGTCAAGCAACGGATTCGCGCTAATCCCAACCAATCGATCTTGACTCTCACGCTCAAGGATGCGGCAATTCAACTCACCCAGCAACGGAAGAATGCCATTTTTCATGAGCAAGATGACCTAGCGATGATTCGCAGTCTGCTCAAACCATCGGGTCTACAACTGGTGACCCAACTGCCACCGGGTCAACCGGCCAAACATGCCGAGATGGTGCAATATTACTGCACCGATTGGGACTTTATGCTCTCCCGAGCCGCTGCCAATGGCTGGTGGGTGGTGGCGGGGCAGGGCAAGATTCATCTCCTGGCACCGACGGCGATCAAAGGCAAACCCATCCCCTTGGTCTATGGCTTAGATGATATCTACGATCTCGAAACCGAGACGGATATTCGTGAGCAGTTTAAGACTGTGATGGCGATCGCCTGGGATGCCCAGAACCAAACCCTCGGAGCCCCCCAAACCGCCAGTTCTATTACCCTCAAGCAAACCGCCCTCGACCCCGTGGCTACCGGAGCTGCTCTGGGTGCAGACACCTGCCAACTGCTGGCGGGTACCGCTATGCCCGCCCCAGAAGCCAAAGCCTGGGCCCAGGCGCATCTGCTCAAGCAACGTCTGGCGATGCTGCGGGGCCGCCTCCAGGTGCCAGGGCGGGGGGATCTGCAACCGGGGACTTGGCTCAAGCTGGAGAAGTTCAACACCTACTTCAATGGCGAAACCCTGATGACAGGGGTGCGCCACCAGGTGAGTGAAGCGGGCTGGCAAACGGATGTGCAGTTTGGGGCATCGCCCCGGCGTTTTGCCCCAGCGGCGGAGATGATGGCTCCACCTGCGGCGGGTCTGGTTCCTGCCCTCCAGGGGCTGCAAATCGGTGTGGTAGCCAATACTGACCTCGACCCCAGCGGCATGTTTCGCGTTCAGGTGGAACTGCCCCGCCTCAAGCCGACGCCCAACTCGCCGCAAAATGATGGCTTGGTATGGGCTCGGCTGGCCACCCTAGAGGCGGGTTTGAGCGCCGATGGCCAGCAGGGACGCGGCACCCTCTTTCGCCCTGAACCGGGCGATGAGGTGGTGCTGGGGTTTCTCAATGATGACCCCCGGCAGGCAGTGATTCTCGGAGCTTTGCCGAGTGCTCAGCATCAACCGCCAGTGTCGCCCACGGCAGAGAATGGGGAACGGGGCATCTTTTCTAAGGAGAACCTCAAGCTCACCTTTAATGATCAAACAAAAGCGATCGCCCTAGAAACACCAAAGCAAAACTGCCTGGTGTTAGGCGATGAGGCGGGGGAAATTTATCTGCGGGATCAACATCAAAATCAGATCATGATGAACGCAGAAGGCATCACCTTAAAAAGCGAGAAAGATATTACAATCGCCGCTCAGGGCAAGATTATCTTACAAGGGAGTCAAGTCGATGTTGAATGAAGGTTTTACGCCTGAGCTATCCAAGCAAACGGCTGCTTTTCTCGGCAGCGGTTGGTCGTTCCCGCCTCGCTTCGATCGCGCCCTCGGTCGGGTTGAATTGGTGACCGATGAAACAGCGATCGCCCAGAGTATTGAGATTATTTTATCCACTCAACCGGGAGAACGACTGTTGCAACCGAGCTTTGGCTGTGAGCTGAGTCAGTTTATGTTTGCAGAACTCCAACAAGGGGTGCTGAACAGTATTCAGGGACTGGTTGCCGATGCCCTGCTCCACCATGAACCACGTATTCAAGTGAATGGGGTTGAGATTACGGCGAATGAAACAGAAGTGGGGCTATTGTTGATTGAAATTGACTATACCATTCGTCAAACCAATACCCGTTTTAACCAGGTTTATCCGTTTTATCTCAAGGAGGCGATCGCCCTTTCATGATGTTTTTGATGGTATTGCAGGGGGGACAACACCCCGAACCCACCCCGGTCGTCGCTACGCGAGACCGCCCCTCCCAAGAGGGGATGTTCTGCTTGGAAATCTCCTCCTGGGAGGAGTCCCCAGCGGGGGGAGATGGGTCGGCCCACTCCACTTCTTAGCGGGGATGTTTTATAGAGAAACTGATAACTGATAACTGCGAACTAAAACTCATGTCAAACTTTATTTTACTCGATGGCGACACGGTCAACTTTTTACCGAACTTTGGTCCGGCAATGGTGCAAGTGCAATCGGGAACGTTGCAGGGAACGGGAAAAGGCATGGTTATGGGTCAAGCTATTTGTATTGAAGGGGATGAAACGGCGGTTGCCGTGCCAGGATGTCCCTATACCGCAGGAGCCTATTCGGTTCCGGGCAGTGGCACCTTAAAAATTGCCGCCCTCGCCGCCGATCAAATTGCCACTAAAACCCACAGTTTGGGGCCAGCAGTCTTACTCCAGGGCAGTCAATTTACGGCCCAGTTTGAAGTGCAAACCCCCGCCCAACAGCCGCCCCCGGCAGCAACCCCTGATCCCAATTTGGTGTATCAGGGTCAGGGCAGTTTTACAACGACTAATACGAAATGGACGGCGGTTTAAAAATCAAGTCTAGAAACTGTAGGTTGAGTGGCGCGAGGCAAATACTGTTGGCGAAATATGCCTTAACGCACGCAACACGAATATACCCTGATTTGTCGCGTCAACCGAGGCGGGCAAGATGCCCGCGCTACGGGATTTTTAAAGGAAAGAACCGTAGTGCAGGCGTCCCGCCTGCCACCACTGTTGCGAAATATTCACGTCGCCAACAGCATCTGTTGGGCTCAACCCAACCTACAAGCTATTACTTTCGAGAAGACGTTTAAAACGGAATGGACATTCAACCACAACTGTTCAGAGATGGAACCAGCCAAGCCGATCGCGTTTTAGCCGCGCTTGAGCCCGGTTCGATTTCGGTCGATGAACAAACCGTTACGGACTGGCTCCAATTTGCCCAAGCTTATGGGCGGCATTTGACCTATTTCAATGGGCAAAATCAACCGGATGGTGATTGGTCGGCCTTTTTTGCGGGCGATCCCCAGGTGCTGGCGGCGGCGGTTGCGGCGATCGCGCCCCAGCTTGAGCCGGGTTCGGGGAGTGCCACCTCAGACGAAACTACTCTAGCGGATCTGGCGTTGCCCCCCCAGCTCGCCCTCTTTTTGACCTTTCTGAAGCTGTTGCAATATCCCCAGCAGCAGTTCCATGCTCTCACTCAGCGCCGTTTGGATTTTTATTATCGTCGGGTGCTGGGGCTGCTGGAGCAGCCGACCCGGCCCGATCGCACCCATGTCATTTTCAGCCTCAACCCCAACGCCTCTGCCCAGTTGCTCTCCGCAGGCACCCACCTGGCGGCGGGTCAGGATGCTCAGGGCAATGAGCGGATCTATGCCACCGAGACTGACCTGTTGGTGACGCCCGCCCAGGTGGCGAGCCTCCAATCGCTTGCGGTGCAGACTCAAACCATTGACCTCGAAGCCCTGCATCGTCAGACCGGGCGGGATGCGGCTGGCTTTGCCCAGATGCTGCGTTGGGCGCTGGGTCGGCCCAACCGGGGCGATCCACTGCCTCTGCCGCCAGGGGAAATGGCCGCAGGGGACACCTTGACGGCCCTCCTGGCGCTCCATGACGAGATTCGCGAGTTACGTCCGGATCAAGTCTCCCAAGATATCCAGGATTACGTGCTCAAGGGCTTGTGTTTTACGACATTGGCAGAATTTAACGTTTGCCTGGCCACCCATCAGCAGGCGCAGCAAGCGGTGGTCGATGCCCAGGTGCCACCACCCCATGAGAGTGAATGGCAGCAAGTCTACCGTCTGTTGACCAAGGCGAACCGCAAAAAGCTGACGATGGCGCACCGCGATCGCTTGCAACAAGCCCACCAGCAGTATGTCGCTGAGGCAGCGCAAGCGCATCCCCTGCTTAGCCCGGATCATGCTTTTTTGCAGCTTTGGCGTTTGGCTCTGGGTGAACCTACCGTAGGCGATCGCCTGCCGCCGTTTCAAGCGCCACCGGAGGTGGATTTAAACGCCCTTCTTCAGGCGGTGCAGGGACCGACGCCCGAAGCAGCCGAACGGTTTATTCAAACGGAGCTGTGGCTGGGTGTGGCGGACTTTATCCAAATTATGGCCATCCAGGCACAATTTGCCAGCGATCTGACAGCCCCGGAATGGGCGGGCGTCTATCGCCGCTTAGACCAGGCCCAACGCCAAAAACGGGGCTGGCGTTATCCGCCCCTGGAGCGGACGGAACTCCAGGCGATTCAGGCTCAGACGATTGCCCAGATGGATCTTGAGACAGGCAGCCCACCCGTAACCCTAGCGATTCCACGGTTTCATCCCTTTTTGCCCAATGTCCAAATTGCTCAGACCCATAATGCTCTCACCCAGTTGGGGCTGGCGATCGCCTCCCCCCGCTTACACCTGGAGGCGGGCCAGCGGCAGATCACTCTCACCCTGGCCTGCCAAGCGAGTCCCTTTCCCTGGACTGAATTAACGGACTGGCTCGACCAACAGCTCCATCCCTTTCAGCTTGCCCTCAGCAGTGCCTCGGGTTGGTTGTCGCTGGAGCCTGACGATTGTGAGGTGGCGATCGGCGACTTTTGCCTGGAGCCTGCAATCAAGACCTATGGGGCGGAAACCCTGATCTACGAGCACCCCCCCGTCGATGACACCGCTGACTTTATTGAGCCCAGCCAGGTGCGCTTGAGCCCGGATCAGGGCAGCTTCACGCCCGCCGATCGCGGCACGGTGATCGCCTGGAGCAATGGCACGCTCTATGAAATTGTCAGTTTACTTAATCCCCAGGCGGTCTTTGTTCAGCCCATCGGCCATCTGCAACAAGCGCCCAGCTCTGGCAGGGCGAACCCGGAGCCCGTGCGACAATATGCCGCCAATCATGTCTCGCTCCAGAGTTTGCAGGTGGTGATTCGGCTGGGCGATCGCCACCCCGCCATTGCACCCTTGCCCGCCACCACCCCAGCGGCCGAGACCTTCCCCACCCACGCACCACTCCTCAAACTCACCTTGGCTGACCCGGACAATAATGCCCAAGCCTATAAAGTCTTGCAAACCCTGAGCCTGACCAAAATCAAACTCCAGGTCGCCGTGCAGGGTCTCAACACCCTGCAACTGCGCGATGAGCGCACGGTGCTCAACCCCCAAAGCCCCTTTACCCCCTTCGGACTCCAGCCGAGCCCTGGCCAAGGCTTTTATTTTGCCCATCCGGAACTGGTGGGTCTGCCCCTCGATCGCTTGTCCGTCAACCTGACTTGGCTGGGTCTGCCCCACGACTTTGCACGCCATTACGCCGCCTATGACCGTTTGGGGTCTACGCCGGGCTTGGATAACCAGAGCTTTAGGGCGAAGCTGTCCCTGGTGTTGCAGCGACAGGGGTACGATCTAGGCGAGCAGTCTCTTTTTAATGCCGATGGGGGTCAACTCCTGGCAACCGCGCAACTCCATACCGATCGCACCGCCTTTGACCTCATTGACCCAGAGCGCTACACCGGTCAATTTGCGCCCCCCACCGGGCGGGATCTCTTCAGCCAAGCCGGTTATTTTCGCCTCGAACTGAGTCAGCCGGATTTTCAACATGCCCGCTACCCCCTAGTGCTTAATCAACTAGCGTTCAATCAACTGGCCCAGGTCTCGAACCCCGAACTGCAAACCCTGAGCGTTGAGCCGCCCTATACTCCCAAGCTGCAAGGCATCACGGTGGACTATCAGGCCACGGTGGAAATTGATTTACTGGATCTCGAGCGGCCCCATGCGGCGCAATCTCCCACCACTGGCCAGGTCTTTCAACTGGAGCCCTTCGGGTTTAGGGCTTGGCCAGCCTCCGCCCCAGCAACAACCCCAGCAACCGCCCCATCACTCCTCAAAACGGGGCAGGGCGATACGCTGCTGCCCCAATACGAAGCAGCCGGAACCTTGTTTATTGGCCTGCGCGGCGTCAAGCCGCCCCAATCCCTGACGCTGCTATTTCAGGTGGTGGCCGGCAGCGGTAATACGGATGTGACGCCGCCGATGGTGACCTGGAGTTATTGGGCGGGCGATCGCTGGCATCCCTTCGGCCCCCGGGAGATTCTCGCCGACAGCACCCAGAGCCTGCTCGATTCCGGCATCCTCCACCTGGCGATTCCCGCCGCCGCCACGGTGCATCACCAACGCCGACCCCAAGGACTGCATTGGTTGCGGGCCACGGTTGCCGAGGCGGCCGCAGCGCTGCCGGAGATTCTAGCGATTCATTCCCAAGCAGTCACAGCGACCTTGCTTGATTCAGACCAGAACGCCCCCCCGCCGAGTCAACCGCTCCCGGCGGCAAGCATTCAGGCTTTGGTGGAACCGCTGCCAGCGATCGCCCAGGTTGCCCAGCCCTATAGCGCCTTTGGTGGCCGCCCTCCGGAGCGCGATCGCCATTTTTATACCCGAGTGAGCGAGCGTTTACGCCATAAACAGCGGGCACTGACCCGCTGGGACTATGAACACCTTGTTCTGGGTAAATTTCCCCAAATCTATAAAGTCAAATGTCTCACCCAAGCCGAACAAGCCCAACAATCTACCGCTCAATCTACCCAGCACCCCCCCCATCAACCCCATAGCGCCCAAGTCACCCTCGTCGTCATTCCCAATCTGGCCGATACCGTTCCCTTTCTGCCCCTAGAACCCAAAGCCCCCCAAGCCTTGCTCCGGGAGATTGAAGCCTATCTTCAAGCCCGAACCTCTCCTTTTGTTAATATCGTCGCCAAAAATCCCCGCTATGAACAAATTAAATATCGTGTCGCTGTACGCTTTCATTCTGTTACCGATCAGGGCTATTTTCTGCAACAACTCAACCAAGAATTGGTACAATTTCTTTCCCCGTGGGCCTACGCCGAGCATCGTGATATTCCCTTTGGGAGTAGGGTTCATCGTTCAGCCATAATCCACTTTCTGGAAACCCGACCCTATGTGGACTATGTTGCTAACCTGAAACTCATTGAACAGGTTTCGCTAGCCTCAGCGATGGGAGCTCGCCATGAGCCCACCTATCGGGTGAATCCGACCCATCTGGCGCAGGTTAGCCAAGCCGATGCCATTCTGGTGTCTGCCCCGGAACATATTATCGATCCGATTACCACTAGCGATTATGAAGCAGCGGTCTTTGAAGGGATTGATTATATGCGCGTTGGGGTGGATTTTCGGGTGGTTTAAATATCGATTGTTCTGTGATATGACTCGAATAATTCAAGTGTTTAAAGGGTTCAAAAGATTGTGATTGATGCGTTATGTTCCGCTAACACACCTTACTGTCGTGGCACAGTTAAAGAGGTGTATACGGATTTTTTCCATTAACACCTGTAGGGGTAGTGCCCCCGTGCCTACCCCGGTCTCGGCCGCTTACCGATCAACCCTCCGTCACTCAACACACCAGGGCAACCACGGGGGGATTGCCCCTACAGGATTTTCTATTGATATGCCATTATCGACAATCAATTTCTGATCAGGTTGTACGCTACCCAGTCTCTTCTATTTAGCAATGGTTTAGCCCCTCTTACCCATGACCCAATTCAAAACCCGAACGCAACTCTACAACCTGTTTAAATCGGGAGCTCAACCCTCTGAAGCGGACTTTAAAGACCTGATTGATGCCAGCTTGAATCGGCAAGACGATCGTGTAAGCAAGCCACCGGGAGCCGATACGCCGCTGCGGATTTCGACCTATGGCGATGCGGAAAATGTCTTGGACATTTACACTGGCGAAACGCCGACCTGGCGCTTGAGCCAACGGCCCGCTGGGGCGGCTCCAGGACTCAATTTAGCTGTGGGAGAGAGCAGTAAGTTGTTTATTGAGAGCAGCACGGGCAATCTGGGTCTGGGAACAATCCAACCCCGGGCCAAGTTGACCGTTGAGGGGGATGCGGCGATCGCCGGCCAAACCCGACTGGCCAATTCTCTAAGGGTCTTGGGAACGGTTGACATTGGCGATGGTTCGAGTGTCACGATTGCCAACGGACATATGGCCAGTGGTTCCTTGACCCTCGGCAGCCTCCAGACCAATTATGGCGGTGGGGCTGGCTGGAACCCTAACACAGCCGGTTTACTGCTCGAAACCCAAGCCAATACTGAAATTGCCGTTCACGATTCCGCCCAGCGGGTGATCAGCTTGATGTATTACGAGGGCAATGAGACCAATCAGCTCTCGATTGGGCGCAATATGGGCTGGGGACTGCTGGGGTTGTTGAATGTCCAGAGTCCCTTGCGCGTTGAAGGCGAAGCGACGATCACCAGTTCCCTTGCTGTGGCGGGCAATACGGCACTCACAGGGCCCCTCTCAGTTACTCAAGCGGTGACAGTTGCCAGTTCCCTGACCGTGGCCGCCACCACAACCCTCAACGGTCATCTCAAGGCCAAGACCGTTTACCTCGGTAACTTTAGCCCCGAAGACCGCTCCGAATGGCCCCATGTGGCTTGGCTCCGGGAGGGTAGCTGGGATGAAGGTTTGATTAAACTACCCAGCCAAACCGGAGCTTTTGGCCGAGCCGGATTTGGGATTCATATGAATGCCAGCCGTGAATTTGGCCTCTGGTCCACCGGGCCCAAATCCTTGCTGGCCGTTGAAGGCGGTACGGGCAATACCAAAATTGCGGGTAATCTCTCAGTGGCTGGCTCGACCCAACTGGGTGAGGCGCTCACGGTTGGGGGAGCGGTGGCGATCGCCGGCCCGACGCAACTGAGCAGCACCCTCACCGTTCAGGGAGAAACAGCGATCGCCGCCTCCCTTGCCGTCACCGGCAATACCACCCTCACCGGCCCCCTGGCCGTCGATGGAACGGCCAGGATGAATGGCCACCTCAGTGCCAATACCATCACCCTCGGTGATTTTAGCCCCGATGACACCTTCCAATGGCCCGCTGTTACTTGGCTGCGGGAGAGCGGTTGGGATGAAGGCTTAATTAAAATGTCAAGTAGCACAGGTGCCTTTGGCCGAGCCGGCTTTGGCATTCATCTCGATGCCAGCCGTGAATTTGGTTTCTGGTCCACAGGCTCCAAATCCTTGCTATCGGTTGAAGGGGGCACGGGCAATACCAAAATTGCGGGCAATCTGCAGGTGGGCGGCACGGTCTATGCCCAATTTAGCAACCCGCTGCATCACCGCATGTATCCTAGTGATCCGATCGTCTACCAAGATATTTTTGCTGCCCGAGATAACGGGGCGATTAGCCGCTATGGCAGCCCCAGCATCTACAACGACACCAGCCATACCAGCCAAAATCCTTGGCATGGCCGACCCATCCTGCAATATGGCGCAGACAATGAAGCCGATGGCAATGGCGCGTTGATTAATATTCCTGAAGGTTACGATACGGTTTGGCTCAGGGTGTTGGGCGAGCGCTGGGCCGTGGCCCATGCCTACTTTATCGATGGGTCCAAAGAAAAGCTCGGTCTCTGGGCAGGGGGCTACCGATATGCCAATTGTTATTGCCCGGATGGCTCCCTCAGTGATGGCCGGGTTTCGGATAGCATTACTCACCATCAATGGCTGCCCATTCCGGCCGGCCGCTCGGGCCAACTGGCGATCACACCCAAGCTCCATACCCATAGTGGTTTTTGGTTGTCGGGGGTTGCCTTTAGCACCAATCCCTGGGCCCATGCCACCCAATCGGCGGTGGGCTACCATTGGACGCTCAATGGGGGCGATGCCATCGAATGGTCGGATACAACCTGGCATTCCGATGTGCTCGGACGGATTCCTGCCAACAGCAATGCTCTGTTAAAAGTTCCTGTCGTTCCCTCGGGTCGGGATAAATTGTTGTATTTGATTGAGCATGACAATACCTGGAATGGCTGTATGCACAAGGGAATTATGGTCAATGGTCAGGCGATCGAACGGTTCCTGGCCAGCTACGACAATCCCTTTGCCCGTCATTGGCGCGGCAAGGCGTATCAACGCTATATTGCGGCGCGAATTCCGGCGTCGCTCATCAATCCTGCTCAGCGCCACCTTGATGTTCGGATTGATATAACCCTGCAAGGTTACCCGATCTACTTACGGGAAATGGGCACCCATGATTTAGACCTCCCTTTTCCCGCCTAGTGCCATGGCATACCTTAATTGGTGCATTAGATTACTAGGGGGAAATCCTTTAAAACATTGGTGGTGTTGGGTTTCACTCCGTCTTGGGTTGAGCGGAGCCGAAACCTCAACCCAACCTACTCCCTAATCCCCTTTTTTGGCTATGCCACGGCACTAGTGCAGCGTCAAACTTCTGGTGTTAACTGACAATACGCCCTAATCTGATTGATCCATTCACCTTCATTCACGATGAAACAACAACTCGAACAACGCCTCCAAGACCTCAAAGCCGAATATGCCTCGGGCGAAAAAGTGCTTGCCGAACTCGAAGCCAAGCAAATCAATCTGAAAAGCACCTTGCTACGGATTGAAGGGGCAATTCAGGTGCTCGAAGAGGAGCTGGGGAAAGAGCAGGGGTCCGAGGAATAGGCGGACGCTGGGTAAGTCGATGAGCACGGCCTCATATCCGTAGCGCGGGCGTCTCGCCCGCCTTGGTTCCTGAACTGCAAACGGCTAAGCAACGTGAGTTTCGGTTAAGCGAAGCGATCGCATTCCTCAACGCACTAAAGACTCGATGCCAAACCCGGTTGTCAGGGGACCCGCCCCCCGACACCTCTCGCTGAGGGGGAGATTGCCCCCGACGGGCTTCGGCAATATCAGAGCCAGTATTGTTGATTCCATTGAGTTTTATAAGCTTTCGTGCTCTTGGCTTAACTGAAACTCAGGTTAAGCAACACATCTTACATTTGTGACCCACACCCCGAACCCACCCCGGTCGTCGCGACGCGAGACCGCTCCTCCCGAGAGGGGATTTCTAGCTCAAAATCTCCCGCTGTTAACTGCGTTCATGCCAGCGTTCTGAGTGGGAAAACTGCGAACTGCGAATTGCGAATTGACATGACTCAACCTCCCACAATATCTGCTGCCCCACCCGCCCATCCCGGTATGGACTTTGCCCGGTTACGCGCTGAGGGCATTGCGGCGATCGCCCAACTGGTGGGCCGAGAATGGACGGACTACAATGCCGCTGATCCCGGTATTACCCTGCTTGAAGCCCTCTGCTACGCGATCACCGACCTGAGCTATCGGCTGGCCTTTGAGATGGAAGACCTCCTGGCCGCCCCAACCGATGACCCCCACCCGCCTGAGGGCTTCCTCACTGCCCGCACGGTGCTGACGATGAATCCCCTGACGATCAACGACTATCGCAAACTGTTGATCGATCTTGACGGCATTCGTAATGCTTGGCTGGAGCCGATTTCCCAACCCCAGCCCGAACTTTATTACCTGGCCAGCCGTGCCACCTTGACCTTGAGCCCCCACCCCTTGGCCGACCCGGTCAACCTACGTGGGCTCTATCGGGTGTTGCTGGCCAAAGCGTCTGGGTATAGCGATGCTGAGGTGATCGCCACCGCCACCGCCCGACTCCAGCAACAGCGGAATCTCTGTGAAGACTTTGCCGAAATTCGGGTCTTACCGATCGAGGCGATTCGGATTCAAGCCGAGATTGAGATTGGCGATCGCGTCAATCCCAATAGGTTAATCGCCGAGCTGTATACTGCCCTGGCCCAGGCGATCGCCCCCCGTTTGCAGTTTTCAAGTCTTCAGGAGCAACTGGCCCAAGACATACCTGTCGAAGCGCTTTTTGTGGGCCCCGCTCTCGACCATGGCTTTCTGGACGATGCCGAGCTAGAGCAGTTTGAGCGCCAAACAGAGCTTTATACCTCCGATCTAATCCAGATTCTGCTCGATCATCCCGGTATCAACATCGTTCGGCGTCTGATGCTGGCAAGCGATCGCACCCCCACCCCCCAGCCCTGGGCCTTAGACCTCGATCCCCAACTGACACCGCAACTCATCTCCCTCGACCGACTGATCGCCGCAGGGGATATTCGCTTCTACAAGGGTCAAATTCCCTGTGTCCTTGACCCGGTCGCGATCGCAGCCGCAGCCTTCGCGTCCCCAACTCCCCCACACCAACCTTCAGATTTATCTCCCCCCGATCTCCCCCTTCCCAAGGGCAACTACCGTGAGCTGGCCAGCTACACCACACTGCAAACCGAGTTCCCCCTCAATTACGGCATTGGCGAAGTGGGCCTACCCGCTACGGCAACACCGGAGCGCCAGGCCCAAGCTAAACAGTTGCAAGCCTATCTCTTGGTCTTTGATCAACTGCTGGCTAATTATTTTGCCCAACTGGATCAGGTGCGCAATTTGTTCTCCTGGAATCATCACCAGTTGCAAACCTATTTTGCCCAGAGCATTGCTCATTTTCCGGGGGCTCAGGAAATCCTCAAATCTTCCTATGCCGATTATTTACAGGGAACCTTCAGTGACCCACAACGGGAAATAGAGCGCAAAAATCGCTTTCTCGATCACCTCCTCGCACAATATGGCGAAACCTTTACGGATCTGTCGTTGCTCTATCCGGGTCAAGCGATGTCGTCGCTAATGATGCAGCAAAAATTCATTGACCATAAAATAAACTTTCTCCAGGATTACCCACGGGTCAGTGCTGGGCGAGGTCAGGCGTTTAACTATACTTTAAACCCCCAGGGGTTGGAACTGGCTCAAAGTATCTCGTCCCAAAATATCTCAGGACTCAAACGCCGCATTGCCCGACGCCTGGGTATCGAGCCCCAACGCCAATTTTTAGGGTCGTCTGAGACGACAGAAGGGTTTTATTTATTGGAGCATTTGTTGTTGCGTCCCCGTTCCGTTGCGGCGGCCCCGGCGGAGCAAGATCGTGACTTTTTGACCTTTTCAAAACGGATTACGGCTTTGCAAGCTGCTGAGCGATCGGGTTATGTGACCTGTTTTTCTGAGGGTCATGGTTTGCAAAATGGCGATCGCATCGAAATCTTTAATTCGGTCTATTACAATGGCATTCATACTGTTGATTTTTGCCAAGAGCACTGTTTTGATATCTTCTATTCCTATTTGCCTGAAACGAGCCAGACAATCGCTTGGGTGCGGCAGGGGCAATCCCCCGATCCATTTTCGTTTCAGATGAGTGTAATTTTGCCCGACTGGCCGGGGCGGTTTCAGTTGCCGAACTTTCGGCAACTGGTTATCGAAACAGTTATGGCCGAAACGCCCGCCCATATTACGCTGTATTTTCATTGGTGCGATCGCCCCACCCTGACTGAGTTTGAAACCACCCATGCCATTTGGCTGCAGCAGTTAGCGGGCCAAACCCACGATCGCCTCACCCTAGCTGAGAGCTCCCTCCGGTTGATTCAGCTCCTCAGATTAGGCTCTAGCGAAATTCTTAAGCCCCCTGCGTTGTTGGGGTATATGCGGATTGTGGGAGATGAACAACAGGATACAGAAAATCTGTTTACGATTCTCTAGAGCAATGACATCTCTGAATCACCCCAATAACAGAAACAAAAGCCCCAGCGGCTCGGGACGGGATACACTAGATATTGTGCGATAAGTCCTGTGCGCCCCAGCAACCCCTACTCGGTGAGTGGCATGTCCCAACTGCAAATCAAATCTCGGCTCCTCTCAACCCCCCGATCGCCCCACGTCTCCGAAACACGCCGCCGGGTGATCAGCGAGAGCGCTCTGGGTATGGTCTCGACGCGCAGCTTTCCGGCGATCGTCGGCACCGCAGACATGATGCTCAAGTCCTCCGGCATCACCTTGGTGGGCTACGAAAAAATTGGTGCTGGGTATTGTACGGCGATCGTGCGGGGTAAGACCGCCGATGTGCGTCTGGCTGTTGAAGAAGGGGCGCGTACCGCTGAGCAATTTGGCCAATTGGTCTCCAAGATGGTGCTAGCACGACCGATGCCCAACTTAGAAGTTATTTTTCCTATTGGCACCCAGTTTCAAGAACTTCAGCAGGAACAACGGGGCTATAGTCGCTTGAGTAATCAGTCCTTGGGGCTCCTCGAAACCCGAGGTTTCCCGGCGATGGTGGGGGCAGCCGACGCCATGCTCAAGGCCGCCGATGTAAGCCTAGCGGGCTATGAGACGATCGGTGATGGGCTCTGCACCGCCCTCGTGCGCGGCACGGTAGCCAATGTGGCGGTGGCCGTAGAAGTGGGCATGCATGAGGCCGAGCGTATCGGTGAGTTTAGTGCCGTGATGGTGATTCCCCGTCCCCTCGAAGACCTCGAACAAACTCTACCGGTGGCCGACTACTGGCTCGAAAAACCCGATCCGCTGCCCATTCTGATGCCCAAGGAGAAGCCCACCGCCAAGGAGCGTTTGGTCGCCTTGCCAGAACTAGAGAAGACGCGCCAGCCTTTGAAGTTGTCTCAACCGGAGATGGCAGACGAGGAACTGGATTGAGTGCACCCTGAACCCTGCAACTTGTCTCCCAGCAGCGCTCTGGTAGAGAATAATCACCAGCGCATTATTCTCTTCTGCTATGCAGCCCAAAAACATCTGGCAGGACTCCACTGTCCGACTCCTTCTACTCGGCGGTATTGTCTTGGGGTTAATCATTATCTTTGTCCCCTTGTTGCTCTGGCTGCGGGGGCTAGAAGCCCCCTTTACCCGCAATGAGGTTCGTGCCTGGGTCATCCCGCTGCTTGGGCTCGTTACCCTTGTCGCAAGTCTTTTCTACCTCAATGGGCAAGCTAACCAGCGTCACCGTGAGGCCCAAGAACGCCACGATCGCCGCGCTGAAGCGGCTCTGGCCCAACAGCGCGGCCAAGCCGAAGCGACGCTGGCTCAACAACGAGAACAAGCTCAAGCCGCCCTAGCTCAACAGCGCCAGTACCACGAAGAAACCCTCCAGCAGCACCAATTCCACGCTGAAGCAGATCGCAAACAGCACCAGGGCCAAGCAGAGCGCGATCGCCAAGAGCATCGTGAACAAGCCGCCTACCAGGCCTACCTCAAACAGATGTCGCTGCTGTTTATCGACCAAAAAATTGCCCTCACCAGTGTCAATAGCGAAACCTTTCAGTTTGCCCAAGCCCTGACCGCTGATATCCTCCGCAGCGTGGGCGAAATGCGTCGGAACCAGATCATTTTCTTGTTGCGCTCCCTCACCCTTGCCGAAACGGAGACCCATGAAAATAGGCGCATCAGCTCACTCCTCAGCGGCATTCAGCTCGACAATGCCAATCTACGCAACCTCCAAGCTCCGCGAGCCAACTTCGCCCAAGCCCACCTGATCCGGGCTGACCTGCGCGGTGCGGTTTTTAAGGAAGCCAACCTCAACGGAGCCTATCTCGAAAAAACCATTCTCACCGGAGCCTATCTTGAACAGGCCTATCTCTACGGTGCGTATCTCAATGGGGCTTATCTGGAGGGGGCTTACCTGGTCGGCGCGAATTTAGTCAACGCTAGCTTGCGGACTGCCAAGTTGATCGGCGCAAATTTAGCGGGGGCCAACCTAGAGGGGGCTGACCTCAGAGACACCCACTTAGAGAATGCCAACCTCCGGGGTGCAACGCTGGATGAGACGTATTTAGTTGATGCGGTGTTTCGCAACACCACGATGCCCAACGGCACGGTGCGGGATGGCTAGGAGCTGTACCGCTTTGGCCAACAGGACTGAAGCCTCTAACGGATGATAGCCCCTCGCGAGTCGGGTTGGAGTTGAGCCTGTTATCACGGGTTCTGTCTGCTGTCTGCAATTTAAGGAATGACTTGCTCTCATCCTTCTACTCGGTGGTCGCATGGCGGATTCTGGGGCTGATACCCAATCCGGAAAGTAAAGATAAAATAAGCAAGGATGAGGGCTGAGCTTGTCGTTCGCGTAGCGTCCCCAGAGGGGAGAGTCCGGTCGCTCAGACGTTCGACAGTTCGGCAAGCTCACCGCACCGCAAGCTCAGTCTTCACTTTCTTTCTGGCTCTATACACTCAGGATTTACTTTGACAATAGACAATGTTAATACTCTTGCACCAAGTCAATGAAGCTAGCGAGATCCCCCCGGCTACGCCGACCCCCTTGGTAAGGGGGTTTTCATCGTTGGGGGTGATAACCCGTCATGACTCGTT
>JBCDEB010000100.1:0-27299 GCA_039180005.1 Cyanobacteria bacterium P01_G01_bin.54 | reverse complement strand
TTTCGGGCTAGTTGGAGGGCTAGTTGGAAAACTAGCCCTCCAACTAGCCCTCCAACTAGCCCTCCCACTAGCCCGAAAACTAGCCCTCCAACTAGCCCGAAAACTAGCCCTCCAACTAGCCCGAAAACTAGCCCGAAAACAAATATTTGCCAACGATTCGCTAAAAATCTTGGCTGTAACTTCTCGATAAAAAGCTCCGTTTGGTCTTCTTCAATCAATCGTGCTGCTAGCCAGCCGAGCCATTGCTTTGTGTGCTCATTATTCGAGTAGGGTCGTTTCTTGGGTAAGCTTTTGCCACCTCGATACGGTCGTTCTAAACGACGCTGAATATAGGCATCAAACAAGATCCGTCGCCGTTCTTTAAGATCAACCTCCGGCTCCCACATCTCCGGCGGTAGCGCATCACTCGCTAGCACCAAAATCGTCAACAACAGCGGAGAACGGGCCAAACCCAACTGATCCGACTGGTCACTTCGGCGCATAAAATCCGCATCATTCCGAATATTCTGCCAAAGCCAACCCACCTTCGCACTCTGCAAATAGGCTTCAATCGGCCCATCACTCAACGGCTGCAACGTCACCGCCCCATTCAGTCCCAAATTCGTCTCATAAATCTCATACTCCTCCAACCGCGAACAAACCACCAACGGCCAACCCGACCATTGGGGCAAAAAGGCATTAATTGCCGCAACACAGGTCTCCTGCCGTGCCGACATCAGTTCATCCAGCCCATCCAAGAGCGGCAAAATCCGCCCCGCCGCGATCCAGTTTTCTGCCACATCCTGGCGCACCCCATATTTGAGCTTGAGATCCGCCACCATCCAACTCGGAATATCCTTAAATTCCGGCTTCCACGCCGAAAGGTTGAGCAACACCGGCACCGGCGCAGCCGCATCCCCCTGGGCTCGCGCTACCAACTCCCGCGCCAACTGCAACAACATCGTCGTCTTCCCCGACCCCGGCGCACCCAAGACTAACAAGCGACCGCCAATCTCCTTGCGGTCATAAATCTCCACCAACGGCGTTCCCGGTTCACAGCGCTGACCTGGCGCATTGCCCACTTTTACCTCCACCACCCAAGGCTGCGTAATCTGCTCGGGTGACTCGGTTAAATCCAGATCTAAATAAACCCGTTCATGGAGCGATTGGGCGAGGCGACCTGCCACTTCTTGGTAAACCGCTTGGAGGAGTTTTGCTTCGGTGGCGTTGCGCTTCTGAGCTGGTGTAGGGGTTGGATGCCGATCATCCGCTGGGGTGGGATACCGCACCAAGGTAATGCCGCCTCCACCGCCCAAGAAAATTGGCTCTTGCAGCTTGCCGCCCACCTTGCGTCGAATAAAGCTGTAGAGGTCATTACAGGTAATTTCACCTTTTTCATCCGCTTGGCTTGCATGCAACCCCTCAATCACCGCCCCCGAAAACACACTGTAGTTCTGGCTTCGCACAGCTTGCGCCGCCTCAAACTCCCGACAGGCCGCCATCACAAAATAATCGGTCTTTTCTAGGTCAGCGAAACTGCGCCGCGCTGTCGCATTCTCCAGCACCGTGCCGCTATGGCAACAATCGAGCAGCAGCACCAGACTTTGAAACTCCGCCCCTAACAGCGCTTTGCGGAGTTGGTCTAACTTAATTCCTTTTGTTTGCTCCGTGATTTTGCCATCTTTGACCGTTATTGAACAGTCGGATGTTGCCAAATAGCCTTCTGGATCACCGTATCGCTCTGTAACCGTAAATCCATGCCCCGTGAAATAGATCAGCGCATCTTTACCCCGAGCCCGTTGAATAAAGGTTTCCAACACATCCCAAAACTGATCCGCTGTGACCGGAGCAGCCTTGATCTCGAAGCCTGCCGCAGCTCCCCGGCTGGGCAAGGGTGTGATGTGAAACTCACCCTGCTGGTGCAAAATCTCAGCCAGATCTGCTGCTTCCCGGGTGGTTTTGGGCAGATCACCAAACCATTGGCTGATGTAGGTGGGGATACCGATGACGAGGGCGTACTTCTCCATTGCCGCGATGCGCTCAGACAACTCTCCTCAGGTTACACCCGAATTCACGAGGGTCAGGGATAATGGTTCATCCGGTCAAAGCCTGGCCGCTCAGACTTCGACAGCTAGCGAGATCCCCCCGGCTGCGCCGACCCCCTTGATAAGGGGGTTCTACGATTCAACCTTGCTCAAACTAACTATCCCAGCCGCTTGCGGCGTCACCCCCCTTTTCTAAGGGGGAAGGGGGGAGTTCGGGTCTAGATGGATAGATTTTTTATTGTTGGGGATGATATGAGGTTTTTTCTAAAACGTGTCATTGTGGAAAGCATCCCACTTTTGCCAATATTGCCCTCATTCCCCAACCCCTTCTCCCAAATATTGGGAGAAGGGGAGCTAGATTCAAAGTCCCTCTCCCAAGCTTGGGAGAGGGATTTAGGGTGAAGGCTGCCAAACTGGGATGCATCCTCATTGCGAATTAACAACGGTCGGCTCGCTCATTGGTTCACCCTCACGGCCAAAAAATGGCGAGGGCTGGCCCAACCCCTTGAGTTTCCAGAGCAACAGTTTGGGAATAATTTTAAACATATACTTGAGTGCAGAAGATTGTTTTTTGCGGTCTTCGGGTAAGGGTTTCTTGGCGTATTGGCCATAGACATGCGCTTTAATCGGGCCAAGTATTTCCTCGGTGGTTGGCGAATCCACTCTGAAGCTGTGAACCAGTCCCACAAAGGGTACGGCGGCAGAGATGGTATTGGCGATCGGCATATCACAGCAGGCAGCATACCAACGAACAAGCCCCTTCTCCGTCAGGCGAAGGCTCCGAAGCTGTTCTGAACCTTGGGTGATTTCAATCTGGGCGGGTGCCAGTTGATAAATTTCTGTGCCACCGTATGGGTCTAAAACGTCTTTGCCTTGGTCTAAATGTTCAGCAAAAGCTTGACAGTCATCGCAATAGCAAACCAGTCGCGTTCCGGCTTTGGGATCAATGTTTTTGGCAATGCCTTGAACCTGACCGCATTGGCAGCTCAATTCAATAGTGTTCATGTTTTTTAGATGTCTTTTAGCTTCCAGATCGTGGGGATCATCAACCCTAACCCACAGGCGTCTCTAACTGTAATCCTACCGACTTACTCCGCTCTCGTTGCACGATCTTCCGCTGAGGGCGATGGAGCAAAATATGCACCGCCGGGACATAGTAGAGCGCCAAGAGCGTTGCGCCGCCGAGACCACCGGCGATCGCGATCGCCAACGGTGGCCAAAACCCCGTCGGGTCGAGCAGCAGGGGAATAAACCCGGTAATCGTCGTCACCGTTGTGGCAATCACATGGCGCGTGGACTTGAATACCACCTGTGCCGTCGCTCGCCAATCCCCCTGCCGGGCCTCGGGATGCTCCCGCAACGCCGCCAAGACGACGATCGAATCATTAATCGCCAAACCAATCAGGCCCAGCGTGCCCAGGATCGCCGTGAAGCCGAAGAGAGAATTAAACAGCCAAAGGGCAAAGGTGGCGAGACCGACAGCAGCGATCGCCACCGAACCAATCACGATTGCCAAGCTAAAGGAATTAAACGAGAGGATCAACGTCGCCGCCATAATGATCGCCAACACCCCCACGGTGGAAAAGAGACTAGCGATCGCCGTACCCCGCGCATCCGCCTCACCGCCATATTCCAGGCGATACCCCGGCGGTAGCTCGAAACCCTGCTCCTCTAGGCGCTGCTCAAACGCAGCTAAAACGGTTGCCGGCAAAGACCCCGCTGTGAGGAAGGCTTGCACCGTGTTGATCCGCTCGCTGTTGTAGCGGGAGATCGTCGCTAGGTTGGGCAGCAATTCCACATCGGCAAGGGCATCGAGCGGCACGGTTGCGTTTTGCGGATTGACCAAATCCAGGGAAGCGACGCGATCGAGGGTGCCCCGCGTGGTTGCCCCCACCCGCACCCGCACGGGGATATCTTCGGTGCCTTCGAGGATCGAGCCGCCCACTGCCCCTTCTAGGGCACTGTCGAGTTGAGCGGCGATCGCCGCATTATCCAACCCCACCCGTCGCGCCTGCACTTCGTCTACGTTGAGCGCCAATTTGGGCAGCGCCTCTGTCAGATCCGCACGGGTATGAATCACCGCCGGCAACGCGATCAACTCCGCCCGCAGGTCATTCCCCAGGCTGCGCAACTGTTGCAAATCTGAGCCATAGAGCCGGAGCTCGATCGGCGCATCAAAGGGGGGACCTTGTTCAAGCTGCCGGACGAGAACTTGGGCGGCGGGGAAAGCCGCATCCAACTCCGTTTGTAAGGCTTGGATCGTGCTCCGCAGGTTACGGGTATCGCTTAACTGCACAATCCCCTGAGCATAGTTGGGCGCATTCTCGCGGCTGGCCACCACGTTATAGAAAAAGGCCGGCGCACTTTTGCCCAGGAACCATTGCACCTCGGCGACCTGGGGATGGTTGCGAATGATCTCGCGGGCTTGGCTGATTTGGCGCTCGGTCTCGGCGATCGCCGTCTGGGCGGGCAACTCAAACTCAATTTGGAACTGATCCCGGTTGGTGGGTGGGAAAAACTGCTGCTCTAAGCTGGCAAACTGGGCAAAACCAAAGACGGGAATGATCAGCGCCAGACCAATGGTTAGCCAGGGACGCCGGAAAAGTCGATCGAGCGTGGTGGCATAGACCTGCGCCAGCGATTCATTACCAAAGCCGCGTTGCAACCATTGCCATTGGGTCGAGACGGGTTGCCAGCGGTGGAGCAGTCCCACCAAGGAGACAATGATCGTCAGGGATAAAAACAGGGAGCTGATCAGCGCCAGGATCACCGTCGAGCCGATCGCCCCAATAAATTCTCCGGTGCCGCCGGGAGAGGTGGCGATCGGGATAAACGCGAGCACGGTGGTCAATGTTGAAGCTAGCAACGGCACCAGCAGATGCTTGACCGTGGCCGCCACCGCCTGACCCGGTGCCAGGCCATCCCGCAGGCGAATCTGCACCTCATCCACCACGACGATCGCGTTATCAATGAGCAGCCCCAAGGCAATAATGATGCCCGTCACCGACATCTGATGCAGGGGAATGCCCAGGATGTTCATGCAGCCAAAGACCATCAGCGTTGCCAGGGGCAGCGCTGAGCCGACAATTAGCGCCGACTTCCAACCCAGCATCAGCAGCGACACGACGATGACCAAACCCGACCCCAGCATCAGGTTAAAGATCACCCCATCGAGGCGCTGTTTGACATATTGGCTCTGATCGAGAATTGTCACGAGGCCAATGCCATCGGAGAGGTTGGCCCGGTAGGTTTCCAGGGTGGCGCGGGCATCCTGGGCCCAGAGGTCAACGCGATAATCCGATTCGACGGTGGCGGAAAGGGCGATCGCCGCCTGACCATTGACAAACGCCAGTTCCGTCGCCGGGTCTGCCACACCTTTGCTCACCGTCGCAATCTCCCCCAGACGGGTGGTTTGCCCCTCACCACTCAGTTGTATGGGAATGCGCCGCACCCGCTCCAACGAGTCCAGTTCGCTATCCACTTCCAAGAGCAGCTCGGTGTCACCGCTGCGGAATTGCCCCGCCGCCACTTTGGCATCGCTGGCGCGGATCTGCTCAGCAAGATTCTGGGTGGTGAGACCCAAACGGGCTAAATCAGTGGGGTTGATTTCCACCCGAATTTCTTCTTCCGGTGCACCAAAGATCTCCACTTTGTCGGTTCCGGGCACGGCTCGTAGTTGGTCTTCAAGTCCTTCGGCCAGACGTTGCAGAATGGTGTTGTTGGGACGGCTCTCCAGCTCCCAGGTGAGAGCGGCAATCAGGGCACTCGCCGACGGATCGCCTGCTTCATATTCCGGGTCGCTCGCGCCGGGGGGCAGTTCAGGGGTGACATCATCCAGTTTGCTACGCACTTTTGACCAAACGGGATCGACCTCGTCGATAATTTCTTTGAGTTCGACACCAATAATTGAAATACCTGTGCTAGAGGTGGATTCGATCGTGTCGATTTCTTCGAGTTCAAAGAGTTCTTGCTCAATTTTTTCCGTTATCAGGCTCTCGACCCGTTCGGGTGTTGCGCCGGGGAAAAAGGTGGTGATCGTGCCGTAGCGTTGGGTCAGTTCGGGGTCTTCCATCCGGGGGATGGTAAAGAAGGAGGAGAGTCCCCAAACCACGATCAGGAGTAAGGAAAGGATTAGGAGTTGGCGATTACGATAGAAGAGCATGGGTGTTGTTACGATGAGCGGTGAACTTCAGGAGGAATGGTCAGAATGAGATTGAAGCGCAACGTAATCTTGGGCTGGTTGAACTTGCTATTGGGAGGATTACTACTCTACTGGTCTATTCATACCATTACTACAATTCAGCAGGCATCACTAGAAATACAAGCTAGAGGTAGTCCTGATGATGCTGGAGGGTTAACGATCTTATTTCTGATTTTTTGTGTTATCCCCATGGTGCTACTGTTCTTGGTTTCAAGTGTCTTTTTTTTCTTGGATTCAAAGCAAAAATGGATTATTCAGACGCTTCCATTGGGTTATCCGCTTGCCTCGCTAATTTTTCTGACTCTCATGAGCTCGCCCAAACTACTACTGGGTCTTATCCTTATCATTTCCATCTCAGTTGTTGCATTAAAACTAGACTTAAAACGTGAATCAAGCCAAGATCGAGACAATAATGTGTAGAGATATTTACTATAGGTTGGGTTGAAGCATAAATGCTGTTGATGATCATGTTGTTCCACGAGGTCAGAGGTTCTTGTAATCACTTGATGCGCTTCAAGCAGTTTCCCTAGCTCATCATGAGGGACTGCATCCCGCTCGCGGCGACGTTTTAGCTTGTAGGTTGGGTTGAGTGGAGCGAAACCCAACACAGTAACTGTTATCAAGTTTCACTCTCCTGATAATTCAATCAATCCATCAATGAGAATATTGTTCCGCGAGGTCAGGAATCCCCGTACTCATCTGACATAATTCAAGTAGTTTCCCTAGATCATCATGGGGGACTGCATCCCTCTCATGGCGACGTTTTAGTAACTTATAAACCTCAACTAGATCTGCTTCAGATAGATGATCGAGTTCCGCTTTAATTAAGTCTTTGATGCTCATGAAAAATATCCTATTTATTGATAGTTTCGGTCGAGTTTATGCCAAAAAAATTCCTATTTAAAGATCTCTATGTTGGGTTTCGTGCCTCAACCCAACCTACAGCCCTAGACTGTGTTGGATTATCTCCTTCGGAGACGCTTTGCGTTGGCGCTAGCCTGTCCTCTGGACAAACTTTCTTCAACCCAACTTACAGTTTGAAATCTAGTAAGCTTCTTCTTTTGCCTTCTCGAATCGTTGTAATAGCTCATTGATATAGGTTGCTCCGTCTATACCTTCGCCTCGTTCCATCTGAGTCATCGCAGATTCTACTTTCTTACGTGTTTCTTCAATCCATTCTGCATATTCATCCTGGAACTTCTCTAGTAGATTTAAAGCAACTGTCAATACTTCATCTGAGGATTTAAAATTCCCACGCTCGATTTGGAAATTGACCAAAGTTTCCTGTTTTGAGTTGAGTTGAATTGTCATTGTTTTAAGTCTCCATTGTTTTTTGAGTTGCTTCCGAAGCAACCTGATTTTTTAGCCAGACTTTATCCATATCCTTTAAGGGTATATTCAAATCCTCCTGATAATCTAGAAAATGCTCATAGCCCGATCGCCCATACACTTCCTCTAATAACATCTGTAAAGCGACCATAGGTTCTGGATCACCTAATGCTAAGGGTAGGGAGATATCCGGGATGCGATCGCGCAAACCAAACGGATACAAATCTGCTTTGGGCCGTTGACTCACACGACTCACCAAAATACGATAATCACTTTCAACACCCTGATCCAATAAAGGCATCGGTTGACCTTGCAGCAATAAGTCAATCTCCACCAAATTCGTCTGACTATTTAATACCTTTTGTCGCTTGGTCAGATATTTTTGTCGTCCCTCGCCTCGTTTATTGGTTGGCGATAAAATTTCGATCGCCGTTACCACGTTCTGCGTTGCCACATCCTTTACTTCTAAGTAAGCTTCTCGTACCTCCTCACTTGTGGGTAAGGTGACTTGGATGGGGGCTGGTGCAACGGCGACGGAAGTCGCCAAATTCGTTGGTGCTTTAACAGACTGTCGAGACTGCTGTACGGTTACATCCGGTCGCTCCACGAGCAGCGTGTTTAAACCCGTCACTTCATAGACCCGTTTATCAATATCCACTTGATATTTCGGCAACAGCAACGGTGTGAGGAAGTCGGCGATCGCCACAATTAAACGATTATGAACCGTCGGCCATCGCTCGGACTGCTCAAGATAAGGATTCATACCAGGGAAAGGATACAACATATCGCAGATTGACTTTAATTTTTTTGTGCAGAAAAGTAAAAGCGGTAACGTAGTGATAGGTCTTTAAACCCTCGGATCACAAGGTAAAGCAATTAAAAACTCTGCCCCTTCTCCCGGCTCAGAAATGCACACTAATCGACCCTTGTGTTGCTCAACAATAATTTGATGACTGGTTGATAGGCCGAGCCCGGCACCTTGGCCAATGGGCTTGGTCGTGAAAAAGGGATCAAAGATGCGGGGTTGGAGGTGGGCGGGAATCCCCATCCCATTATCAGCAATACAGATAACGATGGTTGTTTGATCTTCCATATAAGTTCGGATCATAATCTTGGGGTGAAGTTGAGGATCTTGGTTCTTTTTTTCACGTACGGCATCAATGGCATTATCAATTAAGTGCATAAACACCTGATTGAGAGCTTCTGGACAACAGTTGAGGTTTGGCAAGTCATCATAGTCCTTAAATACTTCAATCGCATCCTCAGCATCATTAACTTTTAAGCGGCCTTGTAAGATCACCAAGGTACTCTCAATGCCTTGATGAATATCAATGGTTTTCTGACTGGAACCCCCTTTATGGGCAAAGGTCTTGAGGGAAGAGACAATATTGAGAATTCTTTGGGTTCCCGATTCGATGGATTTGATTACTTCCGGAAAATCATCCACGAGAAAATCCAACTCAACGGCTTCATTATGGGCGGCGATCGCCGCCCTCGGTTGCGGATAATCCTGCTGATAGAGCGCGACAGTTTGCAGTAAACTTTCAACATAGTTCTTTGTATGTTGAACATTCACCGTAATAAAACTCAAGGGGTTATTGATTTCATGGGCAATCCCCCCCACGAGCTGACCCAAGCTGGTCATTTTTTCATCATGGATGAGTTGGGCTTGCGCAAACTGCAAATCTTTAAGGGCCTCGGCAAGCGCTTCCGTTCTCTCGTTAACACGCTGCTCCAACGTTATATTGCTCTCTTCAAGTTCAGCAATCACCTGTTTGAGCTGCTCTGCCATCCCATTGAATGAATGCCCTAGCTCATCCAACTCACGCAGTTGGGTCGGAGTGATTTTCTGCTCTAATTGGCCCTGCGCCATCGCTTCCGCCGCTTGGGTTAATTGACCCAAGCGCTGCTTAATCCAGTAAGAGGTCATGACACCCAATGCGGCAGCAACCAATAGGGCAAGAATACAGAGTCCAATGGTGGTGCGTGTGTTGGCATTGATCTGCGCCATAAATGCCGACTCCGGCAAAATTACGCCAGTCAACCAATCGAGTCCAGATGCATTTTCAACCGGAATCACCTGTACAAAATACCGCTCACCCGCATGTTGAAATGAGATCTGAATCGGTGCTTGAATCTCACTCAATTGAGGAAACTCCGCTTGGATTGTTTCACCCGCGAGCTGTAAAACGGGTTCCGGCAATTGGGTTAGCGTGGCTCGTTCAGGTTCAGCCTCCTCACGGGTAGCAGGCATAAAAATCGTCTCAGCATGAGAGCTGGCAATTAATCGCCCATCGCGCTCAATCAAAAATGTTTGGCCCGTTTCGAGGACATTTAGACCGACTAAAAAGTCTTGAATTCCGCCCAATACCAGATCGCTCGCCAGCACCCCTTGGAGTTTACCCTCTGCATCATAAATCGGCAAAGTTGATGAAATTCCTGGTATTTCCTGGGGGAAGAAGCTGTAGATTTCACTCCAGCCCATTTGGCCATCCGCAACTGCGTCTTGATACCAACCACGTCGGCGGGGATCATAGTCCGGATCACGGCTTAGGAGCGTTTGCCGTTTCCCCTGGTTATCGGTGCTGTAAATCAAGAAATCCCCAGCTGCATAGTTTTCGGTTTCTTCAATTTCCGGCCATTCACTGGCCGATCGCCCGACCCCTGCATAGCCACCCCGTTCTTCATGGCCAAAGTAAATGTATTCCAGCGTAGAAAATGCCCGGATTTGCTGCCAAAACTGCTGCTCTAGCGCATCAGCATTATTCGGGTCGAGAATCCCCAGGCGAATCGCTTCAGCGCTCATACGGTTGGCTTGTACTGCGTCTTCTAAATAGCTATCGAGATGTTGATCAATCCGATCGCCCACTTCTGCTTGTACCTGGCTCGCGAGCGTTTGCACGGCCCGCTCACCATTGCGGAGTGAGAAAAATCCAGTTAGTCCCACAGCAACAAAAATCTCCAACAGAAAGGGAACAACTAAAACAAGATTGAGGGGAACAGAGCGACGAAATTTAGAAAGACTCATGTGACAGGTGACAGGGGTTCAAGCAACAGGTTAACAAAGGTTTTTGCCCACCTTGCTCGGCTGTAACTGAATCTTGGAATTCTTAAGAGTAATCACTCATCCCATACTTAACAACGCCATGATGTTGTTCGTTGGTCCCGTCACAATGAGATGAGTTTCTGCGAATGACCAAGGCTTGCGAAATCCCCCCGACCCTCTACCCTGCGAGAAGCCTCAAAGCTTCTAAGCAAGGGGGTTTCGAGCTGTCTGACCCCAGATCCCATCCCAGCCGCTTGCGGCGTCACCCCCCTTACGAAGGGGGGAAGGGGGGATTCTGCGTCACCTGAACCGTTTGCCCCGTCACAATGCGGTGGGTGCCACTGGTAATCACTTGATCTTGTCCCTGGATTGTGCCTCGAACGAGAGTGCGATCGCCCTCCGTATGCAACACTTCCACGTCCCGCCGTGCCACTGCATAGGTGCGATGATCCCCTGAGTCGTTCATTGAATCCCCCAGCACATAGACCGACCATAAGCCGCGATCGCCCGGCACCAAAGCCGTCGAAGGAACCCAGACCCCATCGGTCGCCTCGATATCTGCAAAGAGCAGCCGAGTGGTCTGCCCCACCTGAGCGTCCACCTCGGGGGCGAGTTGCAGCACCACCGTCACGGTGCGGCTGGTTGCCTCCACTTCTGGGAGCTGGGCGGTGACGGTGGCCGGATAGGTGCGATTGCCGATTTGGATTTTCTGGGAGCTGCCCACCTTGAGTTGGCCAGCACGGTCTTCGGGAACGCCAATTCGGGCTTCAAGATTGCCCTGCTCTATCAACTTCAATACACTTGTACCACTGTTGACGACTACGCCTTCATCAATGGGGCGATCGCTCACTTTGCCCGCAAAAGGTGCATAAATTACACTTTTGGCAATGTCCACATCGATGTTTTGTATTTGGGCATCAAGTTGCTGTACCCGAGCCCGTTGGGCCGTGATTTGCTCGGTACGGGTGCCATTCTCCAATTCTTGCAAGGTACTCCGGGCTTGGGCCAGGCGCTGCTCCAGGATCATGGTGTTATAGGCGGCATCATCAAAGTCTTCGTAGGCGATCGCCCCTTCTTCGTAGAGGAATTCGCGGCGATCGCGCTGACGCTCGGCCCGTTCAATTTCTTGCTCTAGTTCGAGCACCGCCGCCCGCGCAGCGTTGATATCTTCTGCGCGGGGGCCATTTTGCAGCTCCTGCAATTGGGCTTGGGCCCCCGTCCGTTGGGCGATCAGTTCCTGGCGCTGGGCGCTTAGGTTGCGGGTATCCAGACGAGCCAGAGGCTGGCCGGGGGCGACGCGATCGCCCTCATCGGCCAGGAGCGTTACCACCATCCCTGAGCGTTCAAACCCCAAGTCACTGGTGCGCTGGGCTGTGATCTCACCCGTATAGGTGCGTTGAACGGTGTAAGTGCTGATCGCCTGGGCCGGTGTTGCAGTAACAGAGAGTGTTGTTGCTAAGGGTGCAGATTCGGCATTGGCAATAAAGAAATGTCGAGCGGTGAGAACGCCCGTGGGCAAGAGCAGCAAGGGCATCAGCCAAAGCGCCCAACGTCGGCCAGAAGGCGGCTGGGGATCAACCCCAAGCGGAGACACAACCGTGAGGTCTGAGCCTAAACCTGCTGTAGGGGAGGGTTTGAAACCCTTCCTTGCTCCGCAATGACTGGGATCTACGCTACGGCCTTGATCGGTGCAATCCGGTGGGGTGAGGTCTGAAGTTGAAGTCATGGGAGTAATGCTGAACTCATCTTCAAAGGTGAATGGGTGGCAGGCAGGATGCAGATTCAACTCCGCTCACTGACCCCCTGCGCTACGATTTTCAGGCTTTCCGATTCCGTAGCGTGGGCGTCTTGCCCGCCCTTGGCAAGAATCTTCCAAGAACAGTAACCAACAAATCGTTAACAACTTGTTTATATTCAACTTGTTGTCTATAGCTTTGTAGTCTATACTCAACTTGTTGGATATGTCAATGATGTTTTAATGGCACTTGCGCACACGATCCTGACCCTCCTGACCGATGCTCCTGCCAGCGGCTATGACATCAGCAAACGCTTTGAGGCGGACATCAGTTGCTATTGGAAGGCGAGCCAGCAGCAGATTTACCGAGAGCTGGGCAAGATGGCTAAGCAGGGCTGGGTAACCCATCAGAGCGTTCCCCAGGCGGGCAAACCGGATAAAAAAATCTATGAACTCACCCCAGCGGGTGAGGCAGAACTCCTGCGGTGGTTTGCCCAGCCAAGTGAACCGACACCGATTCGAGAGGATCTACTTGTCAAGGTGTTGGCAGGGCCTTACATCTCACGGAAACTCTTGTATCAAGAACTCCAGCACCGTCGCCAACTCCATGCACGTCAGTTGGCAGATTATCGAGAGATGGAGCAATGTTTTCTCACGGCCCCCCAACCCACAACCGCTGAGCAGTTTCGTTACTTGACCCTGCGGCGGGGCATTCGCTATGAGGAGAGTTGGATTAGTTGGTGTGATGAGGTGATCGGGGTGTTGGCACAGATGGAAGAGAAAGGGGCTTGACTCTACAGTAATAAAGATGTGCTGGGTGTAGGTTGGGTTGAGCGGAGCAAAACCCAACACCGCCAATGTTGTGAAGGATCTACCCCCTTATGCTCTAACCCATCAATTAAGGTGTGTCACAGCACTAGAGGCTTTAGCTTGGGGTTATTTAATAACAATATCTGTGGTTATTTAGAACATTGTAGGAGGCGGAAATTCTCAAGATTAAGCTCAGATTGTCTAGAGCGTGTAGCGCTATAGTATGCCTTAAAATGATGCAAAAATCGAAATTGTTCAGAAGCTTGCCTGATGAAGTATCTCAAACGCCTCAAAATACCATCTATTGCTAAAATAATCAAACACGCTTGGGATAAGTCTCGCAAAACTATTCTCTGGAGTAGTGGGGTGGTCTGTATTGGACTTGTTGTATGGGGTTACTTCAAACTGGATAGTCCAGAAAAGCGAGAAGAAGCTCGGAGTGTGGTCTATCCCATTCTTTTGGGTGTTGGTGGTGTTTGGCTCAATCGAGAATTCCAAAAGGCTCAAGACCGTCGTGCCGAGCTTGATCGCAAGGAACAACGTGAGCAGGAAGAATTCAAGACCTATCTTGAAAAAATGGAACAGCTTATTAAGGATGGGATTGAGAGTGAAGAGGATGATACTTTTAAAATAGCTCAGGCTTTAACTGCAAATGTTTTACGGGAACTGACTGAGGAGAGACAAAATCAGGTCATGTTCTTTCTGGATTCACTCAAATTGGTTAAGAAGAATGAGCAGAAGAGTCAGGTAAATGATTCTGATTTACCATCAAATAACCACCTTATTTCGCTGTTTCGAGGAATAAGGCTAATCAATGCTGACTTGAGAAATATCTATGCTATTGGCATTGATGCTGATGCTGCTGACTTGTCTGGAGCCAACCTTGAGAAAACTGATTTATCCTATGCCAACTTTCGCAAAGCCAATTTATCCAATGCCAACCTTAAAGAAACTAATTTTTTTGAGGCTAACCTTCAAAGGGTTGATTTGTCCGAGACCAAACTTTATGAGGCTTTCTGGTTTGAAACCAACCTCCAAGGAGCTGATTTATACAAGGCTGATTTTGAAGGGGCTAGTTTGACATTAGTTAACTTTCAAGAGGCTAATTTGTCTAAAGCCAACTTTCAGGGCGCTAGTTTTGATGAACCCAACCTTAAAGGAGCTAATTTGTCTGGAGCTGACCTTCGAGAGGCTAAGTTGCGCAACGCTAACCTTGAGGGGGCTAAGCTATCTGTAAGCTTGTCTTCACTCTTCTCTTTGGATCGTGGCTACACCGATCTCACGAGAGCGGATTTGGTTGAAGCCAATCTTCAAAAAGCCAATTTATCTTCGGCTAATCTCCAATGGGCTAATTTGTCTGGGGCTAACCTCCAAGAGGCTAATTTATCTAAAGCTGATCTTAGAGGAGCTAACTTACTTGGAGCCAACCTTGAGGGGGCTAATCTTCAAGGATCTATATATTGCGAAACTACAATGCCAGATGGAAGTATTAACAATCAGGATTGTGATTTAAAGTGAGGACAGCTTCAAATGCATTAAAAGCTGAAATGCTAACTTGCGTTGTTCTCGGCTATTCAGTCGTGACATACTCTCAGTAATGCAGTAGAAAACTAAGGGGTAAAATCTCAATAACATTGGCTGTGTTGGGTTTCGCTGGGCTCAACCCAACCTACATCAATAGACTTTTTTGACTATCCCACGATAGTACAGTGGCATACTCCTCTTGTGATCTCACAAAAACAACTGATGCAAGACTAGTACTTGACTCTACAGCTAACTATAGGCTTTAGCTTGAGTAGGTTGAAACTGGTAGAGCCCAAGCTAGTTATGGTTGCGATCGCCCCCCCATCTCCCCCATCTGATCAAACATCCCAAACCCTCCAACTCAAACTCGGCGGCATGAGTTGCGCCGCCTGCGCTAAATCTATTGAGCGCGTCCTCCAGGCCACATCCGGCGTAACCCACTGCACCGTCAATTTTGGCATGGAGCAAGCCACGATTCACTATCAAACCCAGCAGGTCACACCCGACCAGCTCCAGGCAGCAATTACCCAGAGGGGCTACAGCGCAATGCCGCTGGATGCGCCAGCGTTGGGGGCAGCAGACACAGCAGACCGGCAACAGCGACAGATCCAGCAGACGCTCAAGCGGAAAGTCATCGTGGCGGGGTTCCTCAGTAGCCTACTCGTCATTGGCTCCCTCCCGGCCATGCTGGGGGTGCATCTGCCTGGGATTCCCCTATGGTTGCATCATCCCTGGGTGCAACTGGTGGCAGCTACGCCGATTCAGTTCTGGGGCGGGCGATCGTTCTATGCCAGTGCTTGGCGAGCCCTCAAGAACCGCTCGGCCACGATGGATACGCTGGTGGTGCTAGGCACCAGTGTTGCTTTTGGCTATTCCCTCTTCCCCACAGTATTTCCTGGCTGGTTTCGCACCCAAGGGTTAGCTACTGATGTTTACTACGAAGCCTCGGCAGTGATCATCACGCTGATTTTGCTAGGACGGCTGTTGGAGCAGCGAGCGAAGCGCCAGACTTCGGCTGCGATTCGGGCGTTGATGGGCTTGCAAGCGCAAACTGCGCGGGTTGTGCGTGATGGTGCGGTAATTGATCTGCCCATCGAAGCGGTTCAAGTCGGCGATATTGTCCAAGTACGGCCGGGCGAAAAAATTCCGGTGGATGGTGTGATTGTTGAGGGTCGCTCGACCGTTGATGAGGCGATGGTGACGGGGGAGAGCCTCCCCGTGGCCAAGCAAGTCGGCGATGGGGTGATTGGGGCAACGCTTAATCAACTGGGTAGCGTTCAGTTTCGGGCCACACGGGTGGGCCAAGAGACGATGCTGGCCCAAATCGTCCAGTTGGTGCAACAGGCCCAAGCCGCCAAAGCGCCGATTCAACGGCTTGCCGATCGGGTCACGGGCTGGTTTGTGCCGGGGGTGTTGGTGGTGGCGATCGCCACCTTTGGCATTTGGCTGGGCACAACCGGAAACCTCACCCTGGCGATGATCACCACCGTCGGGGTCTTAATTATTGCCTGCCCCTGTGCCCTAGGTCTCGCCACACCGACCTCAGTGATGGTGGGCACAGGGGTGGGAGCGCAGCAGGGCATCTTGATCAAAGATGCCGCCAGCCTAGAACAAGCGCAGCGGATTCAAACGATAGTCCTGGATAAAACTGGGACATTGACCCAGGGCAGACCCACTGTGACGGATTTCATCACCGTCCGGGGAATGGATGAGCTGGCATTGCTGCAATGGGTCGCCACGGTGGAGCAGCAGTCGGAGCACCCCTTGGCTGAGGCGGTAGTTAAGTTTGCTCAATCGCAACAGGTAGACTTACTAAGAGCACAGGATTTCGGGGCGATCGCTGGCAGTGGGGTTCAGGCCCGCGTCAATGGTCAGCTTGTGCAAATCGGCACGGCTCGCTGGCTCCAGGAGCTGGGCATTGAAACCGCCCCCCTGCAAAGCGATGCGGCACAATTGGCTAAGCAGGGCAAAACGGTGGTTTGGCTGGCAGTTAACGGCTGCCTAGAAGGGGTGATGGCGATCGCCGATGCCCTCAAGCCCACCTCAAGGGTTGCAGTGCAACAACTCAAGCACATGGGGCTGGAGGTGGTAATGCTCACTGGCGACAACCCTGCCACGGCGGCGGCGATCGCCGCCCAGGCTCGCATTAGTCGCGTGGTTGCCGAGGTGCGACCCGACCAAAAGGCCGCTCAGATTGCGGCGCTGCAACGGGAAGGCAAAGTCGTGGCCATGGTCGGCGATGGCATCAATGATGCCCCCGCCCTCGCTCAGGCTGATGTGGGCATGGCCATTGGCACAGGGACGGATGTGGCGATCGCCGCCAGTGATATTACGCTTATTTCTGGTGACTTGCAGGGCATTGTCACGGCGATTCAGCTCTCCCGAGCGACACTATATAATATTCGCCAAAATCTCTTTTTTGCTTTTATTTATAATGGGCTCGGCATGCCGATCGCGGCAGGAATTTTGTACCCGTTTTTCGGCATTCTGCTGAATCCGATTCTTGCTGGAGCAGCGATGGCGCTCAGTTCCATTTGTGTGGTGACGAATGCGCTGCGATTGCGGAAATTCAAACCACAGCGGTAACGTTCGATTCGGTAAAATAATCTGAGTTCTGGATCAGCAGACATTGCACAAGACTCTAAAATTTAGCGGGATCAAAAATACTGGCTCCGGTATTGCCGGAGTCTGAGGGGGCAATCTCCCCCTCAGCGGGAGGTGTCGGGGGGCTGGACCCCTGACAACCGGGCTTGAAATCGAGATTTCAGTGTTTTGAGGAATGCGATAGCTTCGCTTAACCGAAACTCACGTTAGAAATAGAACGTCTAGAAAAAACAAAAATATCCGTAGCGCATGCGGTCAGTGAGCTTGTCGTTGGCGTAGTCTCCCGGAGGGATAATCTGCGTCTCGCCTACCACAGTCTAAATAGACCTCAAATGGCCTTACGTAGCGCATCCAAATCAGCACCACAGATCGCCTTAAGATTGCGGGTAATTTTTTCAACATCCCAATGCCACCATTGCAGCTCTAGCAGCGTTTGAATCGTATCCGGGTCAAAACGCTTACGGATTTCACGGGCTGGGTTGCCGCCGACAATTGTGTAGGGCTTGACAGACTTTGTAACCACAGATTGGGCCGCCACGATCGCCCCATCGCCAATCTGTACACCCGGCATCAGGGTGGCGTTGTAGCCCAGCCACACATCATTGCCAATCAGGGTACCGCCTTTGTAGGGCCAAGTTTCGGGCAGGGCGGACTCCCAACCGTGACCAAAAACCCCAAAAGGATAGGTGCTAAACCCCTCTGTACTATGGTTGCCGCCGTTCATAATAAATTTGACATCGGAGGCGATCGCGCAAAATTTGCCAATAATCAACTTATCGCCAATAAAGTCAAAGTGATAGAGCACATTGCGCTCAAAGTTTTCCGGATTTTCAAAGTCATCGTAATAGGTATAGTCCCCGACAATAATGTTGGGATTGGTGATAATTGTTTTGAGGTAAACCAGACGGGTTTGACCGGTGATGGGATGCCGAGTGGTGGGGGAGGGGCCGTAGGTCATCGTTAAATCACATCAGCCATTCAAATAGAACTTGAATCGTTAACTTGAATTCATTGGCAAACTCAGGAGCGGGCAGCAATACCGTATCGGATAACTCAAAAATATCTGTTTCCTGTTTGGGGTGGTACACAAACACCGTTCGCTCAGTGGGATCAATTAACCACCCCATTTGGCAACCCTGCTTGAGACAAACCAGGATTTTCTTGACCACTTTGGTATGGCTTTGCCCCGGCGAGAGGATCTCAATTGTCCAGTCCGGCGCAGCCAAAAATTGATTGGCAATTTCACCATTGGTATCCCTCGGAATATTTGCCCATTGCATCACCGCAACATTGGGCACAATCGAGCGTCCGCTGAAGGTACAACGCAATTCAGGAAACGCTCTAGCTATTTTCTGTTTTTTTACAACCTGATTAATCGCCGTGACCCATTCACCCTGAATCGTGCTGTGTTTTCCTTGGGGCATCGGTTTTTGAGCAACTTGACCCTCGCTATATTCGCTGGCCGGTTTGGTTTCCGGTAGCTCAAGGAATTCTGCAAGGGTGAGCATTTTGGGCTTTCCGACGGTTGCAACCATGGGGCGTCCTCTAGAATTGCTTGACCTTTATTTTTATTGTACACTGCCGGTTTACATCAAGGTCTGCGCCACCGCTAAATGCTTCTGCAGCATTTCCACAGGCAACGGCCCCGCCAGATGTGACCAGGGTAACACCTGTGAGTCTGACCACGTTTTATGCACATAAAAATCGAGGGGTGGCAACTGACCCCGGAGTTCCTTGAAGGCGCGCTTATAGCTGCCCAAGGTATCGCCGTAATGCCGCGTCAGCTCTAGTAAGGGTGTCAGACGGCGATCGCCCCGCGAAATCAACGCCTGAATCACTGACCAGTTATAACTCTCGGGTCTAAATTCTACTCCCAAGGCATGGAGCCGCTTCTGCAGCAGCTTCAGCCGTTTCTTGGCCGCTGTATCCACCCCATACCATTGGAACGGCGTATGGGACTTGGGTACAAAGGTGCTGCAACCAAAGGTGAACTTGAGTCGGGGTGCGGCCTTTTTGAGCAGGGCAAACATCGCGATCGTTGCGTCTAAATCCTCAGGCGTCTCCCCCGGAATCCCCACCATACCGTAGAGCTTGAGCCCCTTGAGTCCCCCTGCCTGGGCATTCACCGCCGCTTGGATGATTTCTGCGTTGTGCAGCTTTTTATTGACGATCGCCCGCAGCCGTTCTGAGCCACTTTCGACTGCAATCGTGAGCGATCGCGTCCCCCGGTTTGCTAGGGTTTGGGCCAATTGCTCCGTCACCGTGTTGGTGCGCACCGAGGCAATGCTCAAGCGCACATCTGCGTATTGGGGTTGCCCTAGATGCGTGAGGAGGTCGCTAAATTCAGGATGCTGCGTTACCGATGCCCCCAGCAGGCCGAGGCGATTGGTAACCTTGAGACCGCGCTCGATCGCCGGCAACAAAGATTTTTCTAAATCTGCCACACGAAAGGGCAGGGTCAGATAACTCGCCAAACAAAAGCGACACATCTCCGGGCAACTGCGCACCACCTCCACCATATAAATATTTTCCCAAGCGGCTTCAGGGGTGACAACCGTCGAGGCCAAAAGCGTATTGCTGCGATGGGTTTGCTTTTGCACAACCGGGGGGACGCCCTCGGTTTGGGGCTGGATCGTTGCAATCGTCCCTGTCGGCTCGGTGTTGTCCACCTGATACAGGCTGGGCACATAGATGCCGGGGATTTGAGAGAGATGCAGGAGTTTTTCGGCACGCGAGCCCTCCCGGACGGCTTGGTAGGCATCGAAAAGCGGCTCCAGCACCGCCTCCCCATCTCCCAGCAACACCAGATCAAACCAGGCCGCAAAGGGTTCCGGGTTAGCGGTCAGCACTGGACCACCGCCAAAAACCAAGGGATCGTTATCATCCCGTTCCGACCCATGCAGGGGAATCTGCAACTGCTCTAAAAGATCCAAAATATGCCCATAGTCCAACTCCCAACTAAAGGAGAAACCGAGTAGTTCCGGATGACGGGGTAGGGGCTCCTGAGCATCGGTAAATAGCCGACTCACTTGAAGATCCCGGCGTTGGACCAGCATCGCCCAAATCACCTGATACCCCAAGCTTGTGATACCGACAGTATAGGTATTGGGAAAGGCAAAGATGACCGGGATGGCGTCCGGTTGCGGTGGGGCGGGCGTGAAGAGGCGGTGTTCTTGAGAAAACAACGATTTATAGCTAAAGTTTAAGCAATTCTAAAATTCGGTGATGATACCCGTGAAAGCAATTACCTTGCTCGGCTCGACTGGCTCCATCGGCACCCAGACCCTGGACATTGTAGAACAGTACCCCGATCGCTTTCGGGTGGTAGGCCTGGCCGCTGGGCGCAATGTAGAACTGCTCGCGGCTCAAGTGCGGCAGTTTAAGCCCCAGATTGTGGCGATTCAGGACAATACTCGGTTGCCGGAGTTGAAGGCGGCGATCGCCGACCTAGAAAACCCACCTGAGATCTTAAGTGGTCAAGAAGGCGTTGTCGAAGTCGCTCGCTATGGCGATTCAGAGAGTGTTGTCACGGGAATTGTCGGTTGTGCGGGTCTGTTACCGACGATCGCCGCCATTGAAGCGGGTAAAGACATTGCTCTGGCTAATAAAGAAACCCTGATCGCCGGGGGCCCGGTCGTTCTGCCCCTGATCGAAAAACACAACGTTGCGCTCCTACCCGCCGACTCCGAGCATTCCGCCATTTTCCAATGTCTCCAGGGTGTGCCGGACAAGGGTTTAAACAAGGTGATTCTCACCGCTTCCGGGGGTGCATTCCGGGATCTCCCCGTGGAAAAGTTGCCCGAAGTCACCGTCGCTGACGCCCTCAAGCATCCCAACTGGTCGATGGGCAAAAAGATCACCATCGACTCCGCCACCCTAATGAACAAGGGACTGGAGGTGATCGAAGCCCATTACCTCTTTGGCAAGGACTACGACGACATCGAGATTGTCATTCATCCCCAGAGCATTATTCACTCCCTGATTGAACTCAGCGATACCTCGGTGCTGGCTCAACTGGGTTGGGCGGATATGCGCCTGCCCCTGCTCTATGCCCTCTCCTATCCCGAGCGCCTGCCCACGGACTGGCCGCGTCTGGATTTAGTTGAAATTGCCAGCCTGACCTTCCGAGAGCCGGATCACCAGAAATATCCCTGCATGAACTTGGCCTATGCCGCCGGGCGAGCCGCCGGGGCGATGCCAGCGGTGCTCAATGCGGCGAATGAACAGGTGGTGGCGCTGTTTATTGAGGAGAAAATTGGCTTTTTGGAGATTCCCCAGTTGATTGAGCAAGTGTGCGATCGCTTCACCCCCCAAAACAATGCTAATCCGACTTTAGATGATATTTTGGCGGCGGATGCCTGGGCGCGTGAGGCAGCTTTAGAGGCGATGAGAAGTTTGAATAAGACGACGGTGGCGGTTTAAAGTAACCGTTTACATTGGAGTCAAGGAGGGCTGGCGAGATCCCCCCGGCTACGCCGACCCCCTTTGGTAAGGGGGTGGAGATCCCTCAAAAAATACTAAATCCTTAATTCACTTTATATCCCAGCCGCTTGCGGCGTCACCCCCCTTACCAAGGGGGGAAGGGGGGATTAACAGTCTGGATATGATGTGCAGGATCTGGACGGCCGACAGATTAAACTGATTCACGAACGAGTATGGAAATCATTCTGCTCATTGCCGCTTGCCTGATTGCTTGGGGCGTCTTTACTTGGCTAGTCAAGGTGGTGAAAGCCAGTGTGCAAACGGCCTTGATAATCGCCTTTGTCTTGGTTGTGATTCAGGTGGGTTTTGGCATTGGACCAAGGCAATTGTGGGAGCAGATCAGCAATTTGCCCCAGACTATTTTGAATTTGTTTCAGGGGACTTGAATCGCACAGATAACTCCATTGCACCATGCCCAAGCTGCCGATTATTCAGCCCGATCAGGCTTACACGTTTACGGACTATTTTCGGCTCAATGCCGTGCCGCAGGATATCTTGGCTTATTTTGGGGTCACGATTGAGCGCCAGTTGGTGCAGTTGCCCCAATACAACGGAGAACTCGATCGCCTCCCCGATCTGGAGCAACGTCTAAACGAGAGCCTACCGCGCCTGAGCTTGACGAGCGAAATGGCCCGCCGCGAATTTCTCATTGCACCCGTATTGATGGACTTGCTCCATTACACGGACTCAAGGTTGAATGTGGAATATCCGATCGCCGTGAACCACCAGCTCAAGGGCTCATTGGATTATCTGCTGCAAACGGAGCAATCGCTATTGGTGATTGAAGCGAAGAATGAAGATCTGGAGCGGGGGTTTGTGCAGTTGGCGGTGGAGTTGGTGGCGTTGGATCAATGGCTCCAGAGCGATCGCCCCTGCCTCACCGGAGCGGTTTCGACCGGGACGATCTGGCAGTTTGCGCAGTTTGAGCGAGCAACGCGACGGGTGACACAGGTTTTAACGCTTTATCGTGTACCGACGGATTTAGAGGAGTTGTTGCGAATTTTAGTGGCGGTTTTGATTTAGGGGGGCGATTGATGAGACAAAGATATCATTCGGCAGATTTTTAGGAGTGATGTAATGCGTGAGTCAGTGATTTATCAGGATATTTTGCAGGAAGGGGAGCAGCGCGGTGAGCAGCGCGGCATTGAGAAAGGGCGGCAGTTGGAGCGTATGTTGATCTTGCGGACGATTCTCCCGCTGCTGAGGCGGTTTAAGGTTCCAGTGGAGGTGATTCTGAATGCGCTGGGTGTGACGATGGCGGAGGTTGAGGGTGAGGAACAAGGGCAGGGACAAGAAAACGACATTGGGTAGATTCAGACGACCAGGGTGGGTCGGGTGTTGGTCACCCCGGCAACCCTGGCTAAAATAGCGGAGAGTTAGCCTGTCCTCACCCCATGCAACGTCTCCATCTCGATTTGCGTCCCGTCCAAAGCAACACCTACGAGCTGCGCTGTTTTGCCGAGAATGCCAACCAATATCGCGAACCGCGACGACTCCAAACCCGAGACATTCAAGCTTGGTTAGAGCGAGCAGACCTGTTTCACCAAGCACAGCTCGATCATCAGGTGGTGGGTCGGGTGCTGTTCGACTGGCTGGATGGTGAGGAAGGCTGGTTGCGGCAGGCGTTAGCGCAGAACCCAGACGGCACGGTGTTAGCCATTGCGGCAGCAGAGCGGCTAGCCAATTTGCCCTGGGAGGTGCTCCATGATGGCACGGATTTTTTAGTCAATCAGTTGCCAACCGTGGTTCCCGTGCGCTGGGTGCGCCCGGAGAATGCCACAGGGGAGATGGCGCTGGGCTGGGCGGAGCAACCAGACAACCGAGCCCTCAATGTGCTGTTTATGGCCACGGAGCCGGAGGGCGCTCCCTCCCTGAGTTTTGAAGCGGAAGAGGGGCGCATTTTAACGGCGACAGCCCGGCAACCCTTAAATCTAACCGTGGAGGAGAGCGGCTGTTTGGAAGAGTTAGCCGCTGTGATTCAAGCGAGCCCCGAGCCCTTTGATGTGTTTCACCTGACGGGTCATGCCGGGTTGAGGGAGGAGGGGGCACGGTTTGCCACGGAGACGGCAACGGGGCAGTTGTACCCGGCTAGTGGGCGCGATCTGGCCCAGGTCTGGTCAGGCAAGTTGCCGCGTCTGTTGTTTGTCTCGGGTTGCCACACGGGGCAGAGCCTGAGTGCCACCCCATCGCTAGCTGAAGCGCTGATCCAATGCGGTGCGGGGGCGGTGTTGGGTTGGGGGCAGAGCGTGTTGGATCGGGATGCGACGGCAGCGGCGGCGGAACTCTACAAAGGACTGGCGGCAGGGTTGACCGTCACCACCGCCCTTGCCCATGTGTATCGGGCGTTGCTGGCGGCAAAGGCGCGGGATTGGCATTTGTTGCGGTTGTATGTGCGGGGGCAGTTGCCGGGGGCGTTGGTGACGCCGTTACGGACGCGGGGACGCAAGCAGGTGCGGGTGCTGCGGAGTGCCACCCAGTTTCTTGATCCGGCGACGCAACAGGTCAAGGTGCCGACGCGGGAGAGTTTTGTCGGGCGGCGGCGGGTGTTGCAGGCGGGTCTGCGGGTGTTGTTGCAACCAGGGGATGGGTTGGGGGTGTTGCTCCATGGCATGGGGGGATTGGGCAAGAGTAGTGTGGCAGCGCGATTGTGCGATCGCCTGCGGGGCTACCAGCCGATTGTTTGGGTGGGGCGGCTGGATGCGGCGCGGTTGGTGCGGCAGTTGGCGGAAAAGCTGGATGACCGGGAGCTACGCGAGATGCTCCAAGACCCTGGTGAGGGCTTAAAGTTTCGGTTGCGGCGGTTGTTTGCCCAGTTGCCGGATGATCTGCAATTCATTTTGGTTTGGGATGATTTTGAGGCGGGAAATGTGGAGCCGCAGGGGGAAGGCTATCGGTTAACGCCGGAGGCGCGGGGGCTTTGGGCGGCGGTGAAGTGGGCGATCGAGGAGACGAGGACAGCACATCGGGTGATTGTTACCTGTCGGTACCAGGTGGCGATGGCGGGGTTGGTGGTGCAGCCGTTGGATAGCCTCAAGGGATCGGATTTGCAGAAGAAGTGTCAGCAGCTTGAGGCGTTTAAGTTGAATTCGGCGGTGGAGGCGGGGTTGCAGATGCGGGCGCAGGGGCTGGCGGATGGGAATCCGAGGTTGTTGGAATGGTTGGATAAGGTGTTGAGAGATCCCCCCCAGCCCCCCTTGGTAAGGGGGGAGTTGGAGTCGCGGGAGTTGAGAGATCCCCCCCAGCCCCCCTTGGTAAGGGGGGAGTTGGATTTGGGTTTGATTTTGGATCGGTTGGCGGCGAATCCGGTGAAGTTACGGGAGCAAGTGCTGGCAGATGAGTTGTTGGCGCGGGTGGATGAGCCGTTGCGGCGGTTGCTCTCGCGGGGGTTGGTGTTTGAGTTGCCGGTGCCGAGGGGGGCGCTGGTGGCAGTTGCCGAGGTGGGGGATGCGGCGGGGCTAATTGAGCGGGCGGTGGCGTTGGGGTTGTTGGAGGTGAGCCCGGATGAGGGGATGAGGGTGCCGAGGGTGTTGCCGTTGGTGGTGCCGGAGGATGAGGTGTTGGCGGGGTTGGCGGCGCGGGTGTTGTATCGATTGTGGTGGGAGGAGGCAGATTCACCGGAAGAAGTTAAAGGTTTAGAGGTTCATCGGTTGGCGATGGCGGGAAAGGAAGGAAAAATCGCTGCTAAATTGGCAGGTGTTTTCAGTCGTCGCTGGAAAAATCGTAGTCGTTTTCGGGACTCTGTGGCTTTATGTCGCTCTACTCTCGAAATTGTTGATGATCACCTTGTAACTCATGAATTAGCTCGTTCCGAACAAGAATTGGGTGAAGTGAAATCAGCGCAACACAACTATCAAAAAGCACTCAAGCTTTGCCCCGAAGAAGATGAAACTGAAAAAGCCGCGATCATTCACAATCTTGCAGGTATCTACGCCAACCAAGGGAAAGTGGAAGCGGCGATCGCCCTCTATCAGCAGTCCTTAGAAACTACAAAAAAAATCGGGGACGTGAAGACCCAAGCCGCCACCTTGCACCAAATGGCAATCATCTACGCGAACCAGGGGCAAGTGGATGAGGCGATCGCCCTCTATCAGCAGTCTTTGGAAACCACAGAAAAAATCGGAGACGTGCAGAGCAAAGCCGCCACCTTGGGACAGATGGCACACATCTACGAAGCTCAAGGTGATATGGAAAAAGCGTTTCAACATCATAGCCAAGCTTTTGAGATTGCCAAAGAAATTGGTCACGTACAATACGAGGCAACTGCGTTGCACTGTATTGCAGGTATCTATACCAACCAGGGGAAAGTAGAAGAGGCGCTCGCCCTCTATCAGCAGTCTTTAGAAATCAAAGAAAAAATTGGGGACGTGCAGGGCAAAGCTGCTACCTTGCACCAAATGGCAGGCATCTACGCTAAACAGGGGAAAGTGGATGAGGCGATCGCCCTCTATCAGCAGTCCTTAGAAATTAAAGAAAAAATCGGTAACGTGCAGGGCAAAGCCGCCACCTTGCACCAAATGGCAATCATCTACGCCAACCAGGGGAAAGTGGATGAGGCGATCGCCCTCTATCAGCAGTCCTTAGAAATCCAAGAAAAAATCGGTAACGTGCAGGGCAAAGCCGCCACCTTGCACCAAATGGCAGGCATCTACGCTAACCAGGGGAAAGTGGATGAGGCGATCGCCCTCTATCAGCAGTCTGTAGGAATCGAAGAAAAAATCGGTAACGTGCAGGGCAAAGCCGCCACCTTGGCGATGATGGGGCAGTTGCTCGCGGCTGCACGGCAGGACTACGCGCAGGGGTTGGCCTATTTGGCGGAATCGTTGCAGATTTTGGTTCAGCTCAAATCCCCCGATGCCCAGACGGTGCAGCGGATTATCGCTCGGATTGAAGGCAATGCCCAGCGCAGCCCACAACCCCAAACCTCACCACCCACCCCTGGCTTTTTCGGTCGGCTCCTGCAGCGGTTCCGAAGAATTCCGTAGGGGTAGCGCCCTTCTACCCCGGTCTCCGCCACCCGCCGATCAACCCTCCGTCACGCACCACACCAGCCGTTTCGTAGGGTGTGTTAGGCGGTCAGGATTTCAAATGATTTGTATCAGCTAAAATCCGCCGTAACGCACCGATTCGCCAGTATCAAAGTTGCGGGTGGTGCGTTACGCAGGAAACAAGATTATTCCCGTTTTTATCATCATCTTTGCCTGCTAATACCAAATCCTAACTATATAGAGCCATAAAGAGAGTGAAGACTGAGCTTGTCGAACGTCTGAACGGCCGGGCTTCGACAAGCTCAGCCCTCATCCTCGCTTATTCTGCCTTTACTTTTCGGATTTGGTATAACACATCCTACTGCTGCGGCATAGCTAAAAAGGTGTATGGTCGTAGGTTGGGTTGAGTGGAGCGAAACCCAACACCGCCAATGTTTTGGATTTCGCTCCACTCAACCCAACCTACGACCATACACCTTTTTAGCTATGCCGCAGCAGTAGGATGTGTTATACCAAATCCGAAAAGTAAAGGCAGAATAAGCGAGGATGAGGGCTGAGC
>JBCDEB010000099.1:0-27353 GCA_039180005.1 Cyanobacteria bacterium P01_G01_bin.54 | reverse complement strand
TCCGGATTTACTTTAAAAATAGACAATATTAATACTCTTGCACCAAGTAAATGAAGCTAGCGAGATCCCCCCGGCTACGCCGACCCCCTGGGTAAGGGGGTTTTCATCGTTGGGGGTGATAACCCGTCATGACTCGTTGGTATAAGAATGTTAATAGAAGCCATAAATGCTTTGTATCTTTTGTTGAGCCATTAAGATTGATGCGAGGCTTTCCATTCCTTTTGCTAGGAGTTGCACGACCAGGAATCATCAAGTCTGGTGTTATCTCATAAAACACAACTCTCGGTCGAATAGATCGGCTGAATTATAGCTACCTTGTCTACCAGCTAGTTCATAGGCACCTCGACCACCACCAGTTCTTAGTTAAATTCTCATTTTAGGCTGAATCCTGCAAGCGCTTTAAAGCAATTGCCAAAGGTTCAAAAAGCTGACGACCTTGATTGTCTACCCTTCTCAAAATTCCTTGAGCAGCATTCGGAGTCAAAAAGTACTTTCGGCTTGGACGTTTCTTATCAAGAATATCTACCAAACGAGAATCGACTGGTTTTGAAGGGCGTTGGGATACAGAGCCCATTAGGCAGACTCCTTCCTCTAGAATCCCTGCACGACTCCACTTTATTTCAGGGGCATCTTCATGTCCTGAAATTGATGGTAGGTTTATTTTTCTCGCCTTCTTGTTAGCCAATTCTGGAGTATGCGCTCCAAATCTATCGACACTATAAAATAGCTCAAATCCATTAATATCTGAAGTTGGTTGTTGGATTTCTTTGATTACTCTTTTGCCAATCCATCTAACAACTGGGACTGATACAGCATTGCCTATAGCCTTATACCTAGGGCTATCTTTATCTATCAATTCTGATGGAGAATCTTGATTAGTCAAAGTCCAATTAACTGGAAACCCTTGCAGCCTCTCATACTCTGTTGGAGTAAATCTTCTGACTTCAGAATCATAAGCAACATATGAGCGGCTCCAGTCTGTACCAGTGTGACGACCAGAAGTTGCAGCAAGACAGAAAGCAATTTCTGGAACTCTAGCACCTGTATTTTTACAGCAATCTTCTCTAAGGAATCCAAGCCTTTGGTTTTCTACAGGCTCAAACCTTCCTCCTTCAAAAAGTACATGATAAGCGGCTAGAGATGAATTCAGCCACGCACAAATAAAAACTCTTGGACGAGATTGAGGAGCACCAAAATACCGAGTATTGAGTGTTCGCCAAGCCACTCCATATCCAAGTTGCTCTAGCGTAGAGAGTAGTATGGAAAAATCCTTGCCATTGTGAGAATTGAGTAGTCCAGTTACATTTTCCATGACCACAACTTTAGGCAACCTGGACTCAATTAGCCTTACAAATTGGTAGAAGAGTCCAGAATTTCTACCTTTTAAGCCGTCTCTCCTTTGCCATCCTCTTGCTACAGAAACATCTTGACATGGGAATCCACCACACCAAATCTGAGACTCTGGGATATCTCCAGGCTCAAGATTCCGAATATCTCTATGCTTTTTCACCTTTGGCCAATGTTTCTGTAGAATGCGCTGACAAAAATCATCTATCTCGCATTGAAAGATAGTCTCAATACCAGCCTTGTCGAATCCCAAGTCAAATCCTCCTATACCCGCAAAAAATGATGCACTTAAGATTCTGAATTTCTCTGACCCCATAGCCCAAAAACTTATGTCTGATTAATATTTTTGTCAATATGCAGATAAGTCTCTAATTTTAAAACATCAGAGCAATTTATGTTATATAAATTAATTCAGAGCGTATCTATGAAGAAAACATAAAGCCATTATCGATCTCCCACTGGGTCAAACATAGAAGCCGTGAAGCTCCAGGATTGGCTTATACGAACTATTTTTGATTCAAGCTCAAGCCAATCAAAGGTCATATGTCTTCTTAAGACTTTCTTTATAGATATCCCCTAATCCCGTAACTGCACGGGCATCGCCAAGTAGGTCATTTTGAGGCCACTCAGAGGCGTGAAGATCACCGGTTGTGTGGAGCTGTTGAGATGGAGGGTAATCTCTTGAGAGGATAGGGCTTTGAGTCCGTCCATGAGATATTTGACGTTAAAGGCAATTTCCTGAGGATCGGGATGGGTGGCTTGTGCCACAACGGAGGCGCGGCCGCTGCCAATATCCTGGGAATCCACGGAGAGGGTAATGGTTTGATTGGCTGGGTCAATTTCACAGCGCACGACATTATTGCGGACATTGGCCAATACCGCAATCCGTTCCAAGGCATTTTGAAACTGTTGGCGATCGAGGCTGATTTGATTTTTAAATTGGGTGGGAATCAGTTGACGGTATTGGGGATAGGCTCCTTCGAGCTTGCGACTGGTGAGCTTAAGCGCGGCTCCCAACTCAAACACGACTTGGCTCTCATCAATCTTGAGGGTAATGGTCTCTTCCGCCCCCAGCAGCCCCAGCATTCGCTCTAACTCCCGCAGGGCGCGGGCGGGGATGGTCAATTCCAGAGCCTCTATGAGGGAGAGAGCTCCATCCAGCATCGTGTTGGGCGTTTCCACGACGGCAAGGCGATGGCCATCGGTGGCCGCAAACTCGATCGCCTCGGCGCTCAACAGCAAGTGCACTCCCGTTAGAACCTGCTTCGTGTCTTCAGTGCTCGCGGCAAACAGGGTGGCTCGCAGTCCTTCACTGAAGGCTTCACTGGCAACGGTCATGGCCTCACCATCCGCCACGGTGGGTAACTCTGGAAAGTCAGTGGGGTCGAGGCTGGGGAGTTGATAATGACCCGAGTCATAGGTGAGCGTGACCAAGGTTCCTTCCGGGTCATTCTCCTCGGCATCATGGTGCAGGGTCACTTCGCCGTCGGGCAGCCGCGCCACAATATCACTGAGCATCTTAGCGGGGAGGGTGGTTTTGCCGCCGGTGGTTACGGTGGCGGGGAGGCGGGTTTCAATGCCCAGACTGAGGTCAAAGCCACGCAATTGGATCTGTTGTTTGTCACCATCGGCGATGAGCAGAATATTCCCGAGCACGGGATGGTTGGGACGAGCTGGGACGGCACGACTGACCAGGGAGAGGTTGGCATTGAGGTCGCTTTGGGTGCAAACAAATTTCATGGCGGGCGATCGCAGCGGCAGGAAAGGTCATTATTGTACAGAATGCGCCGGGATGGGGGAGCGATCGCTGAGATTAAGATTTTGCAAATGATGCAGATGATGGGCGATCGCCTTGTCGTTCTCGCCACGATTGAGGGTTTGCAACGGGTTGAGGTGGGCCAGCAGTTTCCGCCACGCTGCCAAGTGCAGATCACAGCATTGGCCACAACGGATGCCCAGTTTGAGGAGGCGAATATTCTCTCGCGAATCACGGGTTGCTCGTTGCAAACGGCCCGTCAACTGATGCAAGCTGTGCCGACAACTTTGCCCCAGCCGTTGCATCAGCGTCAAGCACAACGATTGGTGCGGACGTTACGGCAGGCTCAGATTTCGGCAGCTTGGGATTGGCGGACAAACAGGAGAGGTTTCCTTCTGAATTCTGAACCTAGAAGTTTGTACTGTTCGGGTACTGGCAAGATACCCAGCCCTGTTGTCTTAAGTGGGTGTCACAGGTGATCTGTATACTTATGTAACAGTCGCGAATTGATTAAGGAGCAATCGATTATATTATATGCAATCATGAAGTGTATGTAATCATGAAGCTCTTGGCAAATACACAGGATTGAGTTGTTGCAAATAACTCAACAAGTGAGGTTGGTAGAATAGGAAAGTCCGCTCATTTGCTCATTAGAGTTCTGTATTTTGAGTGGTCTCTATGAAAGTTTAGTAAAGTGCATATTACTCTTGCAGATTCAGAATTACCCCCCTTACCTCTAACTCTTCTCCCTATATAAGAAAAAGGCATGTTTTTTCTCTCTGGGTAGAGGATTAAGATGAGAGATTGTATGACTTTGAGATGCACATATTTGGCAAGAAAAATCATGATTTCTAATCCCAAACCAGGAGGAAAAATAACATGTCCAATCCAAAGTTAAGTGGAATTGTTCAAAGTGCTCCTAACAAGTCAGTAGAATTTGATGCAGACAGTCAGATTTCACTCGCCATGGCTCAAAGGTTTCATGGTCAGGGGTACAAGTTTTGTATTCGATATGTCTCCTTGGGAGCTGAATCTCCAGGAGATTTGGATTATGAAGAAGCAAGTGCAATCCTAGAAGGAGGACTAGCCTTAATGCCTGTACAACATGTCTCCGAACCTGGTTGGTTTCCTAATGCTGGTCTTGGAAAAAATCATGGGGAAAATGCGGCAGTAAACACCGATCGAGTTGGGTTCCCTGTTAAGGTAAATGTATGGTGTGATTTAGAAGGAATTAGCCCTTCTGCCACAGCTCAAGATGTCATTGACTATTGCAATGCTTGGTATGATTCAGTCGACACTTGGGGATATATTCCTGGGCTTTATGTTGGGGCAAATTCGATTTTGGATGGAGAGCAATTGTATAGCCTTAAATTTCAACATTTCTGGAAATCAGAAAGTTATGTGCCCGAAGTAGAGATCCGAAGTTATCAAATGGTTCAATCTCCTGTCAGTGAGCCTGTTAACGGTATTGGTATTGATCGAGATATCACTTATATTGATGACAAAGGTGGGCGACCTCAATGGTTGATCAACCCAAGATTTGCTTAAAGTCTTTCTAAATTGTTCAAGTGAGATCGTGGGAAGAAGTGCGATCGAATAATTTCATAAAATGCATTGGCAACAGTATAATGCATTACGAAAAAGCTTCAAACTATTTTCAACATTTCCATACCTGAATATAAGGATAGAATTCAAATGGCTGATAATCCATCATTGGTTTCAATGGCTCAACAATTTACAGGTCTGCCGATGTCCTCGTTGATTGGTGGGCCACTGAATGCCGCTGCAACAGCCAACGCATCGATGGCTGTTGCTCAGACAAAGTTTATTCTCGACACAGGCTTTTCTCAACACACTGTTAGTGATAGCACTACCTATAAACCGATTATGATTAAAATGACTCTCATCCGTGGGGTCATACAACCACAAACTCCTACGGGGACTACACCAAACCAGTCAGTACCAGATCCAGACATTCAACAAGTCATAACGACCTTTGACCTTCCCTTACTGACAATCATCCCAATCAACTCTCTAGGTGTAGACAGCGTAGATATAGCATTTGAAATGGAGGTCAAATCTAGCTTCTCCGATGAACGGTCTCAAGAAATAAAAAAAGATTTAAAGAGTGGTACAACGTTTGATGCCAAACTGGCTCTGGGACCATTCTCCGCGAGTGTCAAGGGTAATGTAAGCTACGATCATAGTGACTCTACTACTCATAACACATACTATCAAAAAAGCAACTCGGCAAAATATACTGTGAGTGTCCATGCAGGACAGCTACCCATTCCTAAAGGGGTAAATACGATTCTCGAAGCATACACCAATGCGATTCAACCGATTCAGCTACCAGTGCTGACTGATGATAAAGGGGATAAAGGGGATAAAGGGGATAAAGGGGATAAAGGGGATAAAGGAGCTTAAGTCTCTTGCTTTTCCCAAGCTAATTGAGGATTTCTATAGCTTGCTAAAGTTGATTCTGAATTTGATGCAGCAGAGTTAGATGGAGCAGCCGGGTTTTATTCTGCTGATCCATTGTCTTAGCGAACTATTATCTTAGTGAACCATGTATTAGGGTGTGTCATCAATTAATCGCAGAAGCTTGACGAAGGGGTGGAAAGCTCGATCCAAACAACAGAAGCAGAGGCTGTAAGCTAGTCACTCTCAGAGCTTGAAATCCAAATAATGACAGCCCCTAGATGAGATAATAAATTTATTTCCGTATAGGATAGGTGATGATGTCGGAACAAATTGAGTTTCGTGGACTTACTGCCTCTAACTTGGTAGGGCTTCCAGCAGTTGCGGTCGTCAAAGCGAATCAGATGATGGCAAGAGAGCAGGTAAGTTTACTAATGCAAAACTGCTTTTCGGAAGTGGATGGTGTGTACCATCCCAAGATGGTTACTATGGCAATCCATCGAGGAGAAGTTGAACCCAGAGATGAGCAGAATTCTTTATCGATTCATCCAGTAGCTCTCAACTTTCAGGTTCCCTTGATCACGCTCATTCCTATTAACTCTCTTGCAGTAGAAGATGTAAATACAAGGTTTAGTATGGATGTTCATGCCTATCATGAAGCTAGTGAAGAGGACAAAAATAGACCATTGGAGTATGCCTCATCATCGAATCAGTCTTATGAGCTTATTGGTAATATCCAATCGACTTCCCATTATTTGCGAGAAGGGATAGAATCGCCTGAATTACAGGCCTCATCAGTATCTTTCGATTTTTCTGTTAAAAAGCTGCCGCTACCATTGGGAATTAGTACAATACTACAGGCCTATACCAGAACAATCCACCCATCAGATACGTCCCAAGAGCAGACAAGCGATTAGACTCAATGTATGGTGGATTTTATGAGTATGAGGATCGGATGATAGGCCGCATCCCTTGACATGGCTTAAGCTGCCACACTATATCTTTTCGAAATCCGCTATAATAATTCACTAGGCATAAGATGGCGCACTTGGTAAAACTAGGAAATTATATTATGGTTGATCAGCAATACATTCCTTGCCCTGATTGTGATTCGCAAATTCCATTTGACCCCTATGTAATGCTCAGCGGTGAACAGTTCTCTTGTCCTGAGTGCCCCAGTGTTTCTATTGGAATTGCCCCTGAGAGTCGTGAAATTGTAAGAAACAGCTTGGATGAGTTGGAGAACCTGAAGAAGCAACTCGCGAATATGAAACCTGAACAGCCTTCTTCCTAATACACTCGTCTAAAATATATGATCAGTCTCAGTGACTTTGTAAATGCTATATATACTGCAATCTTAGCTGCTAATGATGCGTTGACAGCTAAAAACTTCGAGCTACTGGAAAAGTATTTTGAAGAGGTAGAGGATAGTGATGAATCTCAGAAGACATTTAATGATGAGGTTGAGACTATTCTCAAAGATATTTTAGATCCAGACCGTGCATCAGGACAACAAAGGCCCCCACAGAAAAAAATTGAAACATTGCTCAAGTCGCTTCAAGAAATCAAGGCTCGCTCTCTACAGAGCTCTTCTGAAGAAGCAGGACAATCTCCTTCTTACCAGAGTTCTTCTAAAGGGGATACTCAGCGAGTGGAGCTGCCAGATAAGCTGAGACCCAAAATGACTACAATTCAGTTTCCCCAGAAAACTGCAAATGGTGTGGTCTTGAGTGATGTGAAAGTTCCTGCAATCACGTTGGTACCATTGTCAATGACTCAAATCTCGGAGGTAAAATTACATACAGAATTAGAAATCCAGGTTGAAGGAGAAGAATTATTAGTTGGCTTCTCTACTGCGCACTCTGATAAGAAAAGTAACGAATCACGTAATTCATCCCGTGTAACTCTTCAGATAGCCCTAACTCCTCATCACGGAACTGAAGGTTTGAGACAAATTATAGAAGGGTATGAAAAGATTCTACGAGCACAAATCCCTAACTAAGTGATGGGTTGAGACAGAAGTAGTAAGGTGGGCAAAATCAGCAAGTTTAAAAGCGAAGCATAATTTCTCAATAGTTGCCCACCCTACAGCTAACCGACTGTTCTTGCAGTTCTTGAATTTTGGTTATCTCACGCTTGTTTCCTATGACATGACGCACGAGCTTGCGCTTCGGGAGCGGAGCCTGCGCCTGTTGCTCAAAGCGGTTGTGCCTCGGGTTCACCAGAACTCGAGGGTGGCGACAGCCCAGGTCTCTATGGCTGTAGGATGAGTTACGTGGCGATCGCCGCCCTGCAACTTATCCTGCAGTTCGCTGCCATTGCCACTTTCGATAGGGAACAAACCAGATGAAAAGACTGATAGTGGGGATCTCCGGTGCGAGCGGTACTATATACGGAATCCGACTGCTAGAGCTGCTACGCGAAGCGGGAAAATTCGAAGTGCATCTGGTCATGACTCGCTTTGCCCGCCTCAACATTGAAATCGAAACGGACGTCTCACCCCAGTATGTTGAGAGTCTCGCCGATGAGGTGCATAGCATTAAAAATCAAGCCGCTGCCATTTCCAGTGGCTCCTTTAGAACCGAGGGGATGGTGGTGGCACCCTGCTCAATCCGGACGCTTTCGGCGATCGTCCATTCGGCATCAGATAACCTGCTAACGCGGGCGGCTGACGTTGTCCTCAAAGACTGCCGGAAGCTCGTCTTGATGCCGCGAGAGTCTCCCCTCCATCTGGGGCATTGCAAGCTTCTGTACGAGGTGGCACAGCTCGGGGCGATCGTCGTACCGCCGATGCCCGCATTTTATAACCAGCCTAAGACTGTCGATGATATCGTCAACCACAGTGTGGGTCGGGTGCTTGATCTGTTCGACATCGACGCGGGTGTTCTCAAGCGCTGGCAGGGAAATTAGCCCACCCGTCAAGTCCGACCGCGATACAGGAAACTGAGGAACATTCAGACAGTTTGGATGGCGGACGTATCGAACAAGACGGAGCAAATGTAGGGAACCGGTCTTCCGACCCTGCAACCCCCTACAATTGAGTTGAAGGTTTTATTGATAGATGCCCGCTACAACTGATAGACGTGCGCCTAACAACCGGATTGTAATGATGCCATGAATAAACAGCAGCCGATCGCCATCCCGATCGGCATTAAAATCTTTGGGATTGCCGTGAGCTTACTCGGGCTATTACTGCTCGTTGCCTATAACTCCCATCAACGATTGCGCCAACTCCAAAAAGAGGTTGCGGATCTGGCTGAGTATATTATTCCGATCACGAATCGCGTTGATGAAGTTGACACTCAGGCCCTGGAGCAAGAGGTTCATCTCGAGCGGATTTTGAAACTCTACGAAACGGAGCCCCTTGACCTAGAACGGATTGCCCATGAAAAACAACAATTTGAAGACCGCAGCCAGCAAGTCGATGTTGAGATTGCGGCAGCCATTGACCTGAGTCATGAAGCCGTGACTCAAGCGGCAATCCAGGCTGATCGGGAGGAATTAAGTCGGATTGAGCCCCAACTAACCCAGATTGAGCAGGAACATCAAGATTTTTATGATCATGCCGTTGAGCTGCTGCAACGCTTGGCCGCAGGTGAACGGGGAGAGCAAATTTATGCTCTAGAATTACAAATTGAGGCAGAGGAGGATCATCTCAATGAGGACATTGAAGCAATCTCCGATGAACTCGGGAGCTACACCATCCGCATGGTGAAGTTGAGTGAGAGCCATCAAGCGGAGGTGCTGCGCAATAGCATTTTGATTACCGTGGGAGCGGTCGGGCTGGGTTTAGCCTATGCTTCAGGCTTGACCTTCAGTATTGTGCGGCCATTGCGGCACTTGACAAACCAGGTTCAACGCTTGCAAGAGGGCAAAGCCATTAGTACCTTAGCGGTCAAGTCCAATGATGAAGTAGGGCTCTTAAATGCCACCTTTAATCATTTACTGGGGGAACTCGAGCACAAAGAAAAACTCAAAGCCCTGTTTGGTAAGTATGTTGATCCACGTGTGGTTGAACAACATGAACAGCAGGGTAAGGCCTTACAGACGACCGGTGAGAAGCAAATTGTCACCGTCTTAATGTCTGACATGGACGGATTTCAGGAGATTGCGCAGACCCTGGCCCCTGAGCAATTAGTGGCGGTGATCAACCGCTATCTGAGTTTGTTATCGGCCACGGTGTCTGAGCAACATGGCTTTATTGAATTTGTGGATACCGTCATCAAAGGATTTTGGGCTCCTCCGTTTGTGAGTGAAACGGCTCATGCCCAAGCAGCTTGTGAGGCAGCACTGAATCAGGTGGCAAAACTTCCGCAGCTCCGAAAACTCATCCAGCAGGTGACGAATACAACTGCAACGGTTGATGAGATTGATCTCCATATTGGCCTGGCAACCGGGCCATTGATCCTGGCGAATATGGGCCCGGAATGGGCAACGGTTTATAGCGTTCTGGGCGATACGGTGAATACCGCCGCCCGACTCAAAGGCGCTGCAAAACAGTTTGGCATTCAAATCTTAATGTTAGAAGAAACCCAGCAGCAGGTTCAGGAGACAATGGTGACCCGTGAAATCGGCTTGGTTCAGGTCGTGGGTAAAGATGATAAACTGCGTGTTTTTGAACTGTTAGGTCGTCAAGGGGAGCTATCCACTGAACAGATGGAGTGGAAGATGACCTTTGCTCAAGGCTTGACGGCCTATCGTCAACAAGCATGGGCTGAGGCAACATCTAAATTTGCAAGTTGTGCCCAACTTCGAGATCAAGACAAGCCCACTCAACATTATCTTCACTCCATTCAGACTGTGCAAGAGCAGACATTGCCTGCAGACTGGGATGGGGTCTGGACATTAACGAAGAAAGCCTAGAGGATTGGAGGTAAGGATGGTGAAAAAGTTTCTGCCCAAGCTCTCCATTGGGCTAAAAATATATGGTCTGGCTGCAACGATCCTGTTTATTTTGCTGGGTGTTGCCCTGAGTAATTATCAGCAGATGCGACGGGTGAATCAGAATGTTTTAGCGCTAGCCGAATATACAGCGCCCCTCAAAAAACATATTGCTAGCATTAATATCCATGCTCTGGAGCAGGAAGTTCATTTTGAGCGGATGCTGCGCATCCTGGAAATGGAGACGATCGATACCGAACATTTTGAACGTGAGCAGCAGCGTTTTGCAAGTTTGGGGACTTTAGTGGATCAGGAGCTGGAATCAGCCCTGGAGTTGGCGGCAACGGCGATCGCCAATGCCTCTGATTCTTCTACATTGGTGAGATTTGCGCAGCTCAGACCCTGGTTAGAGATTGTCGAAGCAGATCATCAATATTTTCAGGATCAAGCCCTGAAGGTTGTGAACTTGCTGCAAACGGAGCAAGATGAAGCAGCACACTTTCTGGATCTTGAGTTAGAGCAACACGAAGAAATTTTTAATCAGCGGATTTATACCATTCTGTTGGATTTAGACCAGTTCGCCGCCGAAACAGCGCAAAACATTGAGGCTCAAGAACGAAAGTTGTTGCGATTCAATCTTTGGTTGACGGCGATCGCCACTGTTTCAGGTCTGACCCTGGCCAGTCTCCTGACCTTACGATTGATCAACCCGGTCAAAAAGCTGGTTCAAGGGGCATAAGCGGTAGAAGCGGGCAACCTCGACACCCAGGTTGAGGTGCAATCCGGTGATGAAATTGAAACCCTGGCCCAATCTTTTAATGCCATGATTCGCGATGCACGTCAGAAACAGGTGCTAAAAGAGGCCTTTGGTCAATATGTTGATCCCCGTATTGTGGAGACCTTGATGGCCCAGCAGGCGAACCAACAGGGGCGCAAAGAAGTCATGACCGTGTTTTTCTCGGACTTGGCGAAGTTCAGTACGATCAGTGAAATGCTGACGCCAACCCGTCTGGTGACGCTGATTAACCAGTACTTGACCCTCGCCACCGTGCCAATTACCGAAACCCAGGGGGTGATCGATAAATTTATTGGCGATGCGATCGTGGCGTTTTGGGGCCCCCCCTTTGTGAGAGCCACTGAACATGCACAATTGGCCTGTCAAGCCGCCTTGGAACAAGCCAGCCAATTACGCAAACTGCAGCAGCGTTTACCGGAGATTGTGGGCATCCGCAAAGGAATTCCTAAGTTAGGGGTTCGGGTGGGCCTTGATACGGGTGAGTTAGTGCTGGGCAATATTGGTACTGAACAGTTACAGTCCTATACCGTTATGGGGCGAACGGTGGAAATTGCGGAGCAACTGGAAAGCGCCAATAAGCGATATGGCACACAGATTCTATTGACCGAACGGACCCGAAAACTTGCTGGAGAGGCGATTGAGGTGCGGGAAATTGATTATTTACCAATTGGTGATGACAATGCGCTGCTACCGATCTATGAGTTGTTGGCTTTTGGTATGGAACTCGATGAAGCGGTCGCAGAATTAAAAGATGCTTTTAGTCAGGGGTTACAAGCGTATCGACAGGAAGATTGGTCAAGGGCGCGATCGCAGTTTGAAACCTGCCTCAAGATCGAGCCCAATGATGGCCCGGCAACATTTTATCTTCAACAATTAAGTCAGTTCGCGAGAACCTAAATTGCACAAAAGCACCTAATAACCCTGGCTTTTGCAACACAATGATATCTTTGCGGTTGGCTGCCCTTTCACCCGACTCTCAGGATGCTGCTGTATCATTAAACAATAGTTGCTCGGTGAATGGTTTAACGGTAATGCGTTTCATTTCTCTCCTGGTGCAGGGCATTGTTGTGGTGAGTTGGGTGGGTTTACCCGTGTTGGCCCAGTCTCCACCCCCATCAGCGGATGATTTGCGGCCGATTGATCCACAACCCACCCCAACCCCGATTAACCCTTCCCCCCTCATGACGCTGGATCGTTTGTATTTCATCCTGAAGCAGGAGGGTGAAGATGTTAAGGGGGCGCAGGGACGTTGGCAATTTAAGATTGGCGATCGCCCCTTGCTGCTATTTACCGATATTCGCTATGACCGGATGCGCCTCTTCACGCCCATTGTGTCCGCTGAAGACCTCACCGAGGAACAATGGCAGCGGATGATGAGTGCGAATTTTGATACGGCGCTGGATGCACGTTATGCGATTACGGATGGGGGAACTGTGGTGGCAACGTTTGTTCATCCCCTCTCTACACTGAGCGATCGCGACTTTCGATCGGCGATTTATCAAGTGACAAATTTAGCGGAGACATTTGGTGATCTCTATTCCAGTGGTGTACTGGAGTTTGAGCCCCATCGAACAGACGAACCCGAAGAGAGTGTGGAGATTTAGGTTGTTGTGCGATCGCCTATTCATTAAATTGAAAAAGATGAGATGCTTGATGGATTTAGCACCATATTGTTGGATATGAATCAAACGTTTATGTTTGATGCGGATCGATTTGGCGCAACCGAAGATTACTCGATGGTTTATTGTCAGATTGGTGGGACAATGACCCCAAACCGTGTGAATCAGTTGATTTGTGCTGCTTATGATTATCTAGATGTTCGCTACCCCGATCCAAAGTACCGAGAGTCATTTCCAAGTTTACGAGATGCTTTTGAGAGCGTTGCAGCACTTGATTCACTATCAGAAGAAGATTTAGAGTTTTTAATAGAGACATTTGCTCGCCACGAATTAGGAACTGTTCCACCTGAATATGCAGCAGCGATCAATCAACTCTCTAACCACTTTCGACTCGGCTTAGTTATTGATATTTGGGCACCAAAAACATTGTGGGTAGCGATGCTAGAGCAATGTGGAGTTCTCTCTGTTTGTGAATCGGTGTCGTTTTCGTCAGACTGTGGAATCGTTAAGCCATCTCCGCTCCCATTTCTGAATGTGTTAGAGGAGATGCAGGTCGATCGACAAGATGCAGTAATGATTGGTGATTCAGTCAGGCGAGATTTAAATGGAGCGGCAGCAGCAGGAATTAATTGTGTTCTTGTCGGAGGTGCCAAACATCCATCTGCGCTAGGGGCAGTTGATAATTTGGTTGAGCTGGTCAAGTTGATTATTCCAGACAGCTAAAAACTTCAATGCGCTGGAACTTTGAAATATACTATCTTTCAGCAAGCGTTATCTATGTCCGGTAATTGCGACTGCTAGCTATTGCGCAGTCAAGCATAAGTGGATCTGATGTTAAATTAATAGCTGCCCATAAAAGAGAAGAGATATGATCTGTGTATACGGAATAAAACAGAAACTCAATCCAATAAAAGCAAAACTCTCTGATGTCATCAATCAATGCATGGTTGATGCGCTCTCCTTTCCTGTCAATAAACGTGCTCACAGATTTATCCCCATGGAAAAAGAGGATTATTTCTATCCAGAAGGAAGAACAGATGCGTATACGGTTATTGAGATATCAATAATGGCAGGCCGTTCGATTGAGTCTAAGAAAAAACTAATCCACCTTTTGTTTGAAAAAATTGAGTTGGAAATCGGCATAAACCCCATCGATATCGAAGTGACAATCTCAGAGTCTCCAGCTTCCAATTGGGGATTTAGAGGCATCACAGGTGATGAGGCTAAATTAAACTATAAGGTGGATGTATAAAAATGGGCTGCTTACCTATCGTTGCTGTATGCGTTTACCCTAAATAACCTGAGTTCTGTTTAAGCGAAGCGATCGTATTCCTCAAAGCATTGAAATCTCGTTGCCAAACCCGGTTGTCAGGGGGCCAGCCCCCCGACACCTCCCGCTGAGGGGGAAATTGCCCCCTCAGACTCCGGCAATATCGGAGCCAGTATTGTTGATTCTGCTGAGTTTCAGCGTCTTACGCAATGTCGGCTTATCCAGAACTCACTTTAAATACAAATATCGTAGCGTGATCTTTTTTCGTTCTGTTTTACGGCTGAGATCTAGAAACAAGCCATCTGGCACACGCAATCGAGACATTTAGACGGTTGGGACGTTGCCATCATTCTGGCTATGTTAAAAGTTCCCAAACCTGGGTGTTAGCTCGTAACTGCGGTTTAATAGACTTCAAGGCATGACGACTTGACAGGTACAGAATGATGAAGGCAAAGAGAACGGCAATTTGGGCTCCTGTGCAGATTATGGCGATCGCTACCCTCCTGTTTGCCCCCCCCGGAATCGCTCAGGATACGGCAATATCAGGCGAAGAGGCATTTCGCCAGGCGCTAGAACTGCTAGATGCGAATGAGCACGAGAAGGCGATTCCGTTGCTCGAAGTGGCACTCGAAGAGCACCCAGAGTCACGCGGCGCACTGTGGAATTTGGGGACTTCGGCTCTGATTACAGAACGTTACGATCTGGCGACGACGATATGGTCCCGTTACCGAGCGTTAGAACCTGATGACTGGCAGGCGCTGCCGAAGTTAGTGCAAGCCCATCAAGGCAGCGGCAACTGTTGATCAATATACGCTTTGGAGCCACAAATCTATAACATACAATGCTAAACTCAATGGAACGCCGGATTACTTGTTCTCAACAAAATCAGAACTCGGTAAAACTGTTTTGGGTTTGCCGATCGTCATTATTGTTGAAGCAAAAGAGAATGATTTTGGTGAAGGATGGGGTCGATGCCTGGCTAAATTGATTGCTGTACAAAAGCTAAATGAAACCGAAGAAATGCCTGTGTATGGGATGGTGATCGATGGAGAGCTATGGCAATTTGGGAAACTATTATCTGATGAATTCACAAAAAGCAAGTTGAGAACTACGATTACTGATTTGGATAAGATTTTCGGGACGATCAGCTTTTTGTTGTCAAGCAATAGGGAAGCAAGTTTGAGTTGAATTGAGTTGATTTACTATAGTGGATGTACAGGTGAAAGCGTCAGTGTTTCTGAGATTGCGATCGCACGGCTTTGCCGAATACGTTAGTAACAGCATAATGTAAAGAAGATTGACTAATAGTGCGATCGCAGTTTGAAACCTGCTTCAAGATTGAGCAATATGATGACCTGGCGTCGATGTCCTCTAAAATCAAATAGCCTTTGTTCAGGTCATCGATGAAATTAACACTCTCCCGCCTCTATAAGCTGCTGCTGACTGCTTGCGACGACCTGCGCGGCAGCATGGATGCCAGTGAATATAAAGAGTACATCTTTGGCATGTTGTTTCTGAAGCGGGCGAGCGACCTCTTTGATCAGCGCCGTGACGAGCTTCGTACGGCGTTAGCCGCCCAGGGCATGGCGGAGGACGATATCCAGGTCGAGTTAGAGGACGCTGATAACTATTCCGGTAAATATTTCTATGTGCCGCCTCGTGCCCGCTGGAACGAGCCCTGGGAAGAGACCGTGCTCGAAGCGGGTCAGCCCAAGGTGATTCAGCATCCCGCGTTAAAGCACATTAAGGAAAACGTCGGCACCGCACTCAATAAAGCCTTAGAGGCGATCGAAGAACAGAATCTCGATGTGCTGCAGGATGTGCTCTCGGGCATCAACTTCAACCGCAAAATTGGGCAGCGCACCCTAGATGACGATACCCTGTCTGATTTTTTGCAGAACTTTGAGAAGATTCCCCTCAAAGACAGTGACTTTGAGTTTCCCGATCTGCTGGGGGCGACCTATGAATATCTGATCAAGTATTTTGCGGATTCGGCAGGGAAAAAGGCTGGTGAATTCTACACCCCAGCGGAGGTGGTTCGCATCTGTGTTGAAATCTGTGACCCCGAGGAGGGGATGCGGGTGTATGACCCGACGGTCGGCTCCGGCGGCATGCTGATTCAGATGCGAGACTACCTGCGGGAAAAAGGAGGACGTGCTCAAGAGCTGGCACTGTTTGGTCAAGAAAAGATGGGAACGACCTGGTCGATCTGCAAGATGAATATGCTGCTGCACGGTATCTCCCATGCCGATATTCGCCAGGCCGATACGTTGCGTGAACCCCAACATTTAGATGAGAATAACGAACTCAAACGCTTCGATCGCGTCTGTGCCAATCCGCCCTTTAGCCAGAACTACATCAAAAAGGACTTGGTCTTTACCGGGCGCTTTCCGGTGATGATGCCGGAAAAAGGCAAAAAGGCAGACTTGATGTTTGTGCAACATATGTTGGCGGTGCTTAAGCACAATGGCCGGCTGGCGACGGTGATGCCCCATGGGGTGCTCTTTCGGGGGGGAGAGGAGCGGGAAGCCCGCAAGTATTTTATTGAGCAGGGCTATCTAGATGCCATCATTGGCCTGCCCAGCAACTTGTTTTATGGCACGGGGATTCCGGCTTGTATTTTGGTGATGAACAAGGTGGGAGCGCAAGCACGTCGTGAGGTGCTGTTTATCAATGCCGATCGCGAGTACCGTGAGGGCAAGGCGCAAAACCTGCTGCGACCCGAAGATATCGACAAGATTGTCTATGCTTACCGCACGAGGGACAATATTCCCGCCTATGCGCGTCTCGTGCCCCGGTCAGAGATTGTCGCGGAAGACTACAACTGCAATATTCGCCGTTATGTGGATAATGCGCCGCCGCCCGAGCCCCATGATGTGCGGGCCCATTTGCAGGGGGGCGTGCCCTTAGGGGAAGTGGCGAGTCTGGCGCATTTTTGGCAGAACTATGAGCAGTTGCGCACGGATGTCTTTGTCTCCAGGGATGAGACGTATCTGGATTTTGCGCCAATGCTCACCTACAAGCGCGACATTGCAGACGTTGTGGCGACGCACCAGAGCGTGACCACCCGACATCAGCAGTTTATGCAAACCCTAGCGGCATGGTGGCAGGCGAACGTCCCGATCGTGGCGGCGCTGGCCCCAGATGCGGCGAACCAGAACGCGCGTCCCCGGAATGTTTACCTCCTGCGCCGCAGCCTCCTGAGCAGCATTACCGTGGCGTTGGCTGATCAGCAGTTGCTGACACCGTTCCAAGTGCGAGGGGCGTTGGCTAAGTATGTGGAGGTGCTGAAGGCAGATTTTAAGTCGATCGCCGCCAGTGGATGGGGAGCAGAACTGATTCCGGATGAGGAGATTTTGCTCAGCCAGTTCCCGGATATTTTGGCGGAGTTGGAGCAGGCGCAAGCGCGGCTCGCGGCGTTGCAGGCGTTATTTGCGGCGGCGGATGAGGAGGCGTTTGAAGATACAGATGAGACGGGGGTGCTGCCCAGTGAGGCGGTGAAGAGCAAAAAGGAGGCGTTGAAGACCCAGACTGCGGCTTGGAAAACTCAGCTCAAAGCGGTTAAGCACTTGGCGAGCAACCTGTTTGCGGAACTTAAGGCGGCGGGGCAATTACCGCCCGGTGCCAAGAAGGGGTTTTATTGCACGGAGGGCTTTGCCCAGAAAGATGCCCAATTCAGCAACGGGGATCGCATTTTGGCGCGGGCGGCGGCGGTGGGCCATATCAGTGATTTTACGATTCCTTTAAAGGAGGCAATGGCGCAGGGGCAAGCGGCCTATGACCGGGCTGAGCAGATAACGGCGAGTCTAGCGCGTCACCAGACCCTCGAAGAGGAGGTCAAACAGCTCAGGGCGAGTATCAAGGGCATTGAAAATAACCGCGATGCCCTGGTGCAGAGTGCCCGAGAAAAAATCTCGACGGCTGAGGCACGGCAGGTGATCCTGGAGCGGCTACGAACCACTTTGATGGGGATTTATGCGGCCTATTTGCGGGCGGATCAGCGGGCTTGTGTGCGGGCGATCGAGAATCTTTGGGAGAAGTATGCGGTGACGGCTAAGGAGATTGAGGCGCAGCGGGATGCGGCGGCACGGGAGTTGCAGGCGTTTTTGGTGGAGTTGGGGTATGAGTGATAGTGAACTTCCTTTTCAGCATCCATGGGATGAAGGACTGCTCAAGAATTATGCAAGTGTGATTGTGGGAGGTACACCGAGTACGGGAGTTGAAGAATTCTGGGATGGTGTTATTCCATGGATGACTTCAGGAGAGGTTCACCTCCAGCATATCTATGATGTTCCAGGTCGCATAACCCAAAAAGGGCTACAATCTTCAAACGCGGTTTTAGTTCAGCCAAAAGCTGTTGCAGTAGCACTTGCTGGACAAGGAAAAACACGAGGCACAGTTGCTTTAACCCATGTGCCAATCTGCACTAATCAGTCTGTAGCATTAATTAAGCTTATCGACTCAAGGCTTGATACTGACTTCCTCTACCAATCTCTAATCCCAAGATATGAGGAGCTTCGTAGTCGGTCAGCAGGAGGGGGGCGTGCTGGATTATCGAAGACAATCCTTGAAAACATCCCAGTTCAAGTACCTCCTCTTCCGAGACAAAAACGTATTGTTCAAGTTCTTCAAACAATCGATCGCGCCATCGCCCATACAGAAGCCCTAATTGAGAAATACCAAAAAATCAAGGCAGGGCTAATGCACGATTTGTTTACCCGTGGTATTGGTGCGGATGGTAAGCTGCGCCCGCCTCGGGAGCAAGCGCCAGAATTGTATCAAGAGACGGCGATCGGTTGGATTCCAAAAGAGTGGAATATTAAACTTTGCCAAGAAATTTTCAGTATCGACTCTGGTATTACCCTTGGAGCACATCGTCGCCCAAAAAAAAATCCACGACCCTATCTAAGAGTTGCCAATGTCTTCAAAGAAAAAATCGTAATAGATGACATTAATTATCTTGAAGCATCTGAGCAAGAAAATGTAAAATACAGCTTGCATTCCGAAGATCTTTTGCTTGTCGAAGGACATGCAAATGTCCAACAAATAGGACGTTGTGGCATGGTCAAAAATAATGCCGAAGGTATGTTATTTCAAAACCATCTTTTTAGACTCAAGGCTATTGATTTGTCTGCATATTTCGGGATGTATTTGCTGAATTCAAGTGTTGCCAGAAGATACTGGGAAATGAATTGCTCTACAAGCTCAGGATTGAACACTATTAATCGAAAGATGCTAGGCAATATGGTATTAGGGATTCCTTTGAAGAAGGAGCAGTCGAACATAGAGAGAGAGCTCTATTCAGTAAGCAAATATATTGAAAGAGAAGAAAATAGTATGAAAAAACTTATGGCTCAAAAATTCGGCTTAATGCACGATCTCCTCACTGGCAAAGTTCCCGTCAAAGTCGAGCCCGATGAGGTAGAACATGATTGACTCCATCAGATTCGATTCAAAAAAAGCCATCAACCTGCTGCTAAACGTACTCTTAGAGTACTCCTTGAAAATAATCATCCCGAGGCAGGCGGGACGCCTGCGCTACGGTTCATTCTCTGTAATACCCGTAGCGCGGGTGGTCAGTGAGCTTGTCGAATCTGCATCTTGCCCGCCACTGGTAACGCTCATTTCTGGAACACTCTTAACACCGCATCAACCACAACACCCGAAACCACAGATTGGTCTGACTTCATTGGTTGTCTGGATATTGGTTGTCTGGATGCAGAAGCAGATCTTTCAGTCAACTATAAGGTCTATCTAACGTGAGTTCTGGATAAGCAGACATTGCGCAAGACGGTCGAAACTCAGCACAATCAACCCTACTGGCTCCGGTATTGCCGGAGTCTGAGGGGGCAATCTCCCCCTCAGCGGGAGGTGTCGGGGGGCTGGCCCCCTGACAACCGGATTTGACATCGAGATTTCAAGGCTTTGAGGAATGTGATAATTTCGCTTAACCGGAACTCAGGTTATCTCAACAAATGAACAGTTTTAAAGAATGCGATGATCTCAAAGCCCAACTCGATACCCTGCGTCCCCTGGACCCCGACCTGCTCAACAACCTACAAGAACTCTACACCGTTCGCCTCACCTACAACTCCACCGCCATCGAAGGCAATACCCTCACCGAAACCGAAACCCAGATTGTCCTCGACAAAGGCATAACCATCGGAGGGAAATCCCTGCAAGACCATCTCGAAATTATCAACCATGCAGAAGCAATAGTATTGATACGAGACTTAGCCAAAGCCAGCACCCCCATCACCGAGTGGGAAATTCGCCAAATTCATGGCTTGGTCTGCAAAGGCGAGCACCGGGCAGGCGCTTACCGTACCGTCAACGTGATGGCAGCAGGGACAAACTACCGATATCCTGACGCCATCCAAGTCCCCGACCTGATGGCCGACTTTGGTTATGGGTTATCCCAACCCAATGCCCTCCACCCCATCGAAGCAGCCACAGAAGTCCACGCCCGCTTAGTCACGATCCATCCCTTCACCGATGGCAACGGCAGAGTCGCCCGACTCCTGATGAACCTCCATCTCTTACGAACCGGTTACCCCTTGGCGATCATTCAAGCCGCCCACCGAGCGGCTTATATTGATGCAGTGGTTGCTTGGCAAGCCGGTAACACCCAGCCGTTGCTCTGCATGATTGCCAACTGCGTTAAATCCGCAGCGATTGAAATTCTCAGCTTGGTCGATAACATGGCCTGAAAACTAAGGTCTAAAAGCAATGTCTGAATACACCGAAGTCGAACAACCCTTTCTGCAGCAGCTCCACACCCTCGGCTGGCAGATTATCGATCAAGGACCCCAGATCCCCAGCGACCCCACCCAGAGCCTGCGGATGAGCTTTCGCCAATGGCTCCTGCCCCAGGTCTTCGCCCAAGCCGTCGCCGCCCTCAATGTCATGCCCAGTGACACCGCCGACGTTGCATCCTGGCTCACCCCTCAACAACTGCAAGACCTCCAAGACCAGATCCTGCGCCAACCCAACCGCACCCTCCTCGAAGCCAACGAAGCGATTCAAAAACTTCTCTTCAAAGCCCAGGTCGATGTCAATGAACATACCGGCGAACAAGACCCGATCGTCAAACTGATCGACTTTACCCATCCCGCCCACAATCAGTTCCACGCCATTAACCAATTCCGCATCGATACCCCCGGTTGCGTCAAGCAGTTTATCATTCCCGACCTTGTGTTGTTCGTCAACGGCATCCCGTTGGTGGTCGTCGAATGCAAAAAAGGTAGCCCCACCTGTGCCAACCCCATGGCCGCCGCCTTTGAGCAGCTCCAGCGCTATATGAACCAGCGGCCCGAAACCGCTCGGCATGGCCTCCGGGAAGGAGAACCGCGCCTGTTTCACACCAATCTGTTCATCGTCCGTAGCACCGGCAGCGCCGCCGACTACGGCACGATCACCGCTGGCCCAGAGCATTTTTATCCCTGGAAGACCCAATGGCCCCAGCCCGAGCAGACTGCCGCTGGGCTGACCTCCCAGCAACAGCTAATCAACGGTATGCTCAACCCGGCCAACCTGCTGAGCATCCTGCGCACCGCCAGCGTCTTTATGGACACCGACAGCGGCCCCCGCATTAAAGCAGTGTGCCGTTACCAGCAATTTCGGGCCGCCCACAAAATCATTGCCCGCCTGCGCCAGGGCCAAACCGCCGCCGAAAAAAGTGGCGTTGTTTGGCATACCCAGGGCTCCGGCAAGAGCCTGACCATGGTGTTTGTGGCGCGGATGCTGCGAGCCGCCCCAGACCTGAGCGACTACAAAATTGTGTTGATGAACGATCGCGTCGATCTCGAAGCGCAGCTCTCGAAAACCGCCACCCTGATCGGCGGCCGTGTGCATATCATCGATAGCACCCAAGCGCTCCGCAGCCGACTCTCGACCGACACCTCCGATCTCAACATGGTGATGGTGCATAAGTTTCAGCTGCGCGATCGGGTCATGCCCCTCCGGGTTGCCGAAGCTCTGGGCAACCCCTATCGTGTGCTGCCCAGCAACCAGACCTTTGGCGTGGTCAATGACTCCTCTCGCATTGTCTTGATGATTGATGAAGCCCACCGGAGCCAAAGCTCCGACCTGGGGGACAACGTCTTTGAAGCGTTTCCCCATGCCGCTCGTATCGCCTTTACCGGCACCCCTTTGATCACAGAGCGCCACGGCGAGCAGAAAACCTACAAACGCTTTGGGGACTACATTGATACCTATCGCCTCATGGATGCTGTGGCCGATGGCACGACCCTGCAAATTTTGTATGAGGGCCGCACCTCTGACGATGCCCTGCGGGATAAGCATGGCTTTGAGGCTCGCTTTGAAAATCTGTTTTGCGATCGCAGCGAAGCAGAACTGCTGGCGATCAAGAAAAAATATGGGGCCACGGGCGACCTGCTAGATGCCGAGCAGCGCATCGCTGCCATTGCCCAAGACCTGGTCAAACATTACCTAGCGCATATTTTTCCCAATGGCTTTAAGGCTCAGGTGGTTTGCCATTCCAAACTCGCCGCCATCCGCTACCAAAGAGCCATCCATCAAGCCTTAGCCGACACCGTTGCCCAATTAAAGGCACAACCGATCCCGGATACTGAGCGCATTCGCACCATCCGCTTGCTCAAGGCAGCAGTGATCATCTCCAGCAGCGGCACGAACGAACCCGCCTACGTCAGCGCCGCTCGCCAGCAAGCCCGAGCCTGGAACGCGGTGGCTAACTTTTGCCGCCCCTTCGACTTTGATAATCCCGATCGCGCCCACACAGGCATTGCCTTTTTGGTGGTCTGTGACATGCTGCTCACGGGCTTTGATGCCCCCATCGAGCAGGTGATGTATCTCGACAAGAAAATCAGCGAACATACCCTACTCCAGGCGATCGCCCGCACCAACCGCGTCAAGCTGGGGAAACAACGGGGCTACATCGTCGATTACATCGGCCTCACCGAGAACTTAACCGAGGCCCTGACCCTCTATGGGGCGACCCCCGAACAACAGGAACTGGCCCAGAGCTTAAAGGATATTGCCGCTGAAATGCCCGTGTTAGAGGAGCGCTACCAGCGCCTGCTGCAACTCTTCGCCACCCACCAGGTCGCTCAGGTGCCAGACTATGCTGAAGGGCGGCTCGCCACGGTCGAAGCCGATGCGGCCGTCGTCCACGCGGCGGTCAAGCTGCTCGAAGACGAGAAGCGCCGGGCTAATTTTGAGGTCTATCTGAAAAAATTCCTGGCCAGCCTGGATATTATTCTGCCCAACCCCAGCGGCCAGCGGTATCGAGTTCCGGCTAAACGTCTGGGCTATATTCTCCGGGTCACCAAAGAACGCTACAAGGACACCAGCCTCGACTTAGGTGATGCGGGCCAGAAAGTCCGGGCTCTGATTAACGAGCATTTAATCAGCCTGGGCATTAACCCCAAAGTGCCGCCTGTGGAGCTGCTCTCAGCCGATTTTATGGCGCAGCTCAACCACCATGCGGGCGACAACGACGAAGCCAGAGCCAGCGAGATGGAACATGCGATCCGCAAGCATTGCACCGTTCACCATGATCAAGATCCTGCCTTTTATCAAAACCTCTCTGAGAAAGTCGAGCACCTGATCGAAACCTATCAAGATCATTGGGAGCAGCTTGCCATCGAGCTAGAGAAAATCCGGGCAGAGGCGATCGCCGGCCGTCAGCGCGGAGCAAAGGGCATGAGTAAGGAAGCCACAACCTTCTATGAACATATTGCGAATCAGGCTTTTGCCAACGGCGCGATCCCCCCAGCGGCAAAACCGAAGCTGAAGGTGCTGATGGAAGCGGTGGTGGAAACCTTACAAGACAATATTGGCAGCATCGATTTCTGGAATAATAGCGACAAGCAAAAACGCACCCGCAGTGAAATCAAGACGGCGCTCACCCTGACGGGGATTGCCGAGTTGAAAGCCAACCGGGAAAGAATGGCGATCGAAATTATGAAGCTCGCCAAGAACCGCCATCACGAATTACTCAACGGTATGACCGAGACGCCATGACTGTCCGCTCTGTCAGAGATATCGAATACCAGCTACTCCCCGGCCGCCCCCGTAAAACCACCGATATTGTGATCGAGCGGGACGGTAGGGTCACGGTGCGTCCACCCCTCGAATACAGTCCGGAACAGGTCGATGCAGTGGTCGAGAGTAAGCGCCTGTGGATCTATCGCAACTTAGCCGTATGGCGAAACCTTAATGCCAGTGCGGTCGTTCGTGAGTGGGTCAATGGTGAAACCTTTTTGTACCTCGGTCGCACCTATCGCCTGTTGCTCGTCTCCAACCAAGATTGCCCCCTCAAACTCAAAGACGGTCGCTTTTGCCTCGATCGCACCGCCCTTGAGCAGGGTGGCGCTGTGGCCGCTAGGCAAGCGTTTGTGGCTTACCTCACTCAGAAGGGGCAGCCGCGTCTGTGCAAACGCGTCCAGTACTTTGCACCAAAAATTGGTGTTCAGACCCCCAGCACAACCGTCAAAGATACAGGTTATCGCTGGGCGAGTTGCAGCACCGGGGGGCGGCTCAATTTTCACTGGAAATGCATGATGGCCCCCCTCAAGATCATTGACTACATTGTGGTTCATGAACTTTGCCATTACCATCACCGCAACCACAGCGCTAGCTTCTGGAACGAGGTGGATAAGGTCATGCCGGACTATCGCGAGCGGAAGGAATGGCTAAGAAAGCAGGGGGCGGGTTTGACGATATAAAGGATGTGGAACGTGCAAAGAGAGCCGTATTCAATGGTTCTGCAATCTTTGTCGGGGCTGTAGCTCTCACTGTAACTGAATTTGCAATTCAAATGCTGACAGACCCGAGCTAAGAGAGTCAATTTCGTTGGTGTTAACAAGCAAAAATGAGTAATTGAAATGCAATATGAAGCAGATAGCCCAGAAGCGTATCTCCAGTCCCTCGCCTTGGATTGGAGAAAAGAGAAGCTAGAAGAATTAAGAACGTTAATCCTGAGCCAGTCTAATGAATTGGAAGAATGTATCAACTATAAAATGTTGTGCTATAGGCTAAATGACAATGTTGTATTTCATTTGAATGCTCAAAAGGGATACGTGAGCTTATATGTTGGCGATATCAGGAAAATTGATCCCCAACAGGATCTACTCGAAGATCTAAATGTGGGCAAAGGCTGTATTCGGTTTACAAAATCGAAAGATATCAGCTTAACGCGTATTGATGAATTTATCGCAAAAGCGATTGAATCATCAAGAAAAGATGTTGACTTGGATTGCTAAGCGTTATTATGAATTTAATGTGTTCTGGTTTCATTCATCAACCCAGCCTACATGAGATGTTTTTATCCCTAAAGATAGCGTTTACCACTTCACTTCAACAGCGCGATCGCAGTTTGAAACCTGTCTTAAGATTAAGCAACATGATGGCCCGGCTCAGTTTTATCTTCAGCAGTTGAGGGCGATCGAACCTTGAGGTATGCTCAGATTGTGGCGACTAGGGAAGGGTGGGCGATCGCAGAATTTTTGTCCTGATTTCTGAACCCGTCGAAAATAGGCACAGACTCAACAACCTCCTGTCAAACCTCATCCGCTATCGTCGCATCGACTCAAAAACTGATGAAACTGCTCTCAATTGAGACCACCCCCAGTCCAAATTGCATGAAGCTCAATCTGGATGCCCCAGTGTGTACCAAAGCCATCACGCTCAACCAGAGACGCGACGAAACAGCCCAAAACGAGCGCTCGAATCCTGAAGCACCCGCCTTTGCTCAAGAGTTGGTGGCGATCGCAGGCGTGAAGTCCGTTTTCGTCATGGGCGACTTTATCACCTTAACCCGCTGGGGCAACGTAGACTGGCAACCGATTCTCACTGCGGCGGGGAACCTGATTGGCCTATCCGACGCCGCTGATCCCAACTTAGCCCAAAGCATCACCGCAGCCGAGCAGAATCACGCTGCTACCCCAGCATCGGCAGCACCAACACAAAATTTTGGCCAAGTCGAAGTGGCGGTGCAACTGTTTAGAGAAATTCCGGTGCAGGTGCGGGCAACGTCAGGTTCGGGGGAGCAGTCTCGGGTTGCCCTCCCGGAACGATTTGCCCAAGCCTTGCAGCGAGCGATTGGGGCAACGGGGGCGAATTATGTGGCAGAGCGGCGCTGGGCACCGTACCAACCGCAGTTTGGTAACGCGGCTGAGATTGCGCAACAGGTTGCTGATGAACTGGTGGCGCTCATCAGTGAGCAGGACCTCACTCAGCTTGAGCGAAAGTCAATGAATACGGCACCGGCAAACACAGCGCTAGCACCCGCGTCGTCTCAGCAAAAACTGTTGGCAGAGCTGCAGCAGTCGGACTGGAAGCGTCGGCTTAAAGCGGTTCAGCAAATTGAGGTGGACGCTGACACGTTTGCAACCATCGTTGCTTTGCTAAAAGACGAGAAGGTGGCTATCCGTCGTTGGGCAGCCGCGCTGTTGGGTTCTAGTGAATCTGCCGAGGCGATCCCACCCCTCTGTGAGATGCTACGGGCGGATCAGTCGGCGATTGTGCGGCGCACTGCAGGCGATGCTTTAAGTGATTTAGGCGCACCGCAGGCGAGCGAGGCAATGATCGCGGCCCTACAGGATGGTTCTAGCCTGGTGCGATGGCGAGCCAGTCGGTTTTTGACTGAACTGGGAGATGAAACGGCAGTGGCATCACTGATGCAGGCGGTAGAGACTGAGTCTGAGTTTGATGTGCAGGTCGAGATGCAGGCGGCAATTGAGCGGATTCAGTCCGGGGGAGCGGCGCAACTGCCGATGTGGATGCGGATTAGCCAAAGTTCGAGTCGTGACGAATAAGGGGATTTCTGGAGTTTTACAGAAAAGGAGTCGGGCGTGCTTAGGATTTATGACGACTGATTGAGATAAAATCTTCGGGACGATTAGCTGTTTATTATCAAGCAGTAGGGGAGCAAGTTTGAATTGAATGGAGTCAATTGACTACAGCGGATGTGCAGGTGAGAGCATCAGTGTTTCTGAAAGGGCGATCGCATGGCTTTGCAGGATATGTTGGCAACAGCGTAGGGTAAGGAAGATTGTTCAGAAGTGCGATTGTAGTTTGAAGCCTGTCTTAAGGTTGAGCAGCATGATGGCTCAGCTCAGTTTTATCTTGAGCAGTTGAGGCAGGGTAAGCGCAAGAAAATCGTCCTAAAAATGTGCTAATGAGGCAAAGCAGCGTTCAAAACGGTAAGCATATAATCAGGACTCATGGCAGCTCGCTTTGTTTTCTGGCGTAAACTGCGTCGTTTCGAGGATTCACGGT
>JBCDEB010000098.1:0-27501 GCA_039180005.1 Cyanobacteria bacterium P01_G01_bin.54 | reverse complement strand
CGCAGTCAGCCCCACCCAGCTGACACGGCCGGCGGAAGATCCTAATATTCTCAGATTCGTGTTCCCAGTCCACGATAACCTTGTATACAAAGTAACATAAAGATCCGAGATGGTGCTGTGTAAAAAGTATCTGTTTGTGTCGGATATTGTCATGTTGATAAATTTCGTAATGCCGACCTTAGCTGACAACGTGAAGAAACCGATATATACGAAAACATGCGATAATAAAACTACTATCGATATAGTTGATATCAAAGATATTTTTGAAATTGAGCGCAGCTCGCCAGTTATCTCGCTGATAAGAGATCGCGGCATTGGTCAAGAAGTAGCGATCGAGCAAGAACGAGTTGTCATTGTCACCATAGCGAGGGCTGAGATAATTAAAACCAACGCCAACCCCCAAGCCTTCGAGCTCCCCTTCTTGAATGGTGTAACTCGTCCAGAGATTGATATTAGTTTCTGGAACGCCAAACAAGGTATTGCCCTGCTGACCATCATTGTCTTCCGTAATCTCTGCCTCTGTTAGGGCATAGTTCGCCACAAGATTCCAACCGGGCAGGATTTCACCGATGAGATCTAGCTCAAGACCCCGACTGCGCTGCTCACCGGTTATGACAACAAATGACTCCGTACCGATGTTGTTCGGGTCGCTGGTAGTCACATTTTGCTTGGTGATGTCAAAGAAGGCCAGGTTGACCAAAAAACGGCCGTCCAATAGCTCTGCCCGTGCACCAATTTCAAATTGTTCACCCCGCTCAGGTTCAGGAATCTCACCCGTACGGGTTGTGCCAGAGTTGGGCACAAAGGTCGTGCTGTGGCTGGTGTAGAGAGATAAATCTTCAATGGGTTTATAAACGAGCCCAAGCCGATGGGTAAAGTCATCATCCCGTTGGTTGTCGCGGGCCTGGTCGGAGAAATCTTCGGAGTCTTGAGCGACCTTGTCGTAACGCAGCCCCGCCAAAAGGAAGAAATCATCAGAAAATGAAATTTGCTCTTGCAGATAAAAACCAAAGGTACGCCGGATTTGTTCGTTTGTTTTCAAGAGTTCGCCAAAATCTGGTCGCTCCTCACCGTATACCGGATCAAAAATATTGAAGGTCGGTTGTCCTGTCAAGAACACGCCCAAAGGATTACCAGCGTCCGCGCTAAAAGCGGTGAAGTTACTGCGGTGAAAATCAACACCGGCAAGGAGCGTATGCTCGACAGAGCCGGTTTGAAACTCGCCAACGACATTGGTCTGAAACTCAAAACGCTCAAACTTTTGCTGACTCAAAGACCAAGCACGAGTAAAGTCACCTGAGGGGTCTTCAATGAACTGAAAGAAAGCATTCAATTGAAAAGCATTGTCGGTCAAAAAGGCAAGATCAGTATCGCTGTAGCGGAAGCTATTGCGGATTTTCCATTGATCGCTAAAGCGATGCTCAAAGCGATAACCGATGTAAAAGATTTCATTGTCCGCTTCATCACGCAGTTCGCCTGTGGTGCGATCGCGCGGCACATCAACCACTCGGCTACCGGAAATAACTGGCAACCCCAAAAAATCATTGGGCCGCTCTTCGTCGAGGTATTCCGCTTCCAAGACCAGATTAGTGCGATCGTTAATCGCCCAGCTAATCGTGGGGGCAATAAAGTAGCGATCGATGGGCAGCTCATAGCCACGGTAAGAGTCTTGATTGCGATAGAGCCCCACCAGACGATAGAGCACCCGGCCATCCGCGCTAAGAGGGCCGGTAAAATCAAAGCTCGGCTCAATTAAGTTCCGACTCCCGGCTCGAAGGCTCACTTCATAACGGGGTTCTGCCAGGGGCTGTTTGGTTATGATGTTAATCGCGCCGCCTGGCTGTGCCTCCCCAGACAGAATTGAGGAGGGTCCTTTGAGCACCTCGATTTGCTCGACATTCGCCAGGTCTTGGTAGCCCACATTACCCGTCCCGGCGCTGAGCAAACGAAAGCCATTGCGCAAAATAGAGGTCGAATTAAAACCCCGGATAATAAACTTTTCTCCACGGGGATCGATAGATGCAGAAACCACGCCACTGGCATTGCGGAGCGCATCCCCCAGGCCAACCGCTTGCTGATCTTCGAGCACTGCTTGAGGGATCACTTGAATGGATTGGGGAATTTCGTCGAGGGGTGTATCCGTACGAGTTCCGGTGGTCGCCCTCGGCTCGTAAAAGTCGCTGCCCTGCTCGCCCTCAACCAGGATACGGATGGAATCCGAGCCATCGGCAAGGATGGGGTCGCCCAACGTCACGCTAAAGACTAGACTTCCAGCGACGGTCTGCACCTGGGCTTGGGGCGGGGCTTTCGTGCCCGTTACGGTCAGGCGTACGCCCCCCTCTGGCAGTTCATCGATACTCACCAAGGCGATTCCCTCGGCGGGTGCAAATTGATCCGCCTGATCCGGGTCAGCCAGATCGAGCACCGCATTGGGAATATCAGTAATCAGAGCATCGCCCACCACTCGGCTATTTCCTGTCATCAGCAGTTGCTCTGCCTCGATGATGATTTCAATGCCGTTTTCGGTTGCTTCAATGCCGATCGCCGTAATGCTGGCGGTTTCGCTTTGGGCCAGCCAATCGAAAGAGAGCACGGCTGCGTTGGTATCAAACCGCTCAAAAGCGGTGAGTTGTGCCTCGGCGGGTAGCGCGATAGCGCAAGCGCTGACTTGGCAGTTCGCCAGCGCACTGAGGGGAAGTAACCCCAGGAAGATTTTTTTCATTGTTGTCCTCTCACACCACTATCAATACCCCAGAGCCCTGACCGGGTAAGGTGAACAGGCTACTGGGATAGAGTTGCAATAAAGTTATTGCTCAAGTTAAAGGATGAGAGCTATCGATTTTTCTCCGATCGGGACTTTTTTCTCAGCGATCGGGACTTTTGTTGAATTCGGAATTCGGAAGTCGGAATTCGGAAGGCAGAGAGTTGGGCCAAGCAATGCACGCTGGCATAGACATCAGTGTCCCTAAGGAAGCATAATTCCGAATTCCGAACTCAAAATTCCAAATTCACAACAATGCTCAACGACCATTAGCAAGCTGATACGCCTTCGGCGTGATGCCAAACTTGCGACGAAACGCACCACTAAAGGCGGTGGGACTGTTGTAGCCCACCGTTGCTGCGACAGCTGCCACAGAGTGGCGTTGCTGTTGCAACAGTTGACAGGCGGCTTCCATCCGCTGCTGGGTCAGATAGCCAAATACGGTTGTGTCAAACAACTCTCTGAAGCCCTGTTTGAGTTTGCGATCGTTGATCCCCACCTGTCGAGCAAGTTCCATCAGCGAGGGAGGGGTATGCAAGTTTTGCTGCAAAATATCTTTGGCGTGATAGAGGCTTTCAATGTCGTGGGCTTTAAACTGCCGGGAGGTTTGTGTTTTATCTGGGGGGGTAGCTTGGAGGTAAAGGGCAATCAACTCAAGCGACTTAGCCTGGAGAAAGAGCGATCGCGTTAATCCCTGGTAAGAGCATTGCAAAATCTGTTGGAGCAGCGCTTGCATGGTAGGGGTAATCGTTCGGGGGGCAAGGCCAGGGTTATCATCTTCTCGCATTACCAAGCGGTAAACATCAGTGGGAATTGTCGCCTCATATTCTGCAACCATCGTTGTCAGTAATGGTATATCAATATGTATATCTACGGCCCAAGACAATTCTCCGGCAAACTCTAACACACGACCCGCAGGAATGATGGAACTCACCAGAAAAACCTCTTGTTCAGCACGGTAAACTTGGCGATTAATCTCAGCCTTACCGGTCATAACAAACATAAATTCAAAGCAGTTGCGCTGTACCTCCGGGCCATCCAGAATCACCTCTTCCTTGAGTTGACGACGATGGAGCGTGAGCGAGAGTCCTCCTGGTAGCCGGATATCCCGCTTATAACCGGTACCCAACCAGTCTGGGTAGATTAATGTTCGATCTTTATGATCGACGAGCAGCTCGGGCTGGGTGTTCTGAGCATGGGTCTCAAGCAGTTGATATAATTCGTTGTTTCGGAAGGTGATAGTCACAGCACGCCTGATTTACAACAGCATTCGTTGCTTGATGATAGCAAGTCTCAATAAGTTGTGTGTTGCTTGGTTAACATTCCTGCCAGAACTCACCTTGCGATGGGTTGTGGATGCCCTGGCATGATCGGTTCAATCCGTAGACTCGTCAGCTAGGTCAGCAAAGCGTTCTCGCACGGTCTCCAGATTGTCTGCGACGGTTGTTAAGGTGGGGTCAAGGTCGAGGGCTTTTTCGTAGGCAGCGATCGCCGCCTCGTATCGCTCCAAATTCGCCAAGATTGTACCCAGGTTGGTATAGGCTTCCACATAATCCGGTTTGAGTTCAGTCGCTCGCTGATAGGCTGCAACGGCTTCCTCTTCTGGTAATAGATGCCCCAGATTCACGTAAACCTCTGCCATGGTGGGGTCGAGATCTACCGCGCTGCGATAGGCGGCGATCGCGCCTTCGATGTCACCCTGCTGAACCAGTGCAACCCCCAAATTGTTGTAGATGTTCGGGCTATTGGGGTCAAGCTCAAGCGCTTGACGATAGGCCGCCGCTGCACCTTCAAGGTCGCCCAAAAAGTAGAGCGTTACTCCCAAGCTATTGTGGATATCTGGGTTTTCCGGCTCTAGCTCAATCAGACGTCGCCAAGCCTCTGCCGACGTTGCATAATCCTGAGCGAGATAGGCGTCGATCGCCTCTTGAGAAATCTCCTGGGCAGACTGAGCCAGAGCGGGCAATGCTGGCCCGAGTGAAACGGACAGAGCGATCAGCAACGACCAGGGGCAATTTTGAATTCTTCTCACGTGCCAATTTCCGATCTTTAAATTTGTCGAGGGTATTTTAACGTAATTGAGAATTCTTATAGTTAAGAAAATGCCAAGTCAAAAATGCGCCCGGTCAGGTGCAACAGTGGGTTGACCCATTTCCCCCATCATTCCCAAAATCAAAGCCCAGTGCTGATAAAGCGGGAGTCCTTATTTTTATTGGAACCTGACCCATGTCGCTGAAAATACCTTCAATCCTTTTTATGGTGCTTGTTGTCACTGGCTTAGCGGGTTTACCCGGATGCGCGGCAGGTATTGATCCAGAGCTTCCGCCGATTCCTACGACCCAACCCGATAACCTCAGTGCAGCAGAACGCGAGGCCCTAGCGCAAGAACTGTTCAGCGAGATTACTAGTAATATTGATGAGTCAGCAGAAAATACTGCCAGTGACTTTGCCCTAGAGTTGGCATTGGCCGGTCGGTTAGATTGGGCTGGACAGCTTTTTGAGCAAGCCGTTAAACAACAAAAAAGCTCAGAGGAGGGCCTGACTGCTGAGCTGTTGATCAAGATGACCCAGGCAGGGTTGAGCGATCGCGCGCTAGAGCTTGTTGATGAAATCAATGCGGGGCCTTATCGTACTGGACTCGAACGGTCTTGGGCGTTGAATGCAGTTGCCCAAGCGTTTATCGATGCAGGACGGCGCGATGAAGCACGGCACATCATCCAACAAGCGGTTGAGCTGGCCCAAGCAGCTAATCATTACAGCTTGAGTTATAGCGCCAATGGCAGTTGCGGCAATGAACAGTTTTCGGCGCTGATTGCCATTAGTGAAACCTTAAGCCAACTTGAATTCGCTTCGGCTTTAGAAATTGCCGACTCTATCCGTTCATGTTCCGGAATGGCAGATGAATTTAATTTTGCTAATTACCGAGGATGGGCTTATCAAGGGATTGTGCAGCGGCTTGATAATCCTCAACAGATCACTCAAGTTTGGCAAGCAACCCAGACCCAGTTAGATACGTTTGAGAGAGCTGATGTTTGGAAAGAAATTGCGATCGCCTATTGGCAGCAAGGTCAGCTTGAGCAATTTAAAGAGGTAATCACCGCGATCGGCTTAATTCAAACGGCTGATGATTACTGGAATAATGAACTATTGAAATTCAAGCTGGGTATCTTTATTGAATTAGCTGAATATCCCATGGAGGCGAATGATACAAATAGTGTTAAATATTTACAGCAACGTGTGCAGGCAAATCTCCCCAAAGTTCGTAGTCTTGATAACGTTGACCGGACAGCCGAGTCTATTTTTTTGAAATTTAGTCAAGGGGCTTGGGCGATCGCCCAAGCCGAATATCTGGATAACCAAGGAGAAACAACGCAGGCAATGGCGATTTTGACCAAGGCTTGGGCTAATCTTCCCGATGTAGCTGATCCTGATATCAATGCGGTTCAACTCAATTTAATTAATGCCAGTTTGGCGCTCGGTGAAATAGAGCAGGCATTGATCTGGTTTGAGTCATTGCAAGATCGGCCCGTCGAAAGCGATGCTTGCCAGACAGAAAAAAAATCATCAAATCGAGCTGCAAAAATTCGCTTAGCTCGATGTCGGCAGGCTTATTCTCTCGTCAGACAAGTGGGATATTTCTCAGAATTATCTGATCCCCATCTCAAACAGCCCCAGTTCTATCATTTCCTGGCCATGCTGTTGCAGGATTTCGAGCAAACAAACTATCAAGAGCCGCCAAAGAGCCAGTCAAACATCCCAGAACAGATTGGTCTCCAGTTTATTCGGCTGGGGGATGTCAAGCGCGGTCTTGCCTTAATTCAGGAACATACGGATGATATTGATGATGCCGTTATTGAAGCCTTAATCACACAGCAACAGTATCAGATTGTCCATTCATTTATTTTAGAATCAGCATCTTTTGACTTGGAAAATCGACAAAAACTATTACTCAGTCTATTGACGTTAGGCTGCGCTTAAACATTATGCTTCAAACCTCTCAACACCAAGTTGGAACCCAGTTTATTGGGAGCATACCACCTTTACCAGTATTGCCCACCCTTCGGGAAGCTATCGCTACATCCCCTAGCCCCTTCTCCCAAGTTTGGGAGAAGGGGAGCTAAAGTCAAAGTCCCTCTCCCAAGTTTGGGAGAGGGATTTAGGGTGAGGGCTGCCAAACTCGGATTCATCCAGTTTATTTTTACTGCAACACACGCTTAGACCCCACCTGCCAACGTTTCGCCTGCTGGCGCGATCGCCAAAACTGACGATACATCCCCTCTTGATGAATGAGTTGATCATGGTTGCCCTGTTGCACAATGTGCCCTTGATCCAGCACCAAGATCTGATCGGCAAACTGCACGGTACTTAAGCGGTGGGCAATGACAATCAACGTCTTTTGAGCCGAGAGGGCCGTTAACGCCTGCTGAATCAGCCGTTCGTTTTCTGGATCAATCGAAGCTGTCGCTTCATCGAGCAAGACAATTGGGGCATCTTTCAGGATCGCCCGCGCAATGGAAATCCGCTGTTTTTCACCGCCGGACAGGGTCGAGCCGCCTTCCCCCACAACGGTATCGTAACCCTGGGGCAGGGCCAGGATGAATTCATGACAGCGGGCCGCCTGGGCTGCGGCAATGACGGCGGCTTCGCTGGCTTCGGGATTACCAAACTGGATATTTTGGCGAATCGTGTCATTAAACAGATAGATATCCTGAAACACCATCGTGATCTGTGAGAGCAGCGTATCGGTGGCCATCTGGCGCACATCTGCCCCGCCAAGGGTGACGGTGCCCTGATCCACATCCCAAAAGCGAGCGAGCAGGTTGGTAATCGTGGTCTTACCCGAGCCACTGGGGCCCACTAGCGCCGTCATCGATCGCGCTGGAATGGTAAAACTCACCCGCTCCAGCACCGTCTCATCACCATAGCTAAAGCTCACGTTCTCAAAGGCGATCGCGGTTCCCTGAGGCTGTTGTAGCGCTTGGGGTTCGGGCAACAGGGGCGATCGCACAAATTCATTAATATTGCGCACCGAGTTCTGCATAATGCGGTAGAACGCCAGCATCTCGCTGAGCATCATCATCGGTGTATAGAAGGCAAGCCCCAACACCATAAAAAACAGGAAGCGATCGCCGCTTAAGCTGCCGTTTAAATAGAGTCGGGTTCCTACGACCAGCAATAGGGCAAAGCCCAACTCCAGTACCGACAGAAAAACCACTTGGGCCGGGGTGAGAGCGGTCGCGGTGCGAATACTGGCAACACGGTAGTTGATCAGGCTATTGCGAAACTGAGCCAGCCGTCCGCCCGCAAGGTTAAAGGCATGAATGACGGGAATGCCCTGAATATAGTCCACAATGCGGGCATTGGCTTGCACACGGGCATTGGCTTGCAATCGCCAAACCCGAGCAAAGGTCTTCATGGCAAAGCGCAGCGCCAGTAGGGCAAAGGGCACGCTACAGCCTAAGACCAGGGCTAAGCGCCAGTCATACACCAGCATCACAATAAAGATAAATGCGGGCGTCACCACCGCCGTCACCAATGTTTCCAGAATATGATTCGGCTCCAAAAACATAATGCTGGTGGTAAACAGGCCGTCAATGGTGCCCGTATCCCGTTGGGTAAAAAAGCCCAACGGCAGCCGTCGCAGATAGTCCGCTAAAAACAGGCGCAGTTTGGTCTGCACGGCGATCGTCAAGGCATAACTATGGGTATTGGCTTTGTAACCACAAAAGATTTGCGCCATCCCCAAGCCAACAATGGCTGCGACGTAACGCCAAAGCTGCGTTACATTAACGGGGTCTTGGAACAGTGCGATCAGCACCAAGTAGACCAGATAGCTGGTGAAGCCGATCGCCATTCCTTCGGCAAAGCGCCAACGCACGGCTCGCCACAGGTAATGTTGCGATCCTTGGGGTGTCAGCTGGCGCAGCATCTCCCAAACGGGGGCATCGTCTCGCAAATCGGCATAGGGATTGGTGAACGGTTGGGGAGCCTCGCGATGGGTTGCCGCAGTTGTCGGGTCGGTATTGTCCAACCGCCTTAAATCCTGAGAATTGGCAGATTCAGCACTATCTTCGCCGAGCTGCCAACCCTGGGCCGCAGTATGGGCTTGCCATTGGGCTTGATACAACTCACAGTTTGCTAACAACGTTGCATGAGTCCCTTGGGCGACCACTTGGCCCTGATCAATGACTAGAATCTGATCAGCTTCGGTGATGGTCGAGAGACGATGGGCAATCATGATCAGGGTTTTATGACCCTGGGCCAGTAAACCGGCGATCGCCGCCTGCACCAAGGCTTCATTCTCCGGATCAACATAGGCCATCGCCTCATCCAGCACAATAATCGGCGCATCTTTCAAAATGGCTCGGGCAATAGAGAGGCGCTGCTTTTGCCCACCGCTAAGGCGAGCCCCATTTTCTCCGAGGGGAGTGTGATAGCCCTGAGGCAGGGCTGCAATAAAGTCATGACAGCGGGCAATTTTCGCCGCCGCAATAATCTCCGCTTCGCTGGCATTGGGTTGACCGATGCGGATATTTTCCAGCACGGTATCGTTAAACAAAAAGACATCCTGAAAGACAAACGACACCGTATCCATCAACTGTTCCCTGGCGATATCTTTGATATTCACTCCACCAATGGTGATCGCCCCGGCATTGACATCCCAAAACCGGGGAATCAGTTTAGCGATCGTGCTTTTGCCCGCTCCCGATGCGCCCACCAGGGCGGTCACGCTGCCCTCCGGCACGGTGAAATTGAGCTGCTGCAATATGGGGATATCGTGATAGCTAAAGGCAACCTCTTGAAAGGCAATGGCATATCCCTCGGGCGTTTGGGGGTGGGCAGGCTCGGATAATGCAGGTTCATTAAAGACCTGGGTAATCCGCTCCGCCGCCGCATTCACCTGATAAAACCCGGTCATCCCATGAAACAACACCGACATAATCGGGCGGTTAAAGCCAATCCCTAAAACCACAAACAAAATAAAGGTAGGAATGCTCAAGGAACCGTGCAAATACAAAAAGATCCCCACGGGCACAATGGTGACGGCCGCCGATCGCATCAGGGTCAACATGGTGGCATAGGGAAATGCCGAGATGCGGGTGACGCGCACATAAATCTGCCGCATTTCCTGCACCACATCCTGCAACTGGGCAAAAGATAAATCGGTGCGGGTAAAGGCTTTAATCACCTTCATGCCGTTGATGTACTGAATCACGACACCATTCATTTTGGCCAGCAGCGCATTGTAAGCGCTCATATCAAACCGCGACATCATAAAGCCAAACAGTCCCAGAGCAATCACGGCGCTGGCCAGAGTGGCCAGGGTCATGCGCCAATCGGTTAAAAACAGCAGCAGACCCGCCAGAATCGGCACCGTGAGCCCGGCAACAATATCAGGAATAATATGGGCCAGTCCTTCTTCCAGGCGCTCCACATCCTCATGGATAATCTTTTTGATTTCTCCGGTGGTGCGATCGCTAAAGTAACCCAGCGGTAAGGTTCCCAGCTTCTGGGCTAGTTCCATACGCACATGATAGAGAATGGTGTAGGCAGCAATATGAGCAATATGGGTTGATGCACCGATGCAAATGCCCTTTAAAATCACCGCCCCTACCGCCAGCAGGGCCAGCGCGCCAATATACTGGGCATCAACGGCAGCGGCAGACTGGGTAAAGAGTTCTAAGCTAACCAGATAGATCAGCAAATAGGGAACCAACCCCGAGGCCGCGCCGACAGCAGCGAGTAGCCCAGAGAGCAACAGCGAGACGCGCTGACGCCAAACGAATTGACGAAGAGAAGGCATGGGGTGCGGTGGCAGAGCAGTCGCTGCGCTGTAAGACGGTTGCTCGACCCTGCCTAATTGTTGAGCAGCCCAAGCTGCTGCCTCTGTCTGTGAGCGAAAAACTCGTCCAGGACAACCGTACATATTTTGCACCATCCGACCGACGATTGGTCCCCAAAGCATGACCAGCTTGGCGGAGTCCGGCACCATCGCAACACCCGCACAATATTGCGAGTTTTGGGGCTTGTGTGCCTTGAGCCAGGCCATGCCCTCCTTGCGCATTTGCTTAACAGCGGGTGATCGCTTCCCTTCCTCCTCAGCGTCCTCGGCATCATCACGTTGCACAATTAAACAAAACCGCTCTTGCCGTGCCAGCCAATCTTCCGAGCGTGCATAAAATTGCGCCATCTCTTCAGAAGAAGCCATGCCTTGAAAATGAGCGGATACAATGGGCCAACGGCTATCATCAATGGTTAACATAGTGCTCCGATAAGAGGAAGGGAAATAAGGAGGGATGCTAGTCGGCGCTGACCTTGGTTTCTAGAATCAGAGACGCATTGCGAAGCGCCGGGAGCTTACTGAGCCAAGGAACCCAGCGATAAAAGCCAATGCGATCCGGGTAGCGGCAGTTCTCTTGGATCAGCGATCGCACCTGCACCAGTGACAAGCCCATTGCGACCACATCCTCCTCATCTCGGACAAACCATTTTAGGGGCGCACTGAGTTGAGCCAATTCTTGAGCGCCTTTGTTTTTAGAGGAACCCCCCACCACATCCAATGCCAAAGTTGCACCGGGACATTTTTTTTTGAGCTGATTGATCAACACCTGCACCTGCTGGGCTTCGAAGTACATCAACAGCCCTTCTGCGATAATCAGCAGATTTTCGGGATTACCCGGTGGCAATTCATCCAACCAGCTAAAATCCATCACGGACTGACTCAAAAAACGACGGTTTTGGGTTTCCGTATCCAGTTGTTGACGTAGCGCTGTCACCTCGGGTAAATCCAGATCAATCCATTGGTGACTGGTTTGCCCCACACGGTGATAGCGGGTCGATAATCCAGAGCCAAGCTCAACTACAACGACATCTGTATGGTTGTTGATATGTCGCTGGGTAATCTGGTCAAAAAGGTGAGCACGAATCGCCCAGGAGAGCTGCGCTAAAGAAGAGTAGAAGCCATCGAGTTCCGGGTCCCAGGTGAGGGATGGCCACCATTGAGCCACAACCGGATCGTGAAAAATACCGTCAGGGCGCTGATGCTCTTCCACACGCGCACGCGTTGTCATCAACATCGTCCGGGGAACACCGGCTAGTTTGGATTCTAATTGAGTTGGCATAGGGGGGTTCGTTGCAGGTAATGGGTTGAGATTGGCGGATAGCTATCAACAAGCAGTCGCGCCAACCTGAGTTTAATGAGAAACTCTCTCAAGTAAGATGCCCGTCACCGTAACATAGCAGAGGGGAGTCGGTTTGATTTCTAAGGAAATTTTTTTGATTTCCACGGACTAGAGCGGGTTGTCAGCAGCATAGTTCGGGGAACGCCTGCAAGTTGGGTTGGGGAGGGATTGGGCATAGTATTTTTAGCCATATGATTCCTGATTAAGGTGGTTACCCGTTGACATGAATTGTGTTGATTGAAAGAGTTTAGCGATCAAAATCAGACTGAAGAGGACGATCAAACTACTGACCCAAAATAACCCTTGATAACCAATTGCTGAGGCAATAAAGCCACTTAGGGCTGCCGCAGCAAAACTACCTAAATAAATAATAGAGGTTTGGGCTGTATAGTCCGTTCCCGCAGTTTCTAACTGGCTCAGATCCATCATGACAGTGGATGACACCGTGAAGATAGCACCCATCGCTAAATGAAAGAAAATCGTCACGGAGTAGAGCGTCAGCCAATCCGTTCTGCCCGATGCCGGTAACAAATAAAAGAGAATTGCGATCGCCTGTAATGCGCCAAATAAGAGGAGCGATCGCTTACGCCCCCAGGGAACGGTCAGGAGTCCTGACACCACAGCACCCACAATCGCCGCTCCATTACCCACAACGCCCAAGAGCCAGCCAATTTCCGAAAGTGTTAAGCCCGCATCAACGAGCAAGGGGCGAAACATCCCATTCACCATACTGCCCCCGACCAGATAAACCGTGAGGATCAACAGCCAACGCCAGATCCCCGGACGACGATAGAAGTTGAATACGCTCAGCCATGGAGAATGAATTGCTCCTGATTTAAAATATTGCTCTCGATGTTGCAAAATGGGCACCAACGCGATAATAACCATTAGCGCCAGCAACAGTAAACTGTTAGTCCATTGCAACTGATTGAGCAAGACCAGCATCGCCCCTCCACCCAAAATCGAACCGCAGTAATTCCCCGCCATCTGAATCCCATTCCCCCAGCCACGTTCCTCTAACGTCAGCAAGCCAACCGCAAGGGCATCTGTTGCAATATCCTGACTCGCTGAAAAAATTGCCATGATCATTAACAATCCAAACAACAAGGTCAGATCGGTTTGAATATCAACAAATGCACAAAGCATTGCTGTACCTGCCAGCAACAGTTGAAAACAAACGATCCAAAATCGATAATGTCCCCAACGGGTAAATCCGTAGCGATCAATAAAGGGGGACCAAAATACTTTGAGTAACAAGGGCAGACCGAGTAAATAGAACAAGCCTAGAGACTCCAGTGAAGCCCCCTGTTGCCGCATAAACACAGGCAATGCTTGAACCAGAAACATCAGTGGAATGTATTGAGAGACATACAAGCTGCTGAGCAATGTAAATTTATGCAAGCGATTGGAAATATTCACCAGATGTCCACCATCTCCTTGATCAGGAGAGAAGAAATAAAAACCCAAAAAAACTAAAACTTAGCGCGGAACTGGACACCAAAGGTTGCTGGGATGCCGTAACCACCAATAACTGTGTCTCCAAATGGAAATTGGGACGTGGTATACTCCGTGTCAAACAGGTTATGGGCAAACACATAAATACCGTATTGATCAAACTCATACCCTAAACGAGCATTGACAATGACATAAGGATCTTGCTTCAGGGTATTGTCTTCGTCAAAAAAGGTTGTGCCCAGACCCGCCAACTCGATTCGACCAAAAATGCCGCTGGGATCACGATATTGCAATCCTAGATTATAAGTAAATTCTGGAGCAAACGGTAATGCATTACCCTCTAAATCCGTGCGATCGGGATAGTTGGTGAAATCGGCATTGGCTAAACCAAAACCTGCTGTGATATCAAAACCATCTAAGGGTGTTGCCCTGGCTTCAACTTCAAACCCGGTAATGCTGGCATCCGCGTTGATAATATTATCTGCTAAGGTCGTTATTGGATCAAAGGTCAACACCTGATAATCATTGACAGGATTATGGAAGATGGCGACATTCAAACCTAGGCGATCCTCTAACCAGGCTGACTTTAAGCCCACCTCAAAGTTCCACGAGCGTTCTGGATCAAAGGTTAAAGTATTCTCATCATTCTCCGGACGAAAGTTGACACCACCCGGTCTGTAGCCCCTGGAAATGCTGCCATACACCATAACATCCGGATTAAAACGATATTCGATCGCCATCCTGGGCAAGAGAATATCACCATTCTGCTCAACATCATCGAATGAGACGAGGGTTTGCGAACCAAAACCCGGAATTGAGAAAATTCGCTCATAGCTGTCCAATCGGCTGGTAATTGTCTCATAACGCAGTCCAGCCGTGACCGTCAGGGCATCGGTGAGGTCATAGCTAGCCTGCCCAAATACAGCAAACAAATCTTCATCAACATCTGCAAATCGGAGATTTGTGGTGCCCTCCGTCAGACCAAACAAAAGCAGGGCATCTGTGCCAAAGTTAAAGCCATCCCGTTCCGTATTAAAACTACGAGATTCATAATAGGTTCCCAGCAACCATTGAAGTTTATTAGTGGTTTCTGGTGACTGTAGACGAAATTCCTGACTAAAAACCTGTGAGGTAAATTCATTGGTGAATGTTCCGCCATTCAGCGTGCTCTGATCTAAATCAGACACAAGGCTTTGATTGGAATGACGTCTTGTGGTGATTGAAGTGAAGCGTAAATTAGTATCACTATAGGCGATGCGCAAAGATTGGGCATTACTGGTCAAGTCATTAAAGCCTCTCGTATCTTGAGCAATCTCAAAGGGCTCTGAATCGATTGCAATCAGCGGGACATCATCGGTGAAATAATCATCAACGGAGGCATTGAAAAATATCTCCCATTCCGCTTGCGGTGTCCAGAGGATCTGACCGCGAAAATTACCCCCGGTTTCACTATCCGTACGGCGATTTAAGAACGTGTTCTCATAATAGCCAGTACGACTGCTATAGCTACCCGAGAGCCGAAAGAAGAGCTGATCTTCGACCAGAGGAGCACTAAGACTGCCCTGGAATTCAAAGTTTTCAAAACTGCTGTAGCTCGTGGTGCCATTAAACTCAAACTGGTTACTGGGGCGACGGGTAATCACATTAATTGCGCCAGCCTGAGCACTGCGACCATAGAGGGTACTCTGGGGACCCCGCAGCACTTCAACCCGCTCAATATCCGTGAGATTTTGGTTCAGAAAGCCGCCATAATCATAGGGCACATCATCAATAAAGAAGCCAACCGCTTCCCGAGAGGCAAAGTTGAAATTAGATAGTCCCCGTAGGCTGTAATAGTCAAAAAAGCGACTGCCCGTGGCATCAAATACAGTGTAATTGGGAGTGTTATCCGCAACGCCTCGAAATCGGTCGATGTCTGCGTCTTCAATGTGTTGGTTGGTCAAAACCGTAATGCTAATCGGCACCTCCCGCACATCTTCCTCGGTGCGCTGCGCGGTAACGATAATCCGCAGGGCATCCTCTCCGCTGTCCGCATGGTCGGCAAATTCAGGTGTTACACTCAATCGCAGTCCTTGCTCAATGGTGCTGATACTCGCCATCGGTGGAGCATCAACACCCGTGATCTCAATCCGAACCCCGGCTGCTTCTGGCTGGTTAGCAACAGTGACTCGGACAATGCCTGGGGCGGGCTCAGTGGCTTGAAAGATATCAGCTTCAGGCAAATTCAAGACTGCATTGGGCAGATCAGCCATCCAAGTATTATCCATAACCGAGGGAGTTGGTGTAGAGAACTCGTCACTGGTCTCCAGGAGAATATCGAGGCCCGTCTCTGTTGCCTCTAACTGCACCCCGACGATGGCTATGCGGGGCGATTGGGCGAGCCGCCAGGACTCGACGGTCGTGAACGGCAGCTTAATCTCGCGCAAGTAAGGCGTATCCGTTGCTAAAGAGCGATCGCCGCTTAAGGTATTTTGATTGGGCTCGCCACCCTCAGCCCCCACGGGTTGCATCATCATTAATCCGGCAACGCCTGCTAGCAGCAAAGCCTTTTGCACCTTGAGCGAATTCATCAACGGGCCCCCTATTAGTAATCACTTTTAATCAATCTGGGGGGGATTGTAGGGGGAAACAGCAGGTTGCCTGATCGCTAGCGGGAGTTTTTGCGATCGCTAGCGGGAGTTTTTGCGATCGCAGGCTGGCGATGAGCGCTGCAGCTTTTAGTAACCTTGGCAAGCAACGGCCCGACCGTCTCCCAACCTGCATTGAAACAAGGCGACACAACAACCTTGATGGGCAAAGCCAACGATTGAAGCAACTTTAGCTACCGTATTTTGGTCAAACCAATGGATCTGTAACAGCCCAGAGCATTGTCTAAGAGGGGGTAAAACCTATCGAGATCAGTCCCATAAATTAAAAATCAATGAATTACGTCTCTCTCACTCAGTGATTTTTGATGTTGACTCATTTTGATGAGGAGCGGACTCAGCAACAGAAGACAACCACTACCGACTAAAATTAGAGACAGGAGCGACGAAAAGTGCTTAACGACATAACCAAGCCAAGGATGAAGCCAACCCATGTAGCCTTTTTGCATGACAAATTGCTGCTGATTAAATCCATATTCGGTTAATGCACCGTTATAAGCATTTAAATGCCACTCAAAAAAGCGCTTATTATTTTTAAGTCGATAAATATTTAACGCTGGAAAATAATCAATTTCATCCACTTCTTCGAAAGATTGGATGCCCGGAGGATTTTGAGCCATAAACACTTTCTGGGCTTGCTCAAATGTAAGTGGAGATTCAGCTTCCTCTGTCGGGATCGGAGTCGGTCTATCACTGGTTATCACAGGCATACCAGCATTGAAGAAGGGAGGAATGATGAGCGACTCAATGATCCAAATTAAGGCTATTAGCACGACATAAAAGCTAACCCAATGATGTATTCGTCTTGATTGCTTTAACAATATTTTTTTCATTGTTCTTTTGCTGAAGAGGGGGGTTGCAGATCCCAATATTGTTTGCGATAGGCAGCCAGATAGTCGCTGGGGTTCATCCCATACTTGCGTTTAAACGCAGCGGCAAAACACCCCCGATGGGCAAAACCCACGGTTTGGGCCACGCTTGTGACTGTGGTTTGGTTCGCTTGCAGCAGTTGGGCGGCTCGCTCCATCCGGCAATCATGTAGATAGCCAAAGACCGTCGTGCCAAAGACTTGCCGAAAGCCGCGCTTGAGCTTGTGATCATTAATGCCGACCTGTCGAGCCAGTGCCAACAGCGAGGGTGGGTTGTCCATCTGACGTAGCAAGATATCACGGGCTTGGTAAATGAGACTGATATCCTCTGGCTTGAGGGGTTGTGACGGCTGTAGCTTGGGGGGCTGATTGGCTTTAAATTGTTCAAGATGGAGGGTAATGAGCTCCAGGACTTTGCTCTCCAGATATAAGCGTCGGGTTGCACCTTGGTAAGGACAATGTAAAATCTGCTGTAGGGCGATCGCCATCAGCGGATTAGACTGACCCCATTGCCAATCGGGGGTTTGTGCGGTATCCAATAGTCTTTGCAGCTCAACCGGATGAGGGGTATCCGGCTCATCCACCATGGTTCTGAATAACGCCGGCGCAATCCCCAACTCAATAGTACAAATCTGACTCTTGCGAGCAAACTCGACGGTTCCTGCTGCCCCCTCGGGCCAGCGGATCAAAGAGCAAGAACCTGGCAACGCCAAAAGCTCATCCTTAAACCCCTCTACTGAGCCAGATACCCGTCCCGAGAGAAAAAATTTGAGAATGATCTGGGAGCGTTCCAGGGTGGTATTGACACAATTCAGAATGAGATGTTCTTCAAGAAAATATTCACTGATAAACAGCGTTAAGCCGTCTCGTAGGCTGACAATACGCAACGAGCCTTGCCCAAACGGCTCGGGTAAGGCTAATTGCGTTTCACAACCATAGAGTTGATAGTTACCTCCAGTCTGTTGCTGAAACGCTGCTAAAAGTTCATGAAAACCTGCGAGTGTAAATGAAAATTTCATATTCAGCCCGAAAACGTCTGCTTAAAAATTACGATTGCGATAGAGCAACCAGAGAAAATAGGGTGCGCCAATCACAGCAGTCACTAAACCGCAGGGCAATTCGATGGGGGCAAACAACAGGCGTCCCGTTAAATCGGCCAGCTCGACCATACAAGCCCCCACTAACCCGGTCACCGGGATGAGCCCTGCATGGGACGGGCCCACTAACTGCCGGGCCAGATGGGGAGACATTAACCCGACGAAGCCGATCATGCCTGCTGTGGCAACTGAGGCGGCTGATAGGGCAACCACACAGAGGAGAAGCCAACTACGCGTCCATTCCACCCGGTTGCCGAGGCTTTGGGCCAGATTATCCCCCAGGTTCAGGGTATCCAAATCCCGAGCGAGTATCAGAGAAAGAGGGATGAAAATTCCAAACCAAGGCAGCAGCGGCCAAAGGTGCTGCCAACTGCGACCATAGACACTGCCCGCCAGCCACAGTAAGGCTTGGCTTACATCATTGATATTGCCAAATGTCACCATCAGACTCGTACAAGCTCCGGTCAGTGCGGTTAAACCAATCCCGACCAAAATGAGCCGAACGGGGGAGCTGCCCCCTTGCCAGGACAATAAATAGAGCGCGATCGCCGCGCCAAACCCACCCACAAACGCCGTAACGGGCAGCCAGCCAATGGGCAAGTCCGGCAGGAGCACCAGAAACACCACGGCCGCTAAACTGGCACCGGAGTTAACCCCAATGATGCTGGGGGCGGCCAGGGGATTCCGCGTGAGCCCTTGGGAAATTGTCCCGGCGATCGCCAGTCCCATGCCGACCAGCAATGCCACCAGGGCACGGGGCAAGCGCAGGGTGTTGATCACAAAGGCATAGTCTGGGTTAGCGGGCAGCCCCAAGATGGTCTTGACCACGTCCAGGGGCGGCACGGGGTATTCGCCTTGGCTGACATTGATGACCAGTGAGGCCAATGCCAGTCCCGCTAATATCAGCAAGACAAGGGGGACACGGCGATCGACGCGAAAAGCGATCGGCGCACGGCGAAGATGAATCGAAATCCAGGGTTTGGTCGTCATGAGTTCAGAATTAGGAATTCGGAATTCCGAATTCAGAATTCAACATTCCGAATTCGGAATTCTGACCTAGTGTTTAATGCGCGACTTGGCGAGATAAATAAACAACGGTGCACCGATGATCGCGGTCATGATGCCGACGGGGAGTTCTTGGGGTCGGATCACCAGTCGAGCGGCGATATCGGCCATCGAGAGCAGAATGCCGCCCCCTAGCATGGCATAGGGCAGAATCCAACGGTAATCTGTGCCGACGCTAAAGCGCACCAGATGGGGAACCACCAGACCGACAAAGCCGATGGGTCCGGCTAGGGCGACGGCACTCCCGGCGAGGAGCACCACCACCAGGGCGGCGATCGCCTTGACCCAAACGGTCTGCAATCCGAGACCCTGAGCGACATCTTCCCCGAGTGACATCAGCGTAAGCTGTCGCCCCAAGGTCAAGGCGATGAGTAGACCCACGACGAGGTAGGGCAATACGGGCAACACCATGGCGAGCTCTTGCCCCGCGAGCGACCCTGCGAGCCAGAAGCGAATGTCTTCCAGGGTGCGTTGACTGAGCAAGAGAATTCCAGTGGTCAAAGAACTCAGCAGGGACGTTAGGGCAGCACCCGCAATCACCAACTTCAACGGGGTTAAGCCACTCCGCCCCATTGACCCTAACCAGTAGACGGTTAGGGCAGTGACCGCCGCTCCCGCAAAGGCAAATCCGATATAGTTGCCACGACTCCCCCAGATAAATACGGCCAGCACCATCGCCAAAGCTGCGCCCACGTTGACGCCGAGAATATCCGGTGCGGCAAGGGGGTTGCGCGTGAGTCCTTGGGTAATGGCCCCCGATACGCCCAGTGCCGCGCCAACGACGATAGCCAGAATGGCACGGGGCAGCCGCACTGTGCGAATAATCAGGTGATCGGTAGAACCATCGAATTGAAAGATAGCCTGCCACACGATGCCGGGGTGAATATCAGCTGCCCCCAGCAGAATGCTTAGGAGCAGACAGCCGCAGAGCATGATCGTCCCCAAGAGCAGCCCCAGCCCTAGCAGCCAGGTTGATTTTGTCGAAGTTCGAGAAGAGGATTGCACCGTTGTTTAGGTTGGGGTGTCACACAATAAAGAAGCGCTCGGATTGATTGAAGACCGTCTCTAGACCCAAGCAGACATGCTAGCTTAATAAGACTAAATTGCATTAAGTGACAACGCAATGGCCGTCATAACATCGATTGGAGCAACCGAGCACAGGCAGCAATCCTCTGTGAAGCCCATCCAGCTCACGGATACCGACTGGGATTCGATTTTTGAGCAAGCAAAGGCCGGTGGCCAGCAGCTAGATCAAGCGATTCCCGGCGGAATGCAATTGAATATACCAGACTGGTTAGGAGCAGGCGGCGATCGCATCATTGACCTGCGAGGCGGACTGACGATTTTCACGCGTCATGCCCAACTGAAGCGACCCATTCGCTATGTCATCGAGCATGACGCCCAATTTCCGCTGGTTGCCAAGTTCTATCTATCGGGGTCGTCACGGGTGCAAACGCCCCATGCCACGGATTGCCAGCGCGACTATCAAGAAGTCAAGCATTGTCATTACCTCTACCATCTGCCCAATCAGATGGAAATTGAGGAATGGCCAGCCCATGAACCGATTCATGTGGTGATGGTCTATGTCGATCCGCAGTATTTCGAGACCTTTGACTGGGGAGACCGCTGCCCCACTGTTTCTACGTTACAGACGCTCTTGGCCGGCGATCGAACCCAGCGTTTTCATCAATCTCTGGGCCGCATCACGCCCCAAATTCAGCAGGTTCTTCAACATATTATCCATTGTCCCTACCAGGGGATGATGCAGCAGCTTTATTTGGAGAGTAAGGCTCTAGAACTCTTTACCTTGCAGTTTGCCGCTTGGGCGGACGTTGGTCCGACAAAGCGTTCAACACCCTTGCGATCGCACGATATTCAGCAACTCCACGCCGCCCGAGAGATCTTGATCCAGCAGATCGAGCAGCCCCCCTCCCTCTCAGAGCTGTCCCGCCGGGTCGGCCTCAACGATCGCAAGCTAAAACAGGGCTTCCGACAGTTGTTTGGCACAACTGTTTTTGGCTATCTCCAAAACCACCGCATGGAACAGGCTAAGGTACTGCTCAGGGATGCTGATTTCAGCATTGCTCAGGTGGCATTCCGGGTCGGCTATACCAATCCAGAGGCCTTTAGTACCGCGTTTCGACGGCAGTTTGCCATCAGCCCTAAAGCATATCAATTGGGACGGCGCAACTAAAGTCCGTTTAGCAAAGAAAAAAGTCCGCTTCGCAAAGATCCTCACCCAGTGCGCCCCATACCATATCTCCACAAGCTAACTAAGAATAGCTTGCATTAAGGCGTGATCAATTGGGAGTCAGCAAATAATGATAGGGAAACGGGTCGGGTGTGCCGCATTGACGCTGGGCATTGGCACAGTTCAACTACTGGCAATGGAACCAGTTTTAGCCCAAACGTTAGGGACAGAAGTCAGCCCATCGAGTGTATCGCCGCATGAGTCAGGCGATCGCGCCCCCAAGTCCTGGGCCCGTTGGCAAGAATTAAGCCAACCCGCAACGAGCCTAGCCGAATGGCAAGCCCAACTCAATCAGGGGGACGCGGCGATCGCCCCCGTCACAGATGTACGGCTCGAACGACGCAACGATCGTTTGGAGATTGTCCTTGAAACCGCGCAAGAAGATCGGTTACAAGTGGATGCCACCCAATTTCGGGTCGAGGGCGATCGCCTCCTTGCCACCATCGGCAACGCCAAGCTGGTGCTCCCCGACGGCGAAACCTTTATTGCCGAGAATCCCACAGCCGATATCGCCCGAGTGGCGGTGAATCCGGGTGAAAACAACACCATTACTGTGACCGTCACGGGCAACAATGGGCCCCCGACGACCCCGATCACGCTCAAAACAGGCTTTTTTGCCTACAGCCTCAATCCCGATCAAAATACCAATGCATTGCGGATTTTAGTGACCGGCGACCAGGAGGATTACTTTGAGCCTCGTGCCAGCAGTGCCACCCGCACCGATGCCCCCCTTCTGGAGACCCCGGCTTCCATTCAGGTGGTTCCCCGTGAGGTTCTAGAAGACCAACAGGTGATCCGTATCGAGGAAGCCTTAAATAATGTCAGTGGCGTGACGTTTGCCGGCACCTTTGCCAATACCAGCGCGAACTTTAATATCCGCGGCTTTGATGCCCCCACCCTCCGCAATGGCTTTCGAGAGTTTGGTGGCTTTACGGGCATTAGCCCCAGCACGACCAATATCGAGCGCGTCGAAGTTTTAAAAGGACCCGCCTCCATTTTGTATGGCGAAATTGAGCCGGGGGGATTAATTAATATCGTCACCAAGCAACCCCTTGCGGAGCCGACCCATACGATTACCCTACAGGCTGGGAATCGGGGCATCTTTCAGCCGCAGATCGATTTTTCGGGGCCCCTCAGTGAGGATGGACGAGTCCGCTACCGTTTAAATGCGTCCTACTTCCATGACGATGGCTTTACGGATTATGACCAAGACTATGAACGCACGTTTATTGCTCCAGTTATCGCTGTTGAGCTAGACGATCGTACCCAGATCACCTTCAATGCTGAATATGCAGACGATCGCTACCCCTTTGATGTGGGCATCGCCGCTTTGGGCACTGGGGTTGTGGATATCCCCTTCGATCGCATTCTGGCTGAACCCGATGACTTTATCGAGAGTCAATTCCTGCGTTTTGGCTATACCTTAGAGCATGAATTCAACGATAGCCTAACCATTCGTAATGCCTTTGAATATACCGATCGAGACCTTGTCAATGAAGGATTCTTACCTCTGGCATTCGATGAAGACACGGGTATCGTCACCCGTAACCCAGCTCGGCAAGAACTCGATACCCAAAATCTTTCCCTACAAACCAGTCTAATTGGCAAGTTTGACATCGGCTCCACTCAACATACCTTGGTTGCCGGGATTGATTTAAACCATACAAATGACGTTGAATTGACGGGCTTTGATATTTTCACAGCCGCTTTGTTGGATATTTTTAATCCTGAATATGGAACTGCAGGAACAGTCGCCGCTGACCTACCCATCTTTTTCGATAGTCGCATCGCAACCGATCGCTTGGGTCTTTATCTCCAGGATCAAATTCGCTTCTCTGAGGAACTGATCGTCTTAGCCGGGCTGCGCTACGACCGAGTCGGACGCTACACCACCAATAACCCCACCGCTTTTGATCTGGAGGGGTCAGAGGATGTGCGCACGGATACGGCGCTGATCCCTCGGTTTGGAGTGGTTTACCAACCCATTGACAATCTATCGCTCTTTGCCAGCTATTCCCAATCTTTTGAGCCCAACTTTGGTACTACTAGCAGCGGCGAATCCCTCGATCCGGAGCGGGGTGAAGGCTTTGAATTCGGGGTTAAAGCAGAATTACTCGATGGTGATTTGTTCGTGAACCTGGCCTATTTTGATATCACCCTGCAAAATATCTCCACTCAAGACCCCAATGATCCCACCGGAACTTTTAATGTGGCCACAGGCGAACAACGCAGCCGGGGGGTTGAGTTGGATGTGGTGGGCGAGATTCTGCCCGGCTGGAATATTATTGCCTCCTATGCCCATATTGATGCCGAAGTCACGGAAGACAACACGGTTACGGTGGGTAATCGTCTCTTTAATACTCCCCAAAACAGTGCTAGTCTCTGGACAACCTATGAAGTGCAATCGGGAGATTTGCAAGGTTTGGGTTTGGGTGTGGGTTTCAATTTTGTGGGCGAACGCGAGGGAGATTTAGCCAATAGTTTTCAGGTCGATAGCTATTTCTTAACCAATGCCGCCATTTTCTACAAGCGAGACAACTGGCGCTTCGCCCTCAATGCCAAAAATATATTCGATGTGGATCATATTACCGCGACCAATAACCTACGGGAATCGAGCATTGAGCCAGGGGCACCATTTACCATTGTGGGCTCGATTTCAGTGGAGTTTTGATACCAGATCCGAATTGTATGCAACCAAAAAGCGAAGGCTGAGCAGAGTCGAAGTCAGAGCGGCCGGGTTTCGACTCCGCTCAACCCTCAATCTCGCCCTTTACTTTTCGGATTTACTTTGAAAATAGATAATGTTAATACTCTTGCACCAAGTAAATGAAGCTAGCGAGATCCCCCCGGCTACGCCGACCCCCTTGGTAAGGGGGTTTTCATCGTTGGGGGTGATAACCCGTCATGACTCGTTGGTATGAGTCTGGTCAAAGGTTTGGTTGGCCATCACATCAACTGTTACTCAGTACAGAACGAAAATTGAGAATTGTAGGTTGGGTTGACGGAGGAAACCCAACACCGCCAATCTTTTGAAAGATTGCGCTGGAGCGCAGTGCCAAAGACAATCATGTTGGGTTGCATTATTACTGATATTGTTGGCGAAATATAACTTAATGTGCAAAACGCTAATTCTACGTGATTTGCTTGTTCAACTGAGGCGGGCAAGATGCCCGCGCTACGGGATTTTTTTGTAGAAAAGAACCGTAGCGCAGGTGTCTCGCCTGCCACCAATGTTGCGAGATATGGGCTGCGCCGACAGCATCCGTTATCACTCAGCCCAACCTACAGGATCAAATAGGTTTCAAGTAACGTTTTATTTTTTGTCCTGTACTCAACAACTATCAATGAAAATTGGGAAATCATCAACAATCGCAACGTTCATCTGGCATTCTGCGCGAATGGTGCTAATCACCACAGCGATCGCCGCCTGCCAAACTAAAGAACCTCTTCCTACTCCGCCAACAACTGCCATTGACCCTGAAAACTGTCGCACCATTACACATCAGCTCGGTGAGACCGAGATTTGCGGCCAGCCCCAAAAGGTGGTGGTGCTCGGTCCCTATTTACTCGAGCAGGTGTTAGCGCTGGGCGGACAACCCGTGGGCTATGGCGATCATATTGCCTTGCATCAGGGCGATTATGACGATCCCAGTCAGCAAATCCCCTATTTAGGTGAGCGGATCACCACGCAACCCGTCAATGTGGGCCTGGCCTATCAACCCTCCATTGAAGCAATTTTAAAGGCCCAGCCGGATTTAATTTTAAGCCCGACCGCTGACCCCGCTCAATATGAACAACTGGCCGCGATCGCGCCGACCTTGAGCTTTGACACAACCGGGGGCAAGAGTAACTTGATGGATATTGGCCAAGCGCTGGACAAAGGCGATCGCGCCGCAGCATTGACCAACCAAATAGAAGAACAGATTCAGCAAGCCAAGACCCAGTTTGCCCCCATCGTCCAACGTCACCCTAGGGTGCTGATGCTAACTGCCGAGAATACCCAAACTTTTAGCTTAATCAGCCATACCAACAGCCGCTGCGGTGCTCTGGTGCAAGAACTGGGCTTTGAACCTGTTTATCCTGAAAACTTTACGGCTGATGACTCCAGTTCAGTTCCAACCATCTCCCTAGAAGCCTTGCCAGAACTCAATGGTGCCGATTCGGTTGTGTTGTTTGGCTACCAATGGCAAACCAACACCGCGACCGATGCCACGGCTTTTGATCAGCAGCAGAATAATTCACTGAAGCAGAGCTGGGACAACAATGCGATCGCCCAGTCCCTCGATGCTAGCAAAGCGGGACGCGTCTATTTCATTCCGGCTTATCTCTGCTTGGGTTTGCCCGGCCCAATCGGCACTGAGTTGTATCTCGAAGAACTCAAAGCGCAATTGCTGTTATCGCATGAGTGAGCAAGAAGCATATCCTTACTCCGGTAGGTGTTCTGGATCGATACCTTGCGATCTGAGGTAGGCTTCTAAGCGTTCCCTGGCTTGTCGTTCTTGCTCAGCACGTTGTTGTTCCTGTTCAGCCCACAGCCGTTCCTGCTCTTCTTATCCAGAACTCACGTTGCAACAGCAAATTTTGGCTTACGATCAAAAAAATTAAGATTAATCACAAAATTTTAACAATGCAGAACTATCCCCAGTGGCTCCAGGGCTTAAAGAACCCTGTCTTTGCCAGGCTCTATCTGGCTCAGACCATTAACCTGGTGGGCGAGTCGCTCACTTGGCTGGGCCTCGCGTTATTGGCGTTTGAGTTAGCGGGTGCCCAAGCCAGCGTGATTTTAGCAACTGCCCTGACCTTACGCGTAATGACCTTTGTTGTTCTGTCGCCCCTTGCCGGGGCGATCGCCGATCAGGTGAATCGCAAGCATTTGATGATTGCAACCCATCTGGCTCGCATGGTCATTGTCTGTTGTTTACCATTCATCAACCAGACCTGGCAGATTTATGCCATCGTCCTATCGCTGAACCTGTTCTATGCTTTCTTCACCCCAACCTACAAGGCCACCATCCCCCTTGTCACCTCGGAAACCGAATGCCCTAAAGCCATTGCCCTCTCTAGCGCCACCTATCAGCTATTGGGGGTTTTAGGCCCTGGTTTGGCCGGCGGGATCGCGGCCTGGGTGGGCACACGGCAGGTTTTCTTTTTGGATGGTGTCACCTTTTTGGTGGCCGCCTGTTTAATTGCCACCTTACCGGGACAATGCCTTACCGTGCAGAACACCCAGGAGACGCGCACGGTTGCTAAGGTTTGGGCCAATATTAAAATGGGAACCACTTGCCTCTTTAGGGATCCGCCAATTCGCTATGCCTTGGTTTTGCAGTTGATTGCGGCGATCGCTGGCGCTGCGGTTCTCGTCAATACCGTTAACTATGTGCAAGGCATCCTCGAACTGGGGAAAGTCGAATATGGCTGGGTGATGGCCGCCTTTGGCATTGGGGCAACCCTGGCGTCGGTGGGGCTTGGCAATGCACGGCAGAGCCTCAGCCCGATTGTGTTAACTAGCGTTGGCGCGGTGCTGATTACCCTGGCCCTGTTCGCCGCTAACTTGATGAACCTGTTCGGCTTACTGGTGTTGTGGGCGATCGCCGGTGTAGGTCAAACCTTGGTCGATGTCCCCACACAAACCCTGATTGCCGATCGCGTTTCAACCGAAGCGCAAGGACGCGTCTATGGTGCTCACTTTGCCTGGAGCCATCTCTGGTGGGCTTTTGCCTATCCCTTGGCGGGCTGGCTCGGCACAGCCCTGCCCCACCAGAGTTTCTTCTACGGGAGTCTATTGGGACTGGCGCTGTTGGTTGTTGTATATGTTGTCTTCAACCCCCGGCAGCTTACGCCGCTGCAACCGGGCGTCTGGCACGACCATGACCATCACCACGATCACCACCACCAACATCATCATTCAGTCAATGGCGTGATGACGCGGCTCCATAATCACCTGCATTTTCATCCTAAAAGCGGGAGTTCGTTAGAACCGGGCTAAATAACGTGAGTTCTGGATAAACTGACATCGCGAAAGACTCCAAAACTCAGCAGAATTCAACCATACTGGCTCCGATATTGCCGGAGTCTGAGGGGGCAATCTTTTCCTCAGCAGGCTAACCTTATAGGGGTTTCGCAGACCCCCCTTACAGCAAGGGTTTTACCAACGCATTTTTTAGGGCTTAGCCGCT
>JBCDEB010000097.1:0-27577 GCA_039180005.1 Cyanobacteria bacterium P01_G01_bin.54 | reverse complement strand
TTAGTGTCCTCAACCGTGAATCCTCGAAACGACGCAGTTTACGCCAGAAAACAAAGCGAGCTGCCATGAGTCCTGATTATATGCTTACCGTTTTGAACGCTGCTTTGCCTCATTAGCACATTTTTAGGACGATTTTCTTGCACTTACTCTGCCACTTGATCGACATTGAATTATCCTTGTCTTCTCAAATTAGCACGCTATTGTCAAGCGTTGAACATTCAAATCCTGAAGCTATTGTATTGGATGGGCTTGCTTATTTGGCACAGTGTAAAGGCAATCAAGCTTTTATGACTCGCTCTACCCATATCAGTAGTTTTGACTCAATGTGGCCAATCGATTTTTATTCAAAAGGAAAACTGTTACAATTATCCATGCCTCCCCAGGAATATGATAGTGATGGGGCAACGAGCCCGTTCTTGGACTATCTAAGTATGATCTATGTATGGGGCTATGGCTCACTTGCTTTTAATATTGACTTTAGTGTTTTTGCCATGCTAGAACCCAAGTTAACATATTCACTTCCATTGCTTCTCAATAGCAACTGTCTTTGACTGGGAACGACTATCATCACGCATGTAGCCTTTTTTACAATTTAAGCTGGATACATTGCTCTCTCTTAAAAAGAAGAAGTTTCGTTTTTATGTTTTCGCCAAGTCCTATGGTAATTTTCACATCAATTTCTCGGTAGAATCAGAATAAAAAAATGAGGAGATAGCTTTATGCATACAAGTGTTAGCGTCAAGGTAAAAGATGGCTCGTTGATCGTGGGACGAGCGTTAGAGTTTAATGCTTCTGAGACTCATAACTTCTTGTCGTTTATACCCAGTAATTTTCACTATAATGCGGTTCGACTTGTTATCAAAGACAATTCTCCAGACCTCCTAGAAGCCATCCCCACGAATATCAAGTGGATACCCCAATACGCTTATTGTAGTATTGACATCAGTAATAATATTCCTCGATCGCCGACCAATACCTGTTGGCTCCAAGATGGTATGAATGAGAAGAGATTAGCCATCAATGAACAGTATCTGCTCGGTTATACAGAGTTAAAAAATAATCCACCGAACCCAAATAGCACACTCACAATATTTGATTTAATCAGTTATTTATTGGGTACCTTTGCTACCGTTCAAGAGGCGAAACAAGCGATTCAAAAGCTAAGAACCGATGGCTGGTCTGTGACGGGGCTGGTTATCCCTGGCATGGGCGATCAGAATCCGTTTCATCTGCGAGTCGATGATCCATTAGGTGATTCAGGCGTAATTGAATTTGTTAAAGCCAATCCAGATGATAATACCATGCCGACAAGTATCCCCAGTGGTACGATAATCCGACTCGAGTGGTGACCAATGCACCGCCGTTTCAATGACATAAAGCCAATTTGGGCAACTATGTCAACCTTTCAAATGTACGGTCTACCCCTGAACAGATCCGTCATGAGCGAGTGACATCCACTGGTTTTGGTAGTGGTTTGTTGGGGCTGCCGGGAGACTATACACCGCCATCGCGTTTTGTGGGAATGGCGATTTTATCCAACTTTGTAGACCAGCCCGATACGGCGGTAGACCAGCCCGATACGGCGACAGAAGCAGTCAATTTGGTTCAGCATCTCTTGAATAATTTCGATATTTCCAAGGGTGTCTCGATCGAGTTTATAGAGGGGAGCATCCCACTTTGGCACATCCAGACTGCATCGCCCTCATCCTCCAGCCCCTTCTCCCAAAAAGGGAGAAGGGGAGCCGGATTCAAAATCCCTCTCCCAGCTTGGGAGAGGGATTTAGGGTGAGGGCTTGCGTAACTGGGATGCACCCTTATAGAGAAACCAGCTTCGTCGCTTTCTTCAGAAGGGAGCAAGACATATGAAATGAAGAAAAGAATAGAAGACTATACCGTCTGGAGTATTTTCAAAGACTTGACGAATCAGTATGTGTATTGGTGTGATTATAATAATCTTAAGCTGTGTCACATCCAATGCCGTCAGATCTTTGCCAAAGTGAAGCAGTCTAAGCAAGTCTATTCGATTCCCCTGACGACTGATGAGGAAAATTGGTACATCGATGAAACTGAAAAAGTCAAGGCATATTACTATGTGATAGTGGATGGCTAATCGATTCCCTTCCCATCCAAACCTGGAGAACCCATTCATCACATCACAACATTTCCACCCTCACCACGGCCAGGGGAACCTTAATCTCTACTCTTATCATACCGTGATGTGCTTTAGCGAATGGGACTTCATCATGAGTCTGTACAAGCTAGCAACAGGACTTGAACCTGCAACCGTCTCATTACAAGTGAGGTGCTCTACCAATTGAGCTATGCTAGCAGTTTAAGGCAAAAAAGCCGTATATGACTATAGCAAAGAATCAAGCCATCGGGCAAAAGACCTCAAAAACCTGACGACAGAAGCCCCGCACTTTATCGGCGACATCGCGATCGGGCAAGTCTGATCCCTCAATATGCCATTGATCAATCGTCGAGAGCCGCCAGGCTTCCCCTCGATGATTAAACGCGGCCACTTCCAAGCCAATCAGCCGGGTCTGGTCATCGTCGCTGTCTTGATGGAAGCGAATTTGCACCAGGATGCTGCGCCCCTGGAGCCGGGGACTCCAGCCCGGAAAATGAAACCCCAGATCAATAGACTGGGGGTCGAGCCATTCGCGAGTATCGGGATCATTGCGCCAAGGGGTGAGGTCGATCTTGGCATCGGGAAAGAGAGTCTTAAAGAGGTTCGCTACCGCTGCAATCTGGCTGGTCAAGGAAAAGTTATGGGCTTGTTCTGCTGCATTCATCGACCATCCTCCAAATTATTAAGCAAATGTTAAAGACTCGTTAAGTTATATCTCTATCCTAGCCGAGCCCAGCCCGCAAAATCTGTTTACTCAACTACAGCTTGCCCGGAAATCCTTCTATGATAGCGATCGCCTCGGGCGATGTGCTCCAGCGTCATTGCCCCCTCGACGCTCCAGAGATAGCGTCATTACAGTTCGCAGTTTCTCTACCCCCCTGGTTAGGTGGAAACCCTCCTGGTCGTCGCTACGCATGACCGCCCCTCCCGAGAGGGGATATTCTGCCTGGAATCCCCTCTACTGAATCTATGCCCCTTTTCCCCTGCGCGATCGCCCTCGGCAGCAACTTGGGTGACTCCGCCCAGATTCTCGCCCAAGCCATCCAGAAACTGAACGAGCATCCCCACATCCAGATCAATGCCGTCTCCCCCTGGTATCAAACCACCCCGGTTGGCGGCCCACCCCAGCCAGACTATCTCAATGGCTGTGCCACCCTCATGACCAAGCTGACGCCCTTGGCCTTGCTGGATGTTTTGCTACAGCTCGAACAATGCTTTGGTCGGGTGCGCCGCGAACGCTGGGGCCCGCGATCGCTCGATTTGGATCTGCTCTTCTACGCTCAGCAGATCATTGCTCTGCCCCAACTCACCGTTCCCCATCCTCGCATGCGCGATCGCGCCTTTGTCCTGGTTCCCCTCGCCGATATCGCCCCCCAATGGCACGATCCAGTGACGCAGCAAACCGTGGCGCAACTCTGTGTTCGGGTTGATCGGGCCGGAATTCATTTGAATGCGGAATGCGGAAGTCGGCATTTTGAATGCCGACTTCCGCATTCCGAACTCCGACTTCCGCATTCTTAACGGGTTTGAAACGGATTTTGCACCATCTGTTTCCCCAGGCTGGCGGCGGTGCGATCGAGCTCGTCTACTTCACCGGTGCTCAAGCGCCAGCCCGTAGCGCGGATATTTTCTTGGGCTTGGGCAAGGGTTTTAGCACCAGGGATGGGGATCGCGCCTTTGCAGATGCACCAGTTGAGGGCGACTTGAGCCAGGGTTTTGTAGCGTTCGCGGGCGATCGCATCTAAACAGCCTAGCAGCGGCTGAATCTGGGGCAACAGTTCCTTGGCACCCCAGCGCCGAATCCCGGCGGGGGGCAGATTATTGGGGTTGTACTTACCTGTGAGCAGCCCTAGGGCCAGGGGGCTGTAGGCGATGAGCTGGATACCCAATTCATCGCAGGTGGCTTTAACCCCCAGTTCCGTGACAGGCGTCGTGGAAAGGAGGGAATATTGCACTTGTAGTGAGGCGATCGACACACCCCGCTCGGTCAAACGCTGATGCACCCAGCGCAGGCGTTGGGGGCCGTAGTTCGAGAGCCCAACCCCTTTGACTTTGCCCTGAAGAGACAGGTCTGCTAGGCCATCTAGCAACGGTCCCTCTTGCCAAGGCAGATAGTTGGCGGTGGGCCAATGCATCTGCACCAGGTCAATCGGTCGGCCCAAGCGATCAGCCGAGGCTGCAGCGGCCCGCACCATTGCGCCCCGACCCCAGCGCCAGGGATAGGGAGCAAGCTTGGTGGCTAGACAAATTTGGTTAGTGTTTGTTCCGGTGTAGGCGGCGGAAAATTGCCCCAGGAGCTGCTCGCTGCGACCGTTGAACTTGCCCGTGCCGTAGGAGTCGCCCGTGTCAAAGAGGGTAACACCCGCCACCACACAGTCGTCAAAGACCTGCTGGAGCTCCGCGTCCATCTCTGGGGTATAGCCCCACAACAGCCGATTGCCCCAGGCCCAGGTGCCACAGCCCATCTCGGGCCAGGCGATTTTGGTTTGAGGCGTGATAGTGACAGTCATGGGCAAAGGAGAATGAAGAACAATATTGTTGAATGGGACATCGCGACTGGCCGGGCATCTTCATCAATAAAGCATTTTTGGCTCAACCCTGCTGACACAACTGCTCAATTTCCACCTCTGTCAGCCCCGTCTTCTGGCTAATGGTCTCCACGTCCAATACATCCAGCAATTGTCTAGCAATTTCGATCGCTTTCTCTTTTTTACCTTGCTCAAGTCCCTGTTCAAGTCCCTGTTCACGACCTTCTGCATGACCTTCTACACGACCCTGCTCTAGTCCCATCTTCTTCGCCTTAATCAGTGCATTGCGATGATCCCAGACAAACATCTCGCGTTTTTCTTGATCTTCTAGCTCTTCGGGTGAGAAATTACTCCGATTCACCACATCAAAGGCTTGGCTCAAAGCATCCACTTTGCCTAGGGTTTCTGGCACTGCTTCTAATTTCCGGGCATATTTCATAAAGTAGAGCCATTTCTCAGTTAGCGTCGCCAACTCTTCTAGTGGCGTTTTAAACTTGGGCAGCTCCGCAAATACCAGCTCAAATTCATCGGCACAGAATTGGGTCAACCGCTCCCGTTCTTGCAGAACAAAGTGTGAGACCACTTTTTCTAACTCGGGAAACATGACAAAGTCCGTGATCGTTAGGGCAACTACGGGAAACAGTTGCTCATAGTCTTCTCCTTTGCCAAGCTGCATGGAATAAGCTTTAGCGGTGTTGTAGAGAATTCGTTTTTCAAAGCTCTCGATATTCAACACTTGCATCTCAATGATCACCACTGTGCCATTATCGAGTCGGGCTTTGACATCCAGATAGGTATCCTTGAAGCCTTTGAGGCGGGGGGCTTGGTAGGGGTCAATGATATCCAGATCAGCGATCGTCTGGGTCTCATCATAAATCAACGCCTCCAAGAAACTCTTGAGGATCGGTTTACTTTGGGGAGAGCCAAAGACTTTCTTGAAGGCGAAGTCGATCTTGGGGTTGAGAAATTGCATAGGTCGCTCTCCAGAGCGCGATCACGCTGTAGTACCTTATCAAAGGCGATCGCTTCTATTCTAAACTTCGTCCATTTTGAAACCTAGGGTTAATTTGTCGGAGCAGACATTTTGCAGACATTTTACGGAGGAGGATAGAACCCCAAGGCACTCGCAAACCATTGGACTGAGCACAAGCGCATCAACCCTCTAGAATCTTAAACCAACCGTTTTAAACGGCCAGCCGACCGCTACAGTGATTAGAACCGAACGTTTTGGAGCAAAGCAATGCCACGATTTTGGGTCTGGCTGGTTGTTGTCGGCATAATGGGATGGCTCACGCTTGCCCCCGCTGCTGCCCCATTGGGTCAACCGACAATGGAATCCCTTCAACCCATTGCCCAAGTGCGCCAGCAGCCTCCCCGTGACTCCGTAACAATTCAGGGGGTTGTCACCGTGCCCAGTGGTGCTTTTGTTTCGAGTACAGGCGATCGCGGCTTTGCCCTCCAGGATGCCACGGGCGGCATTTACATCAGCACCGCCGCAGATTGGCATCTGGCCTTGAATCAGACCATACAGATAAGGGGCTCCGTTCACGACGATGGTCATGGCCTGCTGGTGCTCACCCCGGATGATCGATCTCCGGTGCAAAAACTCGTAGGCCCCCACGACCCCCTACGTCCCCGCCCTGTATCCACGGGCATTGTGGGCGAGACGACTGAGGGAGAATTGCTCCAACTCCAGGGCACCATTACTCAGCCCCTGCGCCAAGACCCACCCTACGGTGTCGGCATAATGCTGGATGATGGTTCAGGGCCGGTGCAAGTGTTTATCAACCAATCGACAGGAATTGCCATCCCCGATTGGCAACCGGGCCAACGCCTGCTTGTGCAGGGCTTCAGCGGTCAATACGAGCAATATATTGAGGTCAACCCCCGCATTGAAAGTGATCTGGAGGCGATCGAATTCTGAAGTCGGAGTTCGGAATTCAGAATTGGGCGCTCGGTTCCGACTTCCGAATTCAAAATTCCGAATTCAAGGTGCCAGGTTTTGCAACTGTCTAAACTTTGAACCTTGAACTTTGAACCCTGAACCAAAATCTTAGACAATCGAAGGGAAGCGTTTTGGAGGTCAATATGCCAACCATCCTAGTGATAAAAATTGGCACGTCTAGCCTCACCAATCCAGAGACGGGAACCTTGGCCCTCTCAACCCTGGGGGCATTGGTGGAGACGTTGGTGCAGCTGCGATCGCAAGGCCACCATGTGGTGTTGGTCTCCTCTGGTGCAGTGGGTGTTGGAGCAGCGCGGCTCCAGCTCAAGACTCGACCCCGTACCATGTCGCGCAAACAGGCGGTGGCAGCGGTGGGCCAAGGTCGAGTGATGCGGGTTTATGATGACCTATTTACGACCTTGGGGCAGCCGATCGCTCAGATCTTACTCACTCGCCGTGACCTGATGGATCGTGGCTCCTATGTCAATGCCTACAACACCTTTCGGGAGTTGTTTGAGCTGGGCGTGATTCCGATCGTCAATGAGAACGACACGGTGGCGGTCGAAGAACTTCAATTTGGTGATAACGATACGCTCTCGGCCCTCGTGGCTAACCTGGTGGAGGCCAATTGGCTCTTTTTGCTGACCGATGTGGATCACCTCTACTCAGCGAACCCACGCACAAACCCCGATGCCCAACCGATCTTGCAGGTTAGCTCTGCCGAGCTGGACAATCTGCAAGTGGACGTGGGCGATCGCGGCTCCCAATGGGGCACGGGCGGCATGACGACCAAGCTCACCGCTGCACGCATCGCCACCAGTACTGGTGTCCGTACAGCAATTCTGCGTGGAACCGAACCTGGTAACATCATCAGAATTCTCCAGGGAGACGCCGTGGGAACCCAATTTGCAGCGAAACCCCGGGTCGAAAACGCCCGTAAGCGCTGGATTGTCCATGGCCTGGTCGTCAAGGGGCAACTCTATCTGGATGAGGGGGCAATCCGGGCCATCAGTGAGCAAGGCAAGTCTCTCCTCGCGGCGGGGATCATTAAAACCCAAGGCGACTTTCAGTCCTCTCAGGCCGTCGCGCTCTGCGATCGCCAGGGCCAGGAAGTGGCACGTGGTCTCACCAACTACAGCAGCGATGAGATTCAACAAATTCAGGGCTTAAAGTCCGATCGCATTCCGGAAGTGCTCGGTTATGAAGGCTCCGACACCGTGGTGCATCGCAATAATCTGGTGCTCAATGGGCTTTAAGGTCAGGGTTCAACGTTCACGCTGAATCGGGACTTCCACCGTGAAAGTGGTCTCGCCGGGCTTCGAGGTACAAGTGAGTTTGCCCTGGTGTCTTTCCGTGACGATCTGATAGCTAATCGAGAGTCCCAAACCCGTTCCTTTTCCCACCGATTTGGTGGTGAAGAAGGGATCAAAGAGGCGCGCCTGTACCGTTGGGCTGATGCCGGGGCCATTGTCAGTAAAGCGCATGACAATGTGTCGATTCATAACTCGGGTCTTGATGGTAATCTGGCTGGGCGTCTCGGCCATCTCTGGGTGCGATCGCTGGCGATCGCGCTCCTCAAGCGCATCGATCGCATTACTCAAAATATTCATAAACACCTGGTTGAGCTGCCCGGCATAACATTCAATGGGGGGCAGTTCACCATAGTCTTTAAGCACTTGAATCGCCGATCGCCAGTTCTGCTCTCGGAGACGAGTTTGCAAAATCGTCAGGGTACTATCGATGCCATCATGCAAATCCACCGCTTTAATTTCTGCTTCATCCAAGCGGGAGAACGTCCGCAACGACTGGACAATTTCCCGGATGCGATCGGTTCCCACCACCATCGACTGCAAAAGATTGGGCATATCTTCAACTAAGAAGTCCAGATCAATGTCGTCAATAATTTCGGTAATTTCGGTCTGGGGCTGGGGATAATGACGTTGATAGCCCTCGATTAGCGTCAGCAAGTCCTGGATATAGGTTTTGACATGATCCAGATTGCCATGAATAAAATTGACCGGATTATTGATTTCATGAGCAACCCCTGCCACCATTTGCCCCAAGCTGGACATCTTCTCACTCTGCACCAATTGGATCTGGGCTTGCTGGAGTTGCTGGAGCAAGTCCTCCAGCTCATCGGTTCGCGCCTGACTTTGGGCGAGTAAATCCGCTTGGTTGAGGGCGATCACCAACTGCGCCACCACCGCCGCCAACAACTCCACCTCTTCATCTTGCCAGGGGCGCACGGCTTGGTGGTGAATGCAGGCAATAATACCAAATTTTCCGGATTGCGCCTGCACGGGCAGCACCAGCATGGACTGGTTATTAAGTTCTGCGAGTACCGTCTTCACCGCCTGATCCTGCACCTGACTCGCATCATCAAGGCGAATGAGCTGCTGACGGAGAAGTAACTCCGATAGCGCTCCAAAACTAGCCGTTGGATGCTTGCCCACAAAACTGGGAAGACCCGGACACGCAACTTCACTGATGACATCCCAATAGGCAGCAGCCGTTTCGCGGATATACCAGGCAAAGTGACAACGATCGACGTGTAGAAAACCCTGAATTTGGCGAACCGTCGTATTGAGAATTTGGTCAAGTTGGAGGGAATGACGAATTTGCGCCGTGAGCTGATTGAGCAGTTTTTCCCGACGGATTTGCTGGGCAATGCGTTCCGCTTGCCGTTGACGCTCAGCCTCCAGCCTAACCCGCTCAGTTATGTTCCGAACCAGGGTTAAGGCATGGGTTTCGTTTTGATAGGGGTAGGGAAATCCCTTCACTTCGATATCGATGGGCGTGCCATCCCGATGCAGATTCTGGGCTTGACAGGTAAAGGGTTGATTGGTGCGAATCACCTCAATAAACTGGGCCAATAGGGGATGAGAATCGGGATGGACATGCTCAATCAATGGAACCGCCATGAATTCCCCATAGCTATAACCATGCATCTGATGGTATGCCGGGTTTGCCTCCATTAAGTTGCCCGTATCCAAGTTCATGATTCCCAAACCATCCGTAATCGTCTCAAACACCTGGCGATATTGCCGCTCCCGCTGGCGTAGTTGTGCTTCAGCCTGTTTGCGATCGTCGATATCAGAAGTGGTACCAATCATCCGATAGGATTCTCCATCCTCGTGGGTCAAGAAAACCCCATGATCTTCCACATAAATGTAGCTGCCATCCTGGCGTCGCCAGCGATATTCCACAAAATAGTCCTGCCCAGCAGCGATCGCCGCTTCAAGGGACGTGATGACCCGCTCCCGATCATCCGGATGAATCAAATCACTCCAGCGATCCACATTAAACTGCTGAAATTCCTCAACAGGGTAGCCGGTTAATTCCTCGATCGCCCCGGCCCAAATAATGTTGCCCGAGGCCAGATCGTAGTCATAAATAAGCTGTCCGGTTTGTTCACAGACAATACGGAATCGCTCCTCCCGTTCCGACAACGCTTCAGTCAACGCCTGTTCATCACTAATATCCCGCATGATGGTGGACAAAAATTCCACCTCCCCCTGCTCATCAGTATGGGCCAAGATAACTTGATCAATCGGAAAAACTTTGCCATTACGGGAGAGGAGCATCGATTCTCCATGCCAGAGACCCACCTGAATAGCGGTGGGAATCGCTTCGGTAATGAGCTTTTGGTAAATGTCCGGTGGATAAAACTCACTGACGTGAACTTGAGTAACATCTTCGGGCAGAATATTGAGGCGTTTTTGTCCTGAGGGGTTGAGGTAAAGATTATTTCCCTGGGCATCGGTAATACCAATGAGATTAGGGGTCGCTTCAAGAAGTCTAGCCAGGCGTTCCTGCTCCTTTTCCGCCCGTTTGCGATCGCTAATATCAATTAAAATGCCATCCCAAATTGGTGCGCCATCTGCTTGTCGTCCCGGTCGAGAAATCGCTTGAATCCACTTGAGCTGGCCGCTGGGCATAATAATCCGATGCTCATGCTCAAACACAGAAACCGTCGTCACGGCAGCTTGGATCGCCTGCTCCAGTGAGTCCTGATCCTGCGGATGAATCAGTTCAAACACCCGAATAAATTCCTCCGGCTCCAATTCATAAATTTCTCGACAGGCTTCTGAAACGTAAGGGAATAAATAGTTCCCTTCGCAATCGAGAGCAAATTGATAGATCACACCAGGAATATTATCAATTAAGCGTTGGAGGCGAGACTGGGTGGTTTGGAGCTCTTGGGTACGGTCGGCAATTCGTTGCTCTAAGGTGGCATTAAGATGTTTGAGTTTCGCCTCGGTTTGTTTGCGCTGGCTAATATCTCGACAAATACAAATAAACTCTCCTGCTGCGGTGACATTCAAAGACAGCTCTTGAACAAAAGTGCTGCCATCCTTGCGGGTGGCGATCGCCTCTCCCTGCCAAACCCCCTCGGCCATAACAGTGGGGATGATCGTTTGCTCAAAGCGTTGGCATTCAGACTCACTGTATAAAATTTGCCAACTTTGTCCGAGCAATTCCTCTGGCCTGTCGTAGCCAAATAGTTGAACATGGGCCGGATTGAGATAGACAAAGCCCGCCTCGGTGAGAATACCAATGCCATCTTGGGCCGCCGCCATGGCGATCGCCTGTCGCCTGAGCTGCGCCTCTCGCTCGGCATCAGACTGTTCTTGCGTTAGCGCTTGGTGCAGTTGTGTGCAAGTCTGCTGCGAGTCGGCGAGAGCCCGCTGCAAGCGCCGATTCTCGGCTTCAAGCTCCGCAATTCGCCGCTGGGTGTCATTCACTTGGGGGTCACCGGGGCTATTCTGGGGCATGGGACTGGCAGCGGGGGATGATCGAGAGCAGCAAGGGTAAATCGCAAGCACAAGACAGTGTTCTGCCACTTTATACGTTATTCCCTGACTATTATGAACATCCGGCTGACGCCTGGCAATTGGGGTGCTTCGCCTAGATCAAAAAAATCACCGAGTCTCGGGGGTGAACAAAAAGTCCAATACCTCGCGCGTTGCATCGGTAAACTGATCCAAGTCCTCAGTCGTGAATAAACCTAGCCCTTGCATGGCAATGAGCTGCTCTAACATCTGTGAGCGGCGTGGGGCATCGAAGGCACGAGACAAGTCTTGGTCTTGCGCTTGAATGAAGTCATAAATCTTAAGGTAGCGTTGGTGGGAACTAGCGGCGTCATTGGCGGCGATCGTGGTGATTTCTTGCAGGGTGCGATCGCAAAAACGCTCTAGCGCCACCTCACGCAGTTTGCGAAATTTTTTCCAATCGGCCTCAGGAATCTTACGGGTTGTCATCGGGTTTCTAACACCTCATTCAATAGCAGGGGTAGGGTGGACAAATATTGGTGACTTCGGTTTTTTATTTTGAGACCATTGATTTTGCATACCTCACTATTTGAGAGGCAAAAATCTGACTTGCCCTTCCCACTCACCCTCAAGGCTGCACTCTGCAATTAAAACGATCTCCTCTATGACTAACCCTACCGGAATATGCCGTTTTACCTCAAATAATCCAGGCATTGATAAACCTGCCTGAATACGATCGTATGCAAACATGATCATCGTTGCAACATCATGGGTTAAGACAATCCGTCCCGCTTGAGCTGCCCAAGACAAAACATCCGGGTCACTTGCGCCTTGCAAGCCGACATCCTGAACACGCACGATATTAACTGCTGGATTCTGCCGAAGAACACCTCGGACAATCTGGTTATTAAAGTTCTCGTCCGCTAGAAACTGAGTCATTTTGGCGATCGGGCTTGATTTCGTCTCGCTAGCAAGCGTTCACGGATGCCAACGGGGTTAAATCGTTGTTCGGCTTCCTGTTGGATCGCCTCTGCCTGATGTTGCCGTTCTGCCAAGTAACGGTTGACCTCATCTTGATGTCTAAGGTAGTAACCAATCACAAGATAAATGTCGGATAGCGCTAGGGATGGGTATTGCTCTCCAATCTCCTCAGCGGTGCAGCCTTCGAGAAAGGCTGTAACGACAGTATCTAGGGTGACACGAGTTTTGGCGACGCGGACAACGCCGTGGGAATCGGTCTTGATGGGTGCAGGTTCAAGGGCAATTGCTAAGGTCATTGCTCTAAGCGGATTTCATTGTTCTAAAATAGTAGCAAACATCTAGAGAGACGCGAATTCCAAATAAATAATGGGTTTTGGTGGACATTGCCCACTCTACAACTCAGCTCTGATATAATTTATACTGACATCAAGATCGTTCTAACGCTTAATGCGGAGAGCAAAAGCAGAAGCCCAATTTAGATCAGCCTCTTTCAAGTATAGCAAACAGTTCATCAAGAGTATAGCACTATGATTTCACGTTTTAGAGATTCAACAAAAGACCACTTCAATTTCAGAAGTTGGTCAGAAAGTGGAAAAGGTTCTAATGATACACCCTTCTTTTCTGGTGAGGGTGTAGAAGTTAGGATGAAGGCAATACGCCCAAAAATAAGAGAGGTTCGTCAGAGCTGGAATAATTTCGAAGATTATATATCTAGCCTAAGACAGTTTCTTCTCAATTCAAAGCAAGAGAAAAGGATTTTTCAAAAAGAAAAAGAGCTGCATCTATTTGACACTCATCTTAATAAGTTTCGAGACTGGATTGACAGAGATAATCGGTCAGAAAAGAAGTCCATACAAGAAGATTATGGTGCAGTTCAGTTCTATACTTCTCGCAACGGTTATGAGCTTATATTCAAGGCCATGAATGAGAAATTCAGAGACAAGTCGAAGTTATCAGAAGATGACTTTAAAAATCTTGCATTTCTTGTAGAATTGTTAAATATCGATCTCTACAATTACAATGAGCTTAATCCAGGTGTTAGCGTTTTTCGAGATTCAGATAGAGTCTATCGTGGTTTGGATATGTCTCAAGATGAGTTTAAATCCATAATGAAGTTCATGACTGACGCAAGCAGTGTGCAGCAACGTTATATTTCAACACCACTCGGGTTTCTGTCAACGAGTTTAAATCGTGATGTGGCAGTCAACTTCAGTGGTCAGAAAAATGGAGAGGGTGAGCAATCCTCTGACAAACAGGGGAGATGTTCTGTAATACTTGAGATTCACATTATTAGCCTAGATCCCGATTTACTGGGAATCTACCAAGATAGGCATCCAAGTAGCATTGTTAGCCCAATATGTGCAACAAGAATTGAGGGTTTATCTAGATATCCGCAGGAGAGAGAGGTTTTGTTGCGTGGACCCTTCTTCCAAGTCTTAGATGTAAAAAGAGCTGACGCTTCCAACATTGTGGAACTCATGATGTTGGATTGTAATAGAGATCATCCCACAACAGCTGCACTTTCAGAAGAAGAAGACAAATCTGCTCGATATTTGTTCAGGACTCTCGTTCATGTAAATAGATACGAGTATTGTAAGAATTTTTACCTAGAGCGTAACAGGAAGGATGAGGTGGATCGATATCAGAATGCATTGAATGCTAGCAAACGAATTCTTGATAAACTTCTGTAGACAAAAAATGTAGTCCTAGTTTTGAGAAATAATATATCTGTGGCAAACAAAGAGATTCTAGACATCATGGAAAGGAGCATCAGGATAGTCAATGAATTGATTAGTTGGCGTTCTATTGCTCTACTTTGCCTCATATCCTTCCGTAAGGAGATAAGGAGAAGTATAAGTGGGTTAGCTGAGAGAGTTAAATCGGTGGAAATTGCTGGTAGTAAACTGAATTTTTCCGATTCGGCTAGTCGTGCTCTTGCTAACGTCTTGAGAGAGCTTGCTGAGTCTGATAAGTCTGATAGAGATATCCAAAATGTGTTACTTTCTCTATCAAGTAAAATCCCTCAGATTGGAAAGAAGCATCCAATGGAAGCAACAAAAATCCTTTGGGTAGATGACAACCCTGATAACAACATATTTGAAATTAATTTGCTACAAGAGATGGGAATCGGCGTAGAACTTTTTTTATCGACAGATGAAGCAGTCGAATATCTCAAAACAGGAGATCCTATTGATCTTATTATCTCTGATATCAAGAGGGGTGAGGACGATAATGCGGGATATGAATTTCTTGACTTTTTGAGAGGAAATCAAGCTTATAAAGATATTCCTTTAGTGTTTTACATGGGAAATGTGAATTGGGTTCAGAAGGATCGAGTGCGAAAGGCACAAGGTTGTGCAGACACCCCTGATGCGCTGATAAGATATATTAAGGCAGCACTCAAGAAATCCTGAATATTTGTCGAAAAAAGATCTTGAGAACGATATAAAAGTGTAAATGTTAATAGAAGTTCTTGTTGTTATTGAAAATTCTCTGGGTTTTGCACTTAGAGATATTCGCGCACAGGTTGACTTTATTTCCTTTCTATCGAAAAGAAATAAAGTTAACCTGAAGGTTTTTGGAGGCTCTCGATTCAGAGAAGTTGCAGTAAACAGTTTTTTGAAATATGTTTCAAAGATTGAGTTTATTGAATCAGAAAAGTATTTCCCAGGAAGGAAATATATAAACTGTGATGAGATCAGAGCTTTATTTCCAGAAGGCGAGATTTTAACAGGTTCTATAGCAGTCAAAAAAATGCGAGAGCTGCTTGGCAAAAAATATTTAACCCTCACTGATAGTTTAGGATTACATTACCCTATCCCAAAGGGAAATTGCCTGTTCGTAAAGAATAAAACCATCCTAGAGCTTGATACTAAATTATCGAAGATAGCCAGTAAGGTAAGAAATAGGCTAAGAATGTCCGATAGTAAAGTGATATTTTTTCTATTCTCTGGACTCAAGTCTTTTGGAACAGATTATGGTAAAAGTCATCCTGAAAAGGAACGAATAAAAAAGTATATGACTTTCCCATTTGAAGAGAGTATACCTGCTATTGGTGAAATCCAAAACCAGCTTCTAGAAATAGACATAATCGTAGTACCTATATGCATTCAATACGGTGATTTAGATAGCATTCAAAAAACAGTTTCAAACTTGGGCAAAAAACACAAACTTATCATTCCTCCAGAACCTTTGGGAATTGACTGGAATAATGATATCGAGAGACAGGTAGGACTTCTACATGCTCTTCACAACTGGTCTCATAATGTAGGATTGCCAAGCATAGCTGTAGTGCATGGAAGCTCTTGCCTACACCTTCTTGAAGAATGTGTTAACTCTAGTGAAATACTCACTTTCTTCGCCACGCATACGGAGAGGTTGGCTCCTGAAAATGACGGGAGAGTATATCACATTAATGTTGCAAAATCTGGATGTCAACCTCTTAGCGTGGTTCAGCCCAATGAGCAAAACTCGCACGATTATAGAATCGTCGCAAAAAATATAGTTGAAGAAGTTTATGATTTTTACCGTAATTAATCTGAAGTTCAGGAAAACTCTTAGTTTAAACGTTTTTTTTAACCGCCAAAACTACTCTTCACTGCTGCAAATATTCATCCAACGACAAACTGCTCATCCCCGCTTCCACCTCTGCCTCCACCGCCTTCACCTCCGCTTCAGGGAGCTGGAGAAGTTCGAGGAGTTTTTGATACACCTGGCTTTCGTATTCGTTGATCGTGTTCGAGCGGATGATTTCGTAGCTGAGTTTGAGCACTTGGCGGCGATCGCCCTCCCCCTGCAACTCGGGAACCAACGCCTCCAGCAAGATCTCTTGAGCCAGATAATTTTGCAGTTCTGTCTTGAGTTCCTCCTGCTGAGCCGGGTCATCGGCAAACTGTTTGCTTAGGCGAGTCAAGATCACCTGCAACTGCTCCGGCGCAAAGTTGCCATCGGCCCAGGCCATGGCAGCGGCAATCCGCAAAATGAGGAGTTGCTCCGGCGTAATGCTCGGTGCTTTGCCGAGATACACCTCAATGACGCGGGGGTCATTTTGCACCTTTTCCATGGTGCCTTCACAGAGTACCGAGCCCTGGTGCAGCACCGTCACCTGCCGGGCAATCTGACGCACAAACTCCATGTCATGCTCAATGACAATGATCGAATGGTCTTGGGCTAAGGCGAGCAACAGCTCGCCCACATTTTCGGTCTCTTCATCGGTCAAGCCCGCCACCGGTTCATCCACCAGTAGCAACTCGGGGGATTGGGCCACCAACATGCCAATTTCCAGGCGTTGCTTTTCGCCGTGGGAGAGCAGGGCTGCCTTGAGATGGGCTTTCGCGGTCAAGCCCACGGTTTCCAACAGGCTGGTAACGGTGCGGCGATCGCCCTTCTTGGGCGGGGTAAACAGCGTCGCTAAGACATTCTTGCGGCGCACCCAAGCCAAGTCCAGATTATCGCGCACGCTGAGGTTGAGATAGACCCGAGGCGTTTGGAACTTACGACCAATCCCAAGACGCGAGATCCGATGCTCCGACAGGTTACGCAGATCCCGCCCTTTGAAGCGCACGGTGCCTTGGGTCGGTTGCACCTTGCCCGTGATCACATCCAGAAAAGTGGTCTTCCCTGCACCATTGGGGCCAATAATTACCCGCAACTCGCCCGTATTCATGGTGAAGTTGAGGGTGTTGAGGGCTTTGAAGCCATCAAAGCTCACCGTCAGATTGTCGATTTCGAGGATGGGGTTATTCATGGCGATCGTCGGTAGCGGCAGGGATGGTGTCGGTCACTGTCTCGGTTGAGGCGGCAGCGCTGTTGGGGGAACGGCTAAACTGGGCCCGCTCCTGTTGTACATCGGGGTCATCGACCAGGCTGGGATAACTATCGATGAGCGGGGCAGCGGGCGATCGCCAAAAAAACCGTTTCAAGACCGGGAGCTCGCCGAGGCCCATTAAGCCCTTGGGCAGCGCCGTCACCACCAGCAAAAACAGCGCCCCTTGAAAGAAGAGCCAAAACTCAGGAAACCGCTCACTTAAGAGCGTTTGGGCAAACCGCACCAGTACGGTGCCAATCACGGGGCCCACCAAGGTGCCCCGGCCACCCACCGCCACCCAGATCACCATTTCAATCGAGAAGGGCACGGCCATAAAAGACGGTGTGATAATGCCCGACTGCACGGTGTAGAGGGCACCGGCCACCCCGGCAATCCCGCCGGACACCGAAAAGACCACCAACTTAAACCAAGTGGGGTTATAGCCAGAGAAGCGCACCCGGTTTTCATCATCGCGAATCGCCACCAAGAGCCGGCCAAACCGCCCCGAGGTCAGCCAGCGACAGAGCAGATAGACCAGGATCAACGCCACCACAGTAATCTGGTAAAACGTCCATTGCATGCGAGCCGAGCTGACCACATTGCCAAAAAATTCGGCAGTGTCGGTCTTGAGGCCATTCGTCCCATTAATCAGCTTCTGTTGACCATTGAAAAAATTGAAGAAGACGATCAAGGCCGCCTGGGTGAGGATCGAAAAATAGACTCCCTTAATCCGATTGCGGAAAACGAGATAGCCCAAGATCCCAGCCACCACGGTGGGCACAAGCACAATCAGCACCAGGGTCAGGGGAAAAGAATAGTAGGGCACCCAGAAAAACGGCAGCTTCTCGACCCCGTAGAGGGTAAAAAAGTCCGGCAGTTGGCCCTCGGGAATTTGCAGCTTGAGGTACATGGCAAAGCCATAGCCCCCCAGAGCAAAAAAGACGCCATGACCCAGGCTCAGGAGCCCGGTATAGCCCCAAATTAGATCAATGCCGAGGGCGACGATCGCCAGCGAGAGGAATCGCCCCAGCAGCTTGAGGCGAAATTCCGGTAGCACCATCGGCATGACCATCATTAGCACAATGCCAATGACGGCGATCGCCACGCCTTCAATGATGAACCGTCGCTGTCGGGCGCGTTTTTGGGCCATACTGCGACTGATCACTGCCTCTGCCATGCTGGATTCCTCTTATTGCTTGCTAATCTCTCGTGGTAATAGTTGCGTCTATAACTCCGCCGTGCGTCCTTTCTGGGGAAAGATCCCCGCCGGCCGCACCTGTAAAAAGGCAATAATCAGAGCAAAGACGAGTACCTTGGCCATACTGGTCGTGGCAAAAAAGGTAAACAGATCCACCAGCGGCTTGAGGGACTCAATAGGGCTCAGCAACAGTGCAAAGGTGCCCGACCCCACAATGTAGGTGACAATGCCGATCGCCATTGCCGCCACAATGGAGCCAAAGAGATTACCCACACCCCCGACAACCACCACCATAAAGGTATCGACAATGTAGTTCTGACCGGTGTTGGGGCCCACCGAGCCGAGCAAGGTAATGGCACAGCCCGCAATGCCTGCTAGCCCCGAACCGATCGCAAAGGTCAAGGCATCCACCTGAGCCGTGGGAATTCCCAGACAGGCACTCATTTCTCGGTTCTGGGTCACCGCCCGAATTTTTAGACCCCAACTGGAACGGTTCAGGAACAGGTAGACCGCCACCACACAGAGAATCGTCAAGCCAATGATAAAAATCCGAGCATAGGGCAGTTGAAATGCACCAATGGGAATGCCCCCCCGGAGCCAGGCTGGCGGCGTCACATCCACATTGCGCGGGTTAATGCTGCGTACCGACTGCTGCAAAATCAAGCTCACGCCCCAGGTTGCCAACAAGGTTTCGAGGGGCCGGCCGTAAAGAAAGCGAATCACGCCCCGTTCCAAAATCAGACCCACCAACGCCGCCACCAGAAAGGCGAGGGGAATGGCGGCGAGAGTATAGAAGTTGACCCAAGGGTCACCGAGGACTTTAAACCCGTTTTGCACCAAGAAGGTGGTGTAAGCCCCCAACATCATTAACTCGCCGTGGGCCAGGTTGATTACCCCCATTAAGCCAAAGACAATGGCCAAGCCCAACGCCGCGATCAGTAGAACCGAGCCAATACTCAGTCCGTTAAAAATACCTTGAAAGATTGCTAACATTCGTTTTTTGCCAACGGGTTTAAAGCAGAACTCAATAATTTCACCCTATTCTGTTTGCCGGTGGCAGGCAGGATGCCTGCGCTACGGAACAGAAGATTGACCGTAGCGCAGGTGGTCAGTGAGCGGAGTCGAACTGTGGTCAGTGAGCTTGTCGTTGGCGCAGCCTCCCGGAGGGATATCTGCGTCTCGCCTGCCTCAGATGAGGGATTCTCTCGGAAGGACTCTAACACAAAGCAAGGGGCTGCTTGCCCCTTGCTGACTGCTGATGCCGAGCGCAACTTAAGCCTCGATCTCGTACTTCCCACCTTTGTCGGGGTCAGACCAGTCGCAGGCAAAGCCCTTGGTTTCGGGAACGTACTGGTTCCAAGGCAGGGGATCAACTGGGCCATCGGTCGCGAAAACAATTTCGAATTGGCCGTCATCTTTGATTTCACCCACCCGCACGGTCTTAGAGATGTGGTGGTTGGCATTCATGGTGACCTTGCCTTCGGGCGCATCAAACTCCTGACCGTAGGCCGCTTCACGCACCGCTTCGATATCGGTGGTTCCGGCTGCTTCCACCGCTTGCTTCCAGAGGTAAACCATGATGTAGGCCGCTTCCATGGGGTCATTAGTGACGCGATCATCACCGTATTCGGCCTTGAAGGCTTCCACCCAGGCCGCGTTCTCGGGCGTATCCACGGATTGGAAATAGTTCCAAGCGGCGTAGTGACCCTCCAAAAACTCTGGGCCGATCTGGCGGACTTCCTCTTCTGCCACACTCACAGACATCACAGGATACTTATCGGGACCTAAGCCTGCGCCTTGCATCTGCTTAAAGAACGCCACGTTGCTATCGCCGTTGAGCGTGTTGAAAATAACCCCACCATCAGGCAAGGCTTGTTGAATCTTAGTGATAATCGGCGTGACTTCAGTGTTGCCTAAGGGGAGATAATCTTCACCGACGGTTTCACCCCCATTGGCTTTGAGCTGCTCTTTGATGATGGTGTTGGCGGTACGGGGGAAGACATAGTCTGAACCAACCAAGAAGAACTCGTTGCCTTTGTTTTCCAGCAGCCAGTCCACGGCAGGTTCAATCTGCTGGTTCGGGGCCGCCCCGGTGTAGAAGATGTTTTTGGAGCATTCTTGACCCTCATACTGCACGGGATACCAGAGCATATGCTCCTTAGACTCAAAGGTGTCTAACACCGCCTTACGGCTAGCGGAGGTCCAGCAACCAAAGACCACAGCCACCTCGTCTTGGTCAATTAGCTTGGCGGCCTTTTCGTTAAAGGTGGGCCAATCAGATGCGCCATCTTCGACGATCGCCTCGATCTGCTTGCCCAACACACCGCCAGCTTCGTTGATTTCCTTGATGGCGAGTTTCTCCGCATCAACCACGGTATTTTCACTAATCGCCATCGTGCCTGTGAGGGAGTGGAGAATACCGACTTTAATGGTTTCACCATCGCTAGTGGCTGATTCATCACCCCCTTCAGCATCGCTGTCTGCCTCCTCCGGAGGTGCACCACAAGCCTTGAGTAACAGGCTGGTTCCGAGCGCAGCGGAACCATAAACCAAAAATTTGCGTCGTCCTAGTTGTTGTACCATCGTCTGCGTTTAAGCCTCACATTCACATTGATTGCGCGATTGATTGTGTCTATCTCGCGGTTGTTTCTTGTCACAATACGGAAACACAACTCAAGTGGCTTATGCTAGGGGGGCGAGACTCATTTTGATGTAACCCGTGATACAGATTAAGGTCAGTTTAAGGTTTTGCTGTCCTAAAGATTGACCGATGCCACCCTCCCCTCAGCCTGAATGATTGTGCTTTTGCGCACTGCCAAAGAAATTGCACTCCTCACCGCTCCCAACCCTGACCCAGGGGCATCTCAACCGTTTTGAGCAATGCCCGCGCCGCTACCAATACCAATACCTAGAGCAGCTCGGTGCCCCCCTTGACCCGGAACGGCAAGCCCGCACCGATTGGGGTAGCCAATTTCATCGCTTAATGCAGCAATATGTGCTGGGCCTTGCGATTGCTCCCAGCCCAACCCCCACTGACCCGGCCATGCGCCAAGCCCTCCAGTCGCTCGTGGCTACCGTTCCTGCCTTCCATAATCCCAATGCTCGATACGAAGCCGAACATCGACGCTTGTGGGTTGGGCAATTAAAAGATGAGCAATTAGGGGTTAACCTAGGGACAATCGCCCTCGTCGGAGTCTACGATCTGTTGGCTCTGGAGCCAGACCGAGCCGAAATTTTGGATTGGAAGACCTACCCCAAGCCCCCCCACAGCCAGCACCTTGCCGAGAATTGGCAGACATTGCTCTACCCCTTTGTGCTGGTGGAAACCTCAGATTATCAACCCGAACAGGTCGCCATGACCTATTGGTTTGTACAACCCGGTCAAACCCCCACCGCTTGGCAGCTCGACTACACAACATCTCGTCACGAGCAGACTCGCAATCGACTCCAAGCAGACCTCAAGCATCTGCAAACCTTGACCACCGCTTTATTGCAAAGGGCTCAAGCCTTTCCCGCCATCGACGCCCAACAGCAACATCCCCGCTGTCGCTATTGTCCCTTTCAGCAGCGCTGTCAGCAAAGCCAGCAACTGGGCGAACCGCCTTTAGACCCTGTAGCCCAACAAATGGCTGACCTTCCTGAAATTGCGCTAGAGGTCTGAAAGGAATGGAGAGCTGGCTTAACAACTGGCTTAACAATCGTTGAGATTTGTTTAAAGTTCACCCCACTCCAGAGCATTTGCTTTTAGAACATTAGGGAAATTCACTTAACTCTTGCCCTAAATGCAACCCACTTGCTGACATTCACGTTAGGGCTTGTCATTACTTAACCTCAGAAGCCTTATGGTAAAAGCGATAGCACGCTTGTTTGGGGCAGACTCAGCTAAAGGCTAATGGAACTTAAGAAAATAGACCAGGAACTCCGTAGCGCAGGCATCCCGCCTGCCAAGGTTTTAACGCATTCTGCGATTACCGGATTAAATTCTTAGCTGCCATCAGTCCTTACTGTAACTGAGTTTGAAATTCAAATGATGACAGTCCCTAGTGACTTGACCTCACTGGTGGGCATCCGTCAAGGTTCAGTTTGGTAACTGCCATACCCTGACTGAGTTAGCCTGACTGAGTTGGGTTGAATGGCTGTGATGTCATGCGATATCCAGTATTACGATACACAGCATGAAGCTAAGCTTGGGCTTAACCTAACTTAAGTCCTGAGCGTTTCCCCCTTTGCAACGGTCTCTTTCTAACAACAACGGCTCGCCTAACCCCTCCGTCCACTATGAATATCCATTCTGCGCCTCGTACTTATTCCCTTGTGGGAACGTTGCAACTGATTAGCGCCCTTTTTCTGATTCCTTTGAGTTTGTTCCTCTTCGCTGAGAAGGGGCTGGCTGTGCTGCTCGGGGATGGGGGGAGCGATCGCCCCCATGCACCATTGCAGCTACTGCATACCCAAGGGGGCATGGCTTTGGCTTTGCTGACCCTCTTGGCCGGTGTTTACGCGCTCTATGTCAGTGGTCAGCTCTTGCAGCAACGGACTGAGCGCTGGCTGAAGATCACGCTCTTTTTGCAAGGGGCAATCGGTGTTGCCGAATCCTTGAAATTCACCCTGAACGTCCGGGCCAATTGGCTTAGTCTGCTCGTCAGTGGCTTCACAGTTGTCTATCTGCTCAAGCCTTCAATTCAGCAAGGGCTAAAGCTTTTGCAGGGCGGGCTTGGCGAGAGCAAGAAGCGGTTTGGGTCGAGCTTGCGACTCCGGAAAAAGTCCTCGCGACTCTAGCGTCTGTCATCCGTTGCAATGTAGAATGCCCCAGCTTTGCTGGGGCACCTCAAGAATCAATCGCGCAACCAACCCTACACTGCCGCTGCCATCGCTTCTGTCTTGAGCAGCTCTGCCTTATCCGTTTGCTCCCAGGGCAGATCAAGATCAGTCCGCCCGAGGTGACCATAGGCCGCCAAGTTCTGGTAGAAGCGACCATCCCGCTGACCCGGCAAGCCCCGGAGGTTAAAGGTTTGAATGATCCCCGCCGGGCGCAGCTCAAAATGCTTCTGGGCCAGATCCAAAAGAATCGCTTCTGAGACTTTACCGGTGCCAAAGGTTTCCACCAAAACACTCACGGGCCGGGCGACGCCGATCGCATAGCTGACCTGCACCTCACATTTTTCGGCCAGTCCCGCCGCCACAATGTTCTTGGCCACATAGCGGCAGGCATAGGCCGCCGAGCGGTCGACCTTCGTCGGATCTTTACCGGAAAATGCACCACCGCCATGGCGAGAATAACCACCGTAGGTATCGACAATAATCTTGCGCCCGGTTAATCCCGAATCACCCTGGGGACCACCGATGACAAACTTACCCGTGGGGTTGACTAAAAAACGCGTGTTCTCATCCGGTTTGATGGCAATATCGGTAAAGACGGGCTTGACAACCAAGGCCATGAGATCTTCCTTGATTTTGGCTTGAATCGCGTCATTGTCGGTCAGCTCACCAATCGCCGCACTGTGCTGGGTCGACACCAAAATCGTATCAATGCCCACAGGTTTACCGTCTTCATAAGTGACACTCACCTGGGTTTTGCCGTCCGGGCCGAGGTAGGGCAAGATGCCATCCTTACGCACCGCTGCCAACTGCCGAGAAATGCGATGGGCCAAACTAATGGGCAGCGGCATCAACTCGGGGGTTTCATTGCAGGCATAGCCAAACATCAAGCCCTGATCGCCTGCGCCGATCTGGTCAAGTTGATCATCGCTGAGAGCTTCGCGCTGTTCTTGGGCTTGGCTAACGCCTTGAGCAATATCGGGGGACTGGGCATCCAGCGCAACGAGTACCGAGCAGCTCTCGGCCGAGAAGCCATTGTTGGCATCGGTATAGCCAATCTCAGCAATTTTTTGCCGAGCCAGATCGATATAGTTCACCTGGGCCTTTGAGGTAATCTCGCCTGTGATCAAAACCAGCCCCGTGTTAACCACCACCTCAGCGGCGACACGACTGCTCTCATCTTGAGCCAGGAGGGCGTCTAGAATGGTATCGGAAATCTGATCGCAGATTTTGTCGGGATGACCTTCGGTAACGGATTCGGAGGTAAAGAGGTAACGGGCCAAAGCGAGTCTAGTCTCCTTCGTGTGGTGTGAAATTGGGTTAAATTGCTTAACCACAAATCCTACCATTGACCTTTCCGTCTTTCAGAGTGGGATGGGGATAATGTAAGTTCTAAAACTGCTCCCGACGACAGTCTTCGATCATCTTCAAGACCGGCGCGGGGAGTTGGCTGCCACTGCGGATGCGCTGGCGAATGTTTTGGTATTCGCTGTAGTCATAGCGGGCTTTGATCTTTTCGTAGGTGCAGGCACAGATCGCTCTTACTTGATTGCCACGGCTATAGGCACAGCTCTCAATAAAGTTTTGACGCTCGCCAGCGGGGTAGTTCTGGGACTGGGCTAAGACCAGTGTGGGGGCAAACAGGGTGAGTAGGCTGGTGCAGCCGAGGGCCGCAGCGGTCGAGAGAACAAACTGTTTCATCGTTATCATCCAGAGAATTCCGTTACAAAAGTTCCGTATATTGTCTGACGACAAAAAAGCCAAAAGGGTTCTTCGCTGATTCAATTTTTGGCAATTACGATACAACCCGTACGGGGGGAGAGTTGGAGGGCATTGGTTTTGGTATAGGTAGCTGTCGCGCCTCCCCATATACAATCCCATTGATCGGCAAAGAGTGGCACGATCGCCGGGTCAGTCCCCCCATTGGCATAGACCCGCACCGCCATTTGGCCCAGGCGGCGCTCAAAACCGTAGACTAAACCGTCAGTACAGATCACGTCATAGGTGCCAGTTTGCAGGGCGGGATATTGCTGGCGGAGGGCGATCAGGTCGCGGTGGAGGGCGAGGAGATCATGATCCCAGCGCGATCGCCCCGGAAAGCCCCGCCGACTGTCGGGGTCGAGGCGACCGGGCAGGCCCACTTCATCGCCATAGTAGATACTCGGTGCGCCGGGGAAGGTGAGCAGCAGTAAGGTAGCCAGCTTAACGCCGGTGCGATCGCCGCCGCAAATGCTCCAAACCCGCGCCGTATCGTGGCTACTGAGCAGGTTGAGCTGGGTGAGCTGGATCTCCCAGGGGTAGCGATCGAGTAGGGCTTGGATTTGCCGGCCGTATTCTGCGGCATCGATCGCCGGATAGGCATCATAGGCGGGGGAATCCACCAAGGCTTTTTGCAGGGATGCCTGCCCAGCAAAGGCCAGCGTCGCCCCAGTAAAGGGATAATTCATCACGCCATCAAACTGCTCCCCATCCAGCCATTGCTGAGCATCGCGCCAAATTTCGCCCACAATATACGCCTCGGGGTTAATCGCCTTGACCCGCTGCCGGAATTCTTGCCAAAAACCCGGTGCGGTCACTTCAAAGGGCACATCCAGCCGCCAGCCGTCGATACCCTGCTCCAGCCAATATTCAGCAATACCCATGATGTATTCCCGCACATCGGGATGGTCATGGTTAAACTCGGGGAGGGCACGGTTGTTCCACCAACCCTGGTAGTTAGCGGGCAGGCTGCCGTCGTAGGCGGAGAGGGGCCAAGCCTCAATTTTGAACCAGTCGAGCCAGGGGGAGTAGGGTCCATTTTCGAGGATGTCGTTGAACTGAAAAAAGCCCCGGCTGCAATGATTAAAGACCCCGTCCAAGACGATCTTGATGCCGCGATCGTGGGCGGCGCTCAGTAGGGCGGCAAGGGCTCGGTTCCCCCCCAGGAGCGGGTCAACCTGGTAATAGTCGTGGGTATGGTAGCGATGGTTGCAAGCGGATTGAAAAATCGGTGTGAAGTAAATGGCGCTGATACCTAGCGCCTGGAGATAGTCCAACCCTTCAATCACTCCCCAGAGGTTGCCGCCCTTGTAACCCTGCAAGGTGGGCGGTGCATTCCAAGCCTCTAGGGGAACACGCGGCGTGAAGGTTCCGGTGGGCGGGCTGCCGATCGCAAAGCGATCGGGAAAAACCTGATAAAAAACAGCAGACTTGACCCAGTCAGGGGTGTTAATGGGGGTGGTCATGGGGGAGGAGTACCAATTCGCAGTTCGCAGTTTACAGTTTCCCTGCTAGGGGCGCTAGTACCGCGAGGCGGAGTTCAAAGTTGAGAGTTCAAAGTTCAAAGTTCTTATAAAACAAGCATTCTGGGGATTCTAAATCGACGACGTATCCCAAATCCAGACAGCAAAGTCCGAAAGTGTGGGCTGAGCGGGAGCGATCGCCACGGTCTTGAGTCCTGCGTTGTGCATGCAACCTTCAGAGTTGTTTCAACCGCCTAAACTTTAAGCCTTGAACTTTAAACCTTGAACCCTAAACTACTGATGCCCCACCGCATCGGGGGCCAGGTGCGAATGGACAATCCGGCCATCATTCATCCAGACCACTCGCTCGGTCTGAGCGGCCACATCGGCTTCGTGGGTAACAATGACGACGGTAATACCACCATCATGGAGTTCGCCAAAGAGGTCAAGCACTTCTCCGGTCGTTTGGGAATCGAGGGCCCCGGTGGGTTCGTCGGCCAGAAGTAGCACGGGCTGGTTGACGATCGCCCGCGCAATAGCTACCCGCTGCTGCTGACCCCCGGAGAGCTGGTTGGGACGGTTGCTGAGGCGATCGCCGAGGCCCACCCGCGTCAGGGCCGCCACAGCGCGATCGCGCCGCTCCTGAGCCGGGACACCTGCATAAATCATCGGCAGCATCACATTCTCAACTGCGTTGGCATGGGGCAGCAGGTGAAACTGCTGAAAGACAAAGCCAATCTTGCGATTGCGCACCTCAGCCAGGGCATCTTCATCGAGATCCGCCACATCAATGCCATCGAGTTGGTAGCGGCCGGCGGTGGGGCGATCGAGGCAGCCAATCATATTCATCAGCGTCGATTTTCCGGAACCAGAGGGACCCATAATTGCGCAATAGTCCTGGGGCTCGACGGTAAAGTCCACCGCTTCAAGGGCATGCACCTCCACATCCCCACTACCGTAGGTCTTGGTGATCTGGTTCATCTGGATGATGGCGGGGTCTGGGCTGGGGGCAGCGGGTCGCGCAATAATTTTAGACATGGGTGAGGGTAAGAATGACGTCACCCCCCTTGAATAAGGGGGGAAGGGGGGATTCTGGGTTTTGATACTGAATCCGGATTGTATGAACACAGAAAGCGAAGGCTGATCCGGGTGGCGGGCAAGATGCCCGCGCTACGG
>JBCDEB010000096.1:0-27659 GCA_039180005.1 Cyanobacteria bacterium P01_G01_bin.54 | reverse complement strand
CATTCTCTCCCTCTCGAAATCGAAAAACTCTCCCACCTAACCTCACTCAACTTGAGCAATAATAAGCTCAGTTCTCTCCCTCCTGAAATCGGAAAACTTTCTAATCTTACCTCACTAGACCTGAGTAACAATAAAATCCGTTCTTTCCCTCCTGAAATCGGAAAGCTTTCTAATCTTACCTCACTAGACCTGAGTAACAATAAAATTCGTTCTCTCCCTCCTGAAATCGGAAAACTTTCCTGTCTCAATTTATTAAAGCTAGGAAGCAATAATCTCAACTCTCTTCCTCTCGAAATTGGACAAATCACCTGTCTCTCTTCGCTAGACCTGAATTCCAATCATCTCAGTTCTCTCCCTCCCGAAATTGGACAAATCAACAACCTCATTTGGTTGAACCTGAGAAATAACCAGCTCAGCTATTTCCCACTTGAAATTGGACAACTCTCGAATCTTTGTAGCCTAGATCTGAGTTACAATCATCTCAAAGAGTTACCCACATCTTTCAGAACACTATCCCACTTACTACCCAAATTAGAGGAACTCGACCTACGCGAAAATCCTTTGCCAATTCCACCGGAAATTTTGTATAAATCTGGGAGATTTGATTTCAAAAGTATTTTGGAATTCTATTTCAGTCAGCAACAAGCAGATGAAGATAATTGTCTCTATGAAGCAAAATTTCTCATTGTCGGTGAAGGTGGTGCAGGTAAAACTTCACTGATGAAAAAGATAAAAAAACCAGATTATGAACTTAACCTCGAAGAAAAATCTACACACGGAATTGATGTTGTGCAATGGTGCTTTGAGTTAGAAAATGGACAAGAGTTCAGGGTGAACATCTGGGATTTTGGTGGTCAAGAGATCTATCACCAAACTCATCAATTTTTTCTCACTAGGCGTTCTCTCTATGCCCTCGTCGCTGACACCCGCAAAGAAAATACAGACTTTCCCTATTGGCTCAGTTCCATCGAGATTTTCGGCAGTAATAGTCCAGTCTTGATAATTGAAAATGAAAAGGAAGATCAACCCTGTAGCATCAACAAAAAACAACTTCGGGGCGACTTTGAGTATATAGCCGGTTTCTTGCCGACCAACCTTAAAGATGGTCGTGGTCTAGAAGAAATAAAGGATGCAATTCGATACGAGATCAGTAAACTCGATCACGTAGGTATGGCTTGGCCTAAAGAATGGGCAGACATTCGTCGTGCCCTTGAAGAGGATACACGGAACACAATTAGCAAACAAGATTACTTTGAAATCTGTGCGCAGCAGGGCGTGACAGACCAGGAAAAAATGTTACGAATTAGCGACTTTTTGCATCAACTCGGTATCTGTCTACATTTTCAGAATGATCGCGTCCTCAAAAATATCCTCATTCTTCGCCCCGAATGGGCCACTAATGCTGTCTATGCTGTAACGAATAACCCCAGAGTGAAACAAGCTTTAGGCTGCTTCAGTGATGCTGATCTGACCCAAATCTGGAGTGACCCTCAATACGCTCACTTGGGTGATGAACTGCTCCAACTTATGGAAAAGTTCAAGCTCTGCTATCCCATTCCTGGTCTCTCCGGTCAATATATCGCCCCTCAACTCCTCGACTTCAATCCCCCTGATTACGACTGGGATAATCAGCAAAACTTGATGCTGCGCTATGAGTATGAGTTCATGCCTAAAGGCATCATAACTCAACTCATTGTTCGACTCTATCGCTGGATAGAAAAACAACAAATCGTCTGGCGTAGCGGTGTGGTTTTCAACAATGGTCGTGCTCGTGCCGAAGTAATCGAAACTTACCGTCCCTATAAAGGTGAAGTTCGCATTCAGGTAGTCGGCCTACATCCCAAAGAACTCCTCAGTATTATCACAAACGAAATTGACGAAATCAATAGCTCCTTTGAAAAAATCCGTGTCACGAAAAAGATTCCTTGTATTTGTGAAGAATGTAAAACTGATCCTAATCCCTATTTCTTTGACTTAGCTACTCTCGATCGCGCTCTCACCAAGGATCGTCAAGAATTACCCTGTAATAAAAGCTTTATTAACGTAAGAATTCGTCACCTCACTGATGCTGTACTTGTACCGAAACCCGTTAGATATTTTGAAGAGCAATTTGAGCAAAGCAGGTTCGATCGCCTCAAAGATCAGCATACAGAGTATCCTCCCGTCATTGTTGAGTTCGTTCAAGCTTTGACTCCATTGCTTGAGCAGCTCCAAACAGAATCTGAAGAATCAAGCATACAAACTACAGAATCTGCTCCAGAAATTCTAGAGGCGGAAATTCTCGAAGAAAAAATCACTGCAATTCAAACTCAAAAACCGAAGCTCATCCAAAATCTCAGACAAAAATTTCGCAACCTGCCTCAGAATTTGCGCGATCGCGATCGCTTACTCGAAGCCCTCAGAGAAGCCACTGTCACCCTCGTCACCGATCTTGCCGACAACCCTGCGCTCAATACATTGTTTGCTCTACTCGGCCCGCTCCTGAGTGATCCAGATGAAGATGAATAACGAAAAAGCAGTATTGTTTGCTTAGAAAAGCCACTCGCGCCATTCCCCTCAATCGCAAACCCGCCCCACCTGAAAAACACAACAATTAAACAATTCAATCTTTCCCCCCAGTTCCTGATCAATCAGCGTTTTTAACTGCTCAAAAAGACGATCGCGCTCCCCGCTCCCCAACCGTAAATAGGGCGAAAACGTCCCCAACAGCGCCAGATAATCCGCCGTTGAATAGACCCGCGACCAGGGCGTGAGTTGCGTTTGTAAATCTTGAAAATAGCCCGAAGAGAGCATCTCTTGACCCAGACCTTGAGCGATCTGTCGCTGCTGCGCCGCACCTTCATAGCCAAATAACGGCGGGAGATCGGCATAGGCTGGCCAAAGCAACTGGAAAATTTCAGGTTGGGGCTCCGGTTTCATATGCCAAAACAGGATCAAATGCCCGTTCGGTTGGAGGGCTTGGGCGGCCTTGGCGTAAGCGATGCTGGGGTCAACCCAATGCAGCGCATTAGCGGCCACCACTGCGGCAAAGGCTCCTGGCTGCAGCGGCCATTGTTCAAAGGCCAGATTCTCAACTTGAATCTGGGGAATGTTTGCCGCCTTCTGCTGCATCAGGGTATAAAACCGGGGGTTGGGCTCTAGAGCAGTGAGTTGAAAACCACGCTGGGCAAGGGGGAAGGTGATCACACCGGGACCACAGCCAATTTCGAGCAGCGGAGCGGGGGGTGTAAGTTGGGCGGCGACGATCGCCCCCTCAATCACCACATCTGGGTAACGGGGTCGAACGCGATTGTAGTCTGCCACCACATCCGCGTACCATATCTGGCGTTGGGCGAGATCTTGTTCGCTATACCATTGTTTTTCGGCTTGCCAGTTGGTCATGAATGTATCGGGATTTTACGATTATCGAGATGCTAAAAGAACCAATAAATGTTCGTGAATCTTAGCAACCCAAAGAATCAACCCCATGGGAAGGCCAAGAATCACCGCCAGCCAAAACAGCATCACGCCCAGCACGGGAATGAACAGAAGTAACGCTGGATTGGCAAAGAAAATTAGCAACAATAGGACAGAGATCTGTAGGAGTATCGACACTTGAGTTGCGCTGAGACGGATTGAGCTCAGCATCAGGTGTTGGGACTGCGGGTTTGCACCCTGCGGCTGCGCTTTTTTGGCTGTGGCCCGGCGAATGCGGAGCCACACCAGCAGCCAAAACGCCACAAAGAGCAATCCATACAGTGCTAAGGTTCCGACTTGGGAACCCATTGCTGTGACAGATGCGATCGCCAAAAATAAGGCCGAAATCAGACAGACTGCCGTAACTTGCAACCGGAGTTTGACGGCAAGTTTTAAGGGCTGGATGGTTGGATTGGCTGCATTTCTCTGGTTCAGGGATTGACGATATAACTGTCTGGCCTGCCGCCAATTCAACCCAGCCCAAGCCACCAGGAGCAGCTCAAAGGCAAAGAAGGGTTGGATGCTGGCAGTCATTTTAAGCCTTGACGATTTAAGCTTTGACGATCGCGCCAAAATCCGCCAGAACCCGTGCTTGGTTGCGCAACACGCCGAGCAAGTTGAGGCGATTGGTCCGCACTGCTGTATCTTCTGCCATCACCAAGACACTGTCTTCGCCATCGAAGAAGCGGCTGACCAGGGGGGCGATCGCCGTTAAGCCCGTCACCAATTGCTGATAGTCGCGATTGGCCCGAGCCTGTTCCACTTGGGGCACCAGTTCGAGCAGGGCAGCATAAAAAGCCTGCTCGGAGGCCTGCTCAAACTTGCCAGGATCGACTAAGTCCTGGGGCGTTAGGGTTTGGGTCTCCAGGCTGCCCTTGGCGGCCAAACGGGTCGAGCGGTTGACGGTTTCATAGATAGCATCGAGCTGGCCATCGTTGCGAATGGCCTGGAGGAACTGGGCGCGATCGCGCCCATCTAGCAAATCCGTCAGCACCCGCGTTTGGTATTCCGGATCGCCGTCACCCAGCACTGCATTTATCAGGTCATAGTCAATCTTGAGGTCATCCTGCAGTAGGGTGCGCACCCGCTGGACAAAGAATTCCTGCAGCGCGGCCAGGGGCGATTCGCGCTCGGGGTAGGTCTGGATAAATTGCTCAGAAAATTGCGCCAGCAGCGCCTGGAGATCCAGGCTCAAATTGCCTGCCCAGATCACAGTCACCACGGCATTGGCCGCCCGCCGCAGGGCAAAGGGGTCAGAGGAGCCTGTGGGAATGAGCCCGAGGCCAAAAATGCTGACCAGGGTATCGAGGCGATCGCCGATGCCCACCAGTTGGCCCGTCAGTGCTTGGGGCAGGTCATCCTCTGCACCTCGGGGTAGATAATGCTCCCGAATCGCCACCGCGACCGCCTCCGGCTCACCGCCGACGCGGGCATATTTCTCGCCCATAATGCCTTGAAGTTCAGGGAATTCATAGACCATCTGGCTCACCAGGTCGGCTTTGCACAGCAATGCGGCCCGTTCAACCCAGACTTGTTCAGGCTTGGGCAATTGGAGTTGTTGGCAGAGAGCCTGGGCGATCGCTCCGATCCGATCCACTTTGGCCCGCACCGAACCCAAATCCGCCTGAAAGGTCACGGTCTCCAGTTGGGGCAACAGGGTCTCCAGGGGCGTTTTGCAGTCCGCATCATAGAAAAATTTGCCATCGGCCAGCCGAGCCCGAATCACCCGGGCATTACCCGCCGCGATCACCTCGGCCTTCGCCGGATCGCCATTGGAGAGGGTAATAAACTTATCAAGCAGGGGGGCATCGGGGGCATCGCTGGCCAGCACTGGGAAGTAGCGCTGGTGGGCAACCATCACCATCTTGATCACCTCCGGCGGCAGGCTCAAGAACTCGGCTTCAAAGGTGCCGACCACCGCGTTGGGATATTCCACCAGATTGACCACTTCTTCAAGCAGTTCCGGAATCACCTCAGCATGGCCACCGACCCGTTGGGCAGCCGCCTGGATCTGGGCTTGGCTCTCGCGGGCGCGATCGCACCTATCAACCCACACAGAGGCGTCTTTAAGCGTCGCCGCATAGGCTGCGGGCTGAGGAATCTCCACCGTCGCCGCGCCCAGGGTGCGATGCCCCCGCGAGCTGCGCCCTGACGTGAGGGTTTCGCTGCCGTTGCGCCAGGTCAGGGGCAATACCGCCTCGCCCCAGAGAGCCACCAGCCAGCGGATCGGGCGGGGAAAGCGCTGCTCACCATCGCCCCAACGCATAAAGCGCCGCCCTTCTAAACCATCAATCCAAGCGGGGATCGCCGCCTTGAGAATCTCGGCTGTGGCCTGGCCGGCGATTGTTTTTTGGACAAAAATAAAGTCCCCCTTGGGCGTGGGGCGCAGCTCAAAGTCGTCCGGGCTGACGCCCTGCTTTTTGGCAAAGCCGACCCCCGCTTTGGTGAGCTGACCGTCTTTGAAGGCGGCCTTAGTGGGCGGGCCTTTGATTTCTTCGGTGCGATCGGCCTGCTGCTCGGGCAACCCCGTGATCACCACCGCTAAGCGCCGGGGGGTGGCGTAAAACTCGACGCCGTCTGCTGCCAGGAAATTCTCTTCTAAGGTGGCGGGAATGGACTGCTGCCATTGGGCGATCGCACTTTCCACAAAGTCGGCGGGTAACTCTTCGGTTCCGACTTCAAGCAAAAAATCTGGCATGGGGGTAGGGGGATGATAAGACCATCACAGACTGTTATCACGAATGATGACTTGAGAGCAATGGTATTGAGAGCAATGTAAAGTAGCGATCGGAGTTAATGGATTTTGAACGAATGAAAGAGGACGCCACACGAGAAGAACGCATCACCATGGAAGCGATCGTGGATGCCTATGGCCCCGAAGAGCAAGCCATGGGCTGGTATTACTACTTAGAGGGGAAGATGGCGTTTCCCTTCAAGGCGATTTGCACCAGCAAGCGGCGAACTTCCCCCGTCAAGGTAGGCGCAAAGATGACGGTGGTTCGGATGGCACCGGAAGAGGACTGTGAGCGGGAGATGTTTGTCGAAATTGAATGGGATGATAACGCTTTGGCGATACCACTCGATCAGCTCGAAGCATTGGATGCGGATGCAGGCACCCGAGAGGCCATTGAAGATTGGCAGTATTGGGTCGATCGGGGCTACGAGTTTGGTTAGTGCTTTGTCAAGCGTGAAATGAGGGGTTGTCGTGCAGGTTGAATTGAATCCTAAAACCCAGTATCAGCAATGGTTGTGTTGGGTTTCGCTCGGCCCTGGGTTGAGCGGAGCCGTTCGCATAGCGCTCCGGAGGAGAAAACCTCAACACCAACCTACAATTTAGAGTTGACGCTGCACTAGACCCTCACACCCAAATCCCCCATGGAAACCCCATCGACCTACACCCCCCCTCAAGTCTGGCAACCGGACACCGAAAGCGGTGGCACTTGGGCTAAGATCAATCGTCCCGTCGCTGGCCCCATCCACGAGAAGGAACTCCCCATCGGTCAGCACCCACTCCAGCTCTATTCCCTGGCCACGCCAAACGGTCAAAAAGTCACGATCCTGCTGGAGGAATTACTAGAGCTCGGTCTTACCGCCGCTGAATATGATGCCTACCCAATCAAGATTAATGAAGGCGATCAGTTTGGCAGCGGCTTTGTGGCGGTGAACCCCAACTCCAAAATTCCTGCATTAGTCGATCGCAGCACCACCCCACCCACCTCGATTTTTGAATCCGGTTCGATCCTGCTTTATCTGGCCGAGAAGTTCCAGGCAATGCTGCCGGCTGAGCCCGCCCAGCGCACCGAATGCCTCTCCTGGCTCTTCTGGCAGATGGGTTCTGCCCCCTACGTTGGCGGTGGCTTCGGGCATTTTTACAAGTATGCGCCGATCAAGATTAAGTATTGCATCGATCGCTTCACCATGGAGACCAAGCGCCAGCTCGATGTCCTCGATCGCCACCTCGCCGAGCGAGACTATATCTGCGGTGATGCCTATACGATCGCCGATATTGCCATCTGGCCCTGGTATGGCGGCCTGGTTTTAAATCGCCTCTACGACGCAGCGGAATTTATCGATGCCACGTCTTACACCCATCTGCTGCGCTGGGCTAACGCGCTGGATGCCCGACCGGCGGTGAAACGGGGACGCATCGTGAACCGCACTTGGGGGCCAGCCGAGGAACAACTCCATGAGCGACATTCAGCCAGTGATTTTGCGACCCAAACCCAAGATAAACTGTAGATCTCAAACTTGATTCGCAACGATTAGCGTTCCCATGCTCCAACAACTCCAAGCCGAACATTTCAAGTCTTGGCGAACGCTAAACTTGGACTTGGCAGCAGTGACCGGGTTATTTGGCACCAATAGCTCTGGGAAAAGCTCGATTATTCAGTTTTTACTGATGCTCAAACAAACCAAGAACGCAACTGATCGCGGTTTGGTTTTGGATTTTGGAGGTGACGACCAGCTTGTTAATCTAGGAACATTCCAGGATGTTATTTATCAGCATAATGCAGAAAAGTCTCTCCAATGGTCACTTCGCTGGGAACTTCCTAAGATACTCAGAGTATCTGATCCGCTAGAAAAATCTCCAGGGGCTTTATTTGAAGGCAATGTATTGGCAACAAGTTCAGAGGTTTTTTTTGACAAGGAAATCAAAAGCCGATTCCTGACTTATACATTTGCAGGGCACACCTTTGAGTTGCGATCGCAGGAGAAAAATACGCCAATGTTTCGTTTGAACGTCAATTCAAATTTAGCATCTGAATTTAGATTCGTGCGCCAAAAGGGTCGGGCTTGGAGTTTGCCTGCACCGATTAAAACCCATCTTTTCCCCGATCAAGCGAAAACATATCATCAGAATGCGGATTTTTTGGGTTTTTTTGAATCTGAGTATGAAGCCTTCATGAACCGCATTTATTACCTCGGGCCGTTACGTGAGTATCCTCAGCGTCAGTATCAGTGGTCAGGAACACAGCCGTTAGATGTTGGATATCGAGGCGAACGTACGATTGATGCTATTTTGTCAGCGACATCACGAGGGGAGCGCAGAAATCTTGCCCCAAATAAGAGGTATAAAACATTTCAGGAAATGATTGCCTATTGGCTGCAACAACTTGGCTTGATTCACAGCTTTTCTGTTCAAGAAATCATGAAAGGCTCCAATCTATACCGGGCGATCGTTCAGCAATGTGAAGGGGGAGCAGAGGTTTTTCTGACTGATGTGGGTTTTGGGGTTTCACAGGTTTTACCAGCGTTGGTTCTGCTTTACTACGTTCCGGAGGGCAGTACAATTTTGATGGAGCAGCCCGAAATTCATCTGCATCCAGCGGTTCAAAGTGGCTTGGCGGATGTTATTTTGCAAGTGGCTCAGCATCGTAATGTACAAGTCATTGTTGAGAGCCACAGTGAGCATCTATTGAGACGTTTTCAACGGCGTATTGCAGAGGATGAGTATCCTGCGAGCAAAATGAAGCTCTATTTTTGCAGTGCAAATCGGGAGGGGTCATCCTTATCCAATTTAAAGGTTAATCCGTTTGGGGAGATTGAGAATTGGCCAAACAACTTCTTTGGCGATGAAATGGCAGAGATTGCGGCAACGCAAACCGCAGCGATCAAGCGAAAGATTTCCGCTAACCGAAATGGTCAATAAATTTGTTTTCGATACAAACGTGTTAATCGTTGCGAATGGTCACGATACGGATGATGATACTCATGCGTCCTTAGAATGTCGGCTAATGTGTCTTGAATTCTTGATGAATTGCCGTGAGCTGAATATTGCTCTGGATGACTTGGGCCTCATTCTGCTCGAATATAAGCCATACATGAGCTTTTCTGGCCAGCCAGGCGTAGGGGATATGTTTTTCAAGTATCTTCACGACTATCAATATGCTAGTCCGAAGATACACCGTGTCACAATCACTCCATTGGATACGCCTCCAGATGATCAAGAGCGCGGATTTGCGGAATTGCCCCCCAACCAACTTGACCTATCCGATCGCAAGCTCTTAGCAACGGCTGTTCAGGCACAAGCAACTGTCGTCAACGCAACGGAGAGCGATTGGCTTGAGCAACAAACATTGCTAGAACAATTAGCGATCGCACTCAAGCAGCTCTGTCCTGAATATGCCACCAAAAAGCCAAAATGATGACAGACAATTGGTTTGTCACCCAGCAGTTACTTGAAGCCAAGTTTCTAAAAAGATAAGGTTTAACTCACCTCAAACACGGGATTATTAAGGGGCCAACCCCGAGGCTCAGCCAACACCTCGCCAATGGGCAAGGCAATTTCGCGGCCTTGAAGATAGCGCTTGACGAGGCGATCGTAGAGCAAGAGATAGATGGCCGCCCCGAGGTTGGTGCAATGGCGGGTGGGAATGAAGACCCGACGGTGGCAGAGTCGCCGGACGCTGTTAGGGACGGAGCCATCTTCGGGGCCAAAGAGATAGACGGCGTTTTCCGGATGCTCAAAGACCAGCAGGTTTTCTGAGTTTGGCAAGAGTTCAACAGCGATCGGAGTGGTATCGGGAAAATAATCAAGGGGGCGATCGTCAAGCAGAATATCCACATCGGCAAAGCCCTTCATCCGCTCCTCACGGGGAATCCGGTTTTTATGCCACACCGCTTCGGCACAACGCCGACCCGTAATCCAGACCTGCGACACGCCAAAGCAGGAGGCAGCCCGCACCGCCGCCCCCACATTAAACGGGTCGCGGGGATCAAACATCAAGATCGCGGGCACTTGGCCGGGGATTGCGGCTTTGAAGGGCCATTGGGGCTCGGGGGTACGGCTTTGGGTTTTCATCGAGAATCTGCCCTCCAGATTGCTGGAGGGTGTGCGGTCAGGGTTTTCGGTAACGGATAATGTGCCCTCAGTAGGGTGACATATCCTCTCCATCTTTGCCAGGAATTGTCAGTGTAATCTTTAGCTTTTCTTTGGGAGTCCGTTGGGGCTCAACGGTGAGAATTTAAAGAGAACCCCACGCATCCTGACTATGCCTGTCACTGCTGCCCAGCCTGCAACGCCCGCAAAATTTGACTTCGATCGCGCCCGACTCGATCGCATCTATGCGGTCGATCGCCTCCAGCAAGAGGTGCTACACATCATTCAACAATATCCGCCCTACATCTATTACAGTACGATTCCCTTAATTGCTCCAGGCAAAACCAATCCTGGCGTGACGGATTTCTCTGATCCAGACTGGACCACTTGGGTGGAGATGCCGATCTTAAACTCTTGTCCCTATATCCAAGCGGTTTTGGCATCTTTGGATTGCCGCAAGACCAGTGTGCGGCTGTTGCGCCTCGAACCGGGGAGCATTGTTAAAGAACATACCGACCCCACGTTGAATCTGGACTTCCGGCAGCAGGTGCGCTTGCATGTGCCGGTGTTTACCCACGAGAGGGTTGAGTTTTGGCTCAATGGGGCGATCGTCCCCTTCCAACCCGGTGAGCTGTGGTATTTGCGGTTTAGTGATCCCCATTCGGTGTACAACAACTGCCCGACTGAGCGCATTCACCTGAGCATTGATGTGGTGGTGAATGATTGGGTTTAGCAGATGATTGTGGCGGGGACTCAGGATTGATCGGCCTGACCACAGCATATCGGGATCAGTGTTATCCACCATGAGTTTGCCGTCGAAATTGGGGGAAAGGGTTTGGGGGAGAGCAGTTTTATGATTGGGCAGGTCTTGGGGTTTGTGTGAGGATTCGGGAAGACTGAATATAAGATCATCAACTTTGCCGATACAGGCTTTCACTTGATTGGGAGTCAGCTCTACTCTGGAGTGATTGCAATTTCAATTCAGCGCTTCAAGTGCTCTGAAGTATTTTCGGTTTAGGGATTAGCTGTTCTTCGAAGTCTCGGTAGATGCTAAATTGCGCAGCTTGTCTCGAAAATAGCAGAAGCTAGGGGATTCATTAGCATCCACATCCATATAAGGGCAAATTTTCCTTGCCCAGGTCGTTTTCTCCTTACCCACAACTTGCCATCCTGATTGCTTTAGGCGTTGAGAACCACCCGAATGGATTGCGTCGGCTAATTTCTCCCATGTGCCACAAATACTATCATTCTTATAATCTTCTAGAGGAGCCTCTTTCGCTTTTGGATAAGCAGACTTAATTGCACAGATATCACCCAAAAGCCAAGCCTCTCCTTCTTCAATTGCAATACAGAAGTAAATATGGGGCTTTACGCTACATTCATTCACACAACCTAACAGTTCTTTGCGAAATTCATGTAAGCAACGATTGTCAAGATCACATACAACAATCACGACAGCAGGATAATTAGAGGGATATCTAGCAAATGTTTTGCCAAAACCTTGTACAAGTCTTGGTAGTTGATCGAGCAGGATACGCTTTTGGGGATCTGATACATTTTTAAGCCCCTGCGGAATGCGGCCAACTCCCTTATAGGAGCGAACTTTAAATGTATTGCTTTCATCACCAATACCAAGAATCTTTGGGAGCAAAATATCAAGCGCTACTTTACCTGAACTATCCTCAATAAGAATTTCAAAGTGCATGACTCTACCTTTCGTCCAGATAATCACTATACCAAAGACCCCCCAATGGTATGCCTTCAGAAACTAGGTTCTGAATCAGCGGGTCTTCACTTGCACGGTTTATTGTCGAAAAACCATCGTGTCCCTTTGTCAATACCCAAACCTCTTTGGGCTGGAGTGCATCTACAAAGTAAGGTTGATGGGTGGTGATGAAGATCTGAGATCCGCCTTTTCGACCTGTCGCATGTTCCCGAAATTCCTGTACTAAAGTCTCTAGCAGTTTATGATATAAGCCATTCTCTGGTTCTTCAACACAAATAAATGGTGGTGGTGACGGATCTTCTAAAAGCAGTAGATAAGCAAATACTTTAAGCGTGCCATCAGACATCTGTTGAGCATAGAAGGGATCGTTGAAGCCCTTGTCATTGAATTTCAACAACAGTCTGTTATCTGGGCTCCTTTCCGTATTGATTTTCTCGATACCTGGGATTTTGCTAGCGATATTACTCAGGACAGAATGGAATCTTTTGGGATGCTCTCTCTCCATAAACTGAACGACATTTCCGAGATTATCGCCGTGTATATTTAAGTGTTTCTGTGGCCCGGCAAGGGGTAAGCTCCTGGCAGCATCGGGGGTGAAGTAGCTGAGATACCAACCTTCAATGAATTGACGAAATCTTGAAATTCTGGGATGCTGTTTCAAAGAGCCTAATGTGGCTATCCCCAACCTTCTTTTATCACTGAGTTCAACAAATTCAGTCTTTTTACTCTCTTCCTCTGCTTCACTATTCTGTAGCCTTTGCAACAACTCAAATAAGTTGAATTCCCCTTGAGCTTCTTCAACTAGCTTCCCTTCTTCTTCTCCTTTCCAAGCAACACCTTTACCCTCATTCAGTATCAGAAAAGAAAAGGGCGAGCCTTTTCTCTGACCTTTCCGTCTTTGCCTCAGTCGTTCTTGTTTTACAAAAGGTCGCCTATTCTCATCAAGATCGATGGAGAGTTCATAGGTTATAGGTCTAGCATTACGATCTTCTTTATAATAAATCACGAACTCAATACTACCATCTTGTCCTTGAGAACGGACTCTTTCAAAGCCACCTCGGCCTTGGGCATCACAGGCTTCTTCAACACCTAATTTAAGACAATCTGAGAGAAATCCAAATGCATCAAAGATTGTACTCTTACCAACACCATTTTTTCCAATGACTGCAGTCATTGGTGTTAATGGCTCTATATTCTGAGTATTCCAAAGTTTTCCCAGGGTGATCTCTTTTAGCGTTCCGTAATTTTTGACCTTAAAGCCTTGGATTGCAGCCATTTTATTTCAGAAGCTCGCTATGCGCCTTCATCGTCTATGATGCCGATGTTAGAAAGACGCTCTTATCTGTTCAGTTTACATCTGGGAAGAGAGTTGTAGGGTGGGCATTGCCCACAAACGTAATTTTAAAATGCTCTTAGCTATCCACCTGTGCCTGCTCCACCCACCAAGCCCTCAAAGCCCGCATCGCCCCGATCTCATCCTCTTTCGCTTCGGCCAAAAACCCATACAGTCGTTCCTTCGGAACCCCTGGAAACGTCGGGCTCTGCTCAACCTCCACATAAACCCCTACCTCTAGCACATAAATCCGCCAGACTTGGCCATCAAAGCGCCAAAACTCCGGTACACCCAGGCTGGCATAAAACTGGTTCTTGGCAATATCCGTGTGGGTAATATCCACCTCAACCACCAAATCGGGGGGTGGATCGTTGGCAAAATCTACATTTCGTCCCTTCACCAGGGGCTGATTTTGAAAATAGTAGGCATTATCGGGTTCTGCACCTTTCCGGAGCCCAGGGTAGAGCAGGGTCGTTGACCCCATTGTTTTCAGGGGCAAGCCCAGCAGCTCGACTAACACAATGATGAATCGCTCAATCAAACGCCCTGCAAACTCATGATCTTCTAAGGGCACGGTAATCTCCAATGTTCCATCGTCATAGGTCAAGCGCGAGCCCCGTGCTGGGGGCAGGGCATCCAGAATGGTCAGATAAGCCTGCCAAGACAGACCCCGAAACACAACCCGCTGCTCACCCGTAGGTTGCAGAGTGGCTGGGGGGTCTGGGGCAGCGATAACCATTGTTGAGATTTGCGAGGAAACAATTTTTGTCTGGGTGTCCAATGCCTGGGTGCCCAAAACCCGACCCACCCCGGTCGTCGCTGCGCGAGACCGCCCCTCCCAGGAGGGGATCTTGTACGTTTTCTGAGCGGTTACGGAACAAAACGATCGCACCCAGGGCATCTCTAGCTTAACCTTAAGCTCAAGCACCCCAGGCGCAAAACGGATAAACTCAGCTCACTATTCGCGCAGCAGCAGGTAATACAATTCCCCGCGATAGCCCATCACCCCCGCTCGCTGACCGGCCACATCGCCGGTGCCCATAAACACATCGACGCGGCCGGCGGTATTAATGGCACTGCCCTTGTCTTGGTCGAGGACAAAGCGGCTGACGGTGGGGGCTTGGGTGCCACCGCGACCGTTGGGGTAGGGGATTTGGGTATGGATGAGGGCGAGGGCACCGGGGGGCATGAGCTCTTTGTCGGTGGCGATCGAACGATCGGCCGTCACCGGCACACTCAAGCTCCCCGTCGGCGGCGCGCCCCCCGTGTTGCGGAAGAAAATAAAGCGATCGTTCTGGGGCAGGTAATGGTTGAGTAGGTCGGGGCGCTGGCGGAAGATATTGATCATCTTCGGCATTGTGAAGCCGTCGCGGGGGTGGAGCCCATCACGGATCATCAGTTTGCCTACGCTGGTGTAATCGTAGTCGGTGCCACCGTGGAAGCCCACGCTCATGTAGCGCCCATCGGGCAGGCGTAGTTTGGCTGAGCCTTGGATTTGTACCAGGTAGGCTTCGAGGCGATCGCGCAACCAAATCAATTCCGTACCTTGTAGGATGCTTTGAGCCCCAGTGCCATCCCGGCCTTCGAGCTGAACCCGGGTGGGATGGGGGCTGGACCATTGCTCAAAGTTAGCCGGCCGACGATAGAGCGGATAGCGATATTCAGCGCTGGGCTGAAGGCTGGCGGCGTAGATCGGCTCGTAATAGCCCGTGAAATACACCGTGCCTTTATTGTCGAGTCCCACGGACTTGTAGAAGACAAATTCCCGCCGTACGGCCGCCTGGAGCTCTTCCGGGCTCCGGGCTTGAATCACCAGTTGCCGGAAGCGGAGCAGGGAGCGCTCGACCCGAGCGCGGCTGATGCTGGGGATGGGGTAGTTCTCATAGGCTTCGACGGCGCTGGGGGTGCGAATGTAGCGGAGGCTGTTGTCGATGGATTGGATCAGGGCCTGCTTATCGCCAGGACCCTGAAAGCTGCGCCAGAGTTGTTCGTCAAGGCCCACGGCAGCATCACGGGTGGGGTTACTCCAAACGAGGGGGGCTTGGCGGGCCAGAACCGGGACTTGGGGGGCGGCGATCGCCACGCCCAAACCGAGAGCCAGTCCTGCAAGGAATTTTTTCATGGGTAAATTATCTGTCGTGTGTGAGGAATTGAGATGGTTTAAACCCTGTGAGTCGGCCCATCGAACTATAAAGTTCCGTTAAGCAGCCGAAATTTTTCAGATACTACTGCAAAATGTTGCTTAAAACAATCTTGGGAGTTCAGAGTTTAGGGTTCAGAGTGCAAAGTTGTTTCAAACTGCTGAGCCCTGAACTTCTAAGAAACAAATCTTGTATTAGTACATAAAACCCCAAACTCACCCCGGTCATCGCTACGCGAGACCGCCCCTCCCGAGAGGGGATGTTCTACTCAACGCTTTAAACTTTGAGCCCTAAACCAATGGGTTGCAGGGGATATCAAACTATCGCAGGGCAGGGAGACCCAGCCCCTACGGCGGCTTTGCAGTCTGTGTCTCTGTTCAACTTTTAACCTTGAACTTTTAACCTTGAACTCTTAACCTTGAACTCTGAACCCTTACGTCACATTGCCATTGTCATACTGAATTCTCGTGCCCTCCCAATGAAGTTTCTCGTGGAGGGTTTGGTAGAAGGAATGGCGATCGCGCAGAATAATAAATTTGGCTTGGGCATCGGCAATGCGAAGACAAACCCGTTGGTTGGGCCAGACCTGGGTGGCGAGAACGCCATCGGCCCAGAGCTTGGTGAGCAACTCCCGATCGCCGAGGGGCCAGATATGAATCACTGAAGCGGGAGGCAGCACGATCGGCCGGTTGGAAAGGCTCAGGGGACAGATCGAGGTGACGGCGATCGCCTCCATCCCGGCATGGATAATCGGGCCATTGGCAGAGGCGTTGTAGCAGGTTGAGCCCGTGGGCGTCGAGACGATTAAGCCATCGCCATGGTATTGATCGACCAGTTCGCCATCCACCTCCATCTCCAACAGCGAGGTGGGCATCCGCTCCACACTGGCGGGTTTGATGCACATTTCATTGAGGCAGAGGAAGCGATCGCTGACCTGTTCGGGGTTGAGGCGATCGCCCGCGAGCAGATAGGCCTGCAACATCATCCGGCGCTGCACCGCGTAGCGATCTTCTCTTAGGCGCTGCCAGACCTGTTCGGTCTCTTTGAAAATTTCCGCTGGTTCGGTCAAGAAGCCCAAGTGACCGCCCACATTGACCGTCAAGATGGGAATGTTCTGGGGGGCAAGGTGACGGGCCGCAGCTAAGGCGGTGCCATCGCCACCGAGCACCACTGCCAGGTCAATAGACTCGGTCAGGGAGGCCAGAAACACGGGATAGGGGTTGTCATTGATGCCGCTGGGCCCGAGCAGCACTTTTGCACCGAGGGCTTGCAGTTGCTGGGCGCATTTTTCGGCGATCGCCCGACTCTGGGCATGGCCGGCTTTGTGGACAATGATGACGTTTTGGAGCTCCATGGTTTTTCCGACCGTGTACACATACGGGAGGGTTTGAAACCCTCCCCTACCTAAGGCGCAAACTGAATGGTTTGAATGCTTTGGGTAAACTCATTTAACCGCCGCTCAAAAGCCTCTGCCCCCGTACTGTAGGTAATGATCCACATTTTGCCGTTGTAGGGAATCAGATAAAACAGTTGCTTGAAGCGGACGTTCCCGTTCTGGATCGCGCCGACGATTTGCCCCGCTTGATGGCGGCCCACGGGAATGACACTCTGGGACTGGATCTCATAGGCTTGGGACAGTTGCTGGCTGGCGGTTTGCACATAGTCTTCGAGCGTAATCTCAGGTTCGATCGCCTCATGGGCAATATTCACGCTGGTGAGAAACTCGCTCTCTTGGTCTTGGACATCAAAGGCTAGCAGGGCACTCACTTCTGGGGTGGCGGCGATCGCCTCAAGGCGCTCGGCATATTTGGGGTCAATGGCCTTGAGTTTGGTCACCAAGGCCTCGTACTCTGCGCTGGGGTTGCCGCCATCATAAAACTCCGGCACCGCTAGGCTGACCCCATTGCCGTCAATCATTTTCCAGGCTTTGACCACCGAGAGTTCGGGTAGGCGATTGGGGCCGTTATTGGGGGTTGGTCGGGTTGTTTGGGGTGCGTTGGGCAAGTTCCGATCGGTTTCGGTCGGACGCGGTAAGGTCTGTTCGCTACGCTCGGGTGTGGTGGTCTCGGTTGCCGATTCTACGGTTTTTTCTGGAGTTTTTTCCGGGATTTCTTGCGTCGTTTCTTCCATTGCCCCGCAGGCAGCGATCGCCCCTGCAATGAACAACAGGGTTCCCCAGCGCCCAACCCAGCCTTGTATCATCATCTATACGCCCCCTTTCGGCTCACACACATCAACCTATTTGGTGATTGTAGTTTAGGGATTACCCAAGTTGCTGGTATTGGATGATGCCCTCTCCCTGCATCTGGCTTATTGGTGGCACCAGCGAGAGTGCGGCGATCGCCCAATGCCTGGTGCAGCAACAGATTCCCTGCCGGGTGACGGTGACGACCCCGCAAGCCGTGGGGCTCTATCCTGTTGCGCCTTGCCTCACGGTAGAGGTGGGAGCATTGGCACCGGCGCAGTTGGCCGGTTTTATCCAGCTCCATCAGGTGCGGGCGATCGTCGATGCCAGCCATCCCCATGCCCTATTTATTTCTCAGGCAGCGATCCGGATTGCTGAGCAATTAGCACTGCCCTATCTACGTTACGAGCGCCCGGAAATAACAACGACAAACCCACCCAGAGCGCAATCATGGGTTACGACGTTACCCGATTGGGAGCAATTACTCGCCGGGAACCACCTCACCCACCAGCGCGTACTCCTGATCATCGGCTACCGACAGCTCCAGCGCTTTGCCATCTGGCACGATCGCGCTACCTTGTTTGCCCGCATCTTGCCCAGCCCAATCGCCCTTGCTGCCGCGCAAGCGGCCGGCTTTGACCCCCGTCGGCTGATTGCCCTACGACCACCGATTACGCCCGAACTCGAAGCCGCCCTCTGGCGACAATGGCAGATTTCTCTAGTTGTCGCCAAGGCATCGGGGGCAGCGGGGGGTGAAGACGTCAAACAGCAGGTAGCCAGACAATTGCAAATTCCCCTGCTGCTCATTGCCCGTCCGCCCATGATCTATCCGCAACAGAGCCAAGATCTCTCAACCATCGTGGCATTTTGTCATCAGCATCTGAAGCCTGTATAGCGATTTTCATCTGTATGGCGACGAGTGACTGTGGATTAGGAGGGATGGCTACGCCGCTAGAATAGGAGCACACCAATCCGAGTATCCGCCCGCATGTCAACGCCCACCCTCACTGAACGTTTCCGTACGGCCTACCAGAGTCTGACCATATTACCCTTGCAAACCCAGGAAGACTGGGACAAGTACCATGTGCCCTATGGTCAGCGCATCGTGAGGAAGTTGAAAACAGTGATTAAAAACTGTTCAGAAGTCAACAACAAAATTTTATTTACTGGCCATCGAGGTTGTGGCAAATCTACCTTGCTCAACGAGTTGGCGCGGCAGTTGGGTGATCAATATTGCGTTGTCTCATTCTCCATCGCCGACTCGATTGAAATGTCGGATGTAAATCACATCACGATCCTGTTTTCAATCGGTGTACAGATGATGGATTGGGCAGAGCAGAACGATATCAAAATCAAAAACTCGATACGAGAGTCACTTTATCGTTGGTTTGCAACAGTCACTAAAACAGATGTAGAAGAACCCCTCAAAGCCGAATTTTCGGGTGGCTTTAATCTGTTGGGTTGGATCAAGGGTCAGCTTAAAACCAGTGCTTACACCCGTAAAGAGATCAAGCAAACCTTTGAACCTAAAACATCTGAGCTGGTCAACCAACTCAACACAATCGCCACGGTTGTTGAAGAAGCAGCGGATCGGAAAGTCTTGGTCATCATTGATGATCTCGACAAACTAGACTTGGCTGTCGTTCGCGACGTTTATTCGGATCATATCAAAACGCTCTTTCAGCCCGCATTTCGCATTATATTCACGCTTCCCGTCGCTGTACTTCCAAAGATAGATTTACGTGAAACCTTGAGAAGTGAGAGTAGTAATAAGCTCTATTCTATGGGAGTGGCGAAGCTCTACCCGAAACCTGACCCAATTGAGGGTCGTCAACCTCCTGAAACCCGTGAGCCGATCGCCTCAACTGTCAACACGCTTTCGGAAATTATATCCCGACGCATTCCGACAGATCTCATTGAACCGGAAGCGCAAAAAATGATTATTTTTAATAGCGGCGGTGTGTTGCGAGAGCTAGTACGCTTAGCCCAGGGCTGCTGTGAAGAATGCTTGTTCTTAATTGATATGGAGCCTGAACGGGAGGATATTAAAATCACGCCAAAGGTGGTTAAGACGGCAATTAAAGATATGCGCAATGATTTTGCTGCTCCCATGAGTGAGCCATTCTATCGCATCTTGACAGCGGTTTATCGTACCCTTAATGAGCCGACAGAGAATGATGTCGATCATCAAAAGTTTTTGAACCTGTTGCATGGCTTGTACATTTTGGAATACGAAAATGATGATGTTTGGTACGACGTGCATCCGATTGTGGTTGATTTATTAAATCGCAAGGGGCGATTCTTACCCGTATGAGTAGTTTTAACCGCGAGAATAAACGTCAATTATTTCGGCTCATTTCGGCCATTGAAAATAATCAGGGTGTGATGAGTCCGTTGATTGCAATTTGTGATGATATGGCATTGCGGGAGCGGTTGATCACGCAATGTCAGCAGGATTTACCCGAGGAGATTGGCATCTATCGGGTAGAACTCGACCAGGAAGAACCGAGTTTGCGCTTGGGGGTTTGGCAGCGGGTGCAGGCGGAAGAGTCCCTCAAAGCCAGAGAACCGGGCGTCTTTATGGTGACGGGGGCGGAGAGTCTGCTGTTTGTCAGCCTCAAGGGAGAGCGGACGGGGATTGATAAGTTTATGGGCTATCTGCAATGGGGTCGGGAGGGTTTGATGGAGTTCAAGTATCCGATCGTGCTCTGGATAACGCAGCAAATTTATTTGCAGATGATCAATCTCTCGGATTCGGTGCGGGCGCTGGATTTTTGGAGTTGGCGGCGGGGGAGTTATCAATTTGAGCCGGAGGCGGTGGAGGTACGGGAGGATTTGTCGTCTTCTTTGGCGTTGATGGCGCAACCGTTGCAGGAGCGGTTTGAACAGGAGGAGGAACCAGTAGGGCTCTCGTTTGAGGATTTAAAAGAGTTGATTGCGCAGGTGGAAAAGCGTAATCCGAAAGATCCGAAGTTGGGGAGTTTGTACGATCAGTTGGGAGAGCGATATCGCTGGCGGTTGAGGCAGGGGCAGGCGGAGGATGCGGCGCAGGAGCGACGGAAGGCTGAGGATTGTTTTCAGCGGGCAATTCGGTTGCAGCGGGAGTTGGGGTTAAAGAGCGATTTAGTGACAAGCTTTCGGCATCAGGGTTGGTTGTATAAAGATGCTGCTGAGTATTCAAAAGCGATTGATTCTCATCAGATGTCTTTGGATCTGGCGCACGAGGTTGGCGATCGTCAAGGTGAAGCTAATGCCTTGAATGACTTAGGTGATGCTCATAAATCTCTAGGAGAATACCAAAAAGCGATCACTTTCCACGAACATGCTCTAAAGATTAAACGTGAGATTGGCGATCGTAGGGGAGAAGCTATATCTTTAAAGAACTTAGGTGATGTGTATAATGCCCTTGGTAAATATAGAGAAGCGATCACTTTTCATGAACATGCTCTAAAGATTAAACGTGAGATTGGCGATCGTAGGGGAGAAGCTGAATCTTTGGGTAGCTTGGGACATGATTACTACGGTCTTAGGGAGTATCACAAGGCGATTGCTTTACACAAAGAGGATCTGGTGATTTCATGTGAGATTGGCGATCGCCACGGAGAAGCACAATGCTTAAACAACTTGGGCAATGCTTATAATTCTCTTAAAGAATATCAAAAAGCAATCGATTTTCATGAAAAATCCTTGGACATTTCTCGTGAAGTTGGGGATACTTCTTTGGAAGGTGCTTCGCTTTGTAATATAGGTCGTGCTCATAAAAATCTGAACGAATATGAAACCTCAATATCCTATTATGAAACTGCTCTGGATATCTTGCGTAAGATCAGTCATCGCCACTTTATGGCTATTACGCTAGAGAATTTGGGTGATGCTTTGATTAAAACCGCCCGAAAATTTGAAGCTATAGATACATATAGAAAAGCACTTGTATTATACCAAGAAATGGGTATTGAGAGTTCTGTTGAGTTTTGCCAAAAACGAATAGATGCTCTTGGAAAAATATCATTTGCTGGAACTATTAGAGAAGATCCTATTTACTATCCTCCCTTTGATCACAACTCATCAATCTTTTCTAGAAACACAACAAACCCCCTCCAACGCTGGCTCCGCAGCCAAAAATATCTTTGGCAAAAGGGTAAACATCCCCTGCAACACCTCTGGCGATTCTGGGTGCGGCTGTTTCGGTAAGGGTTGGGGGTTGTGGCGATTATATCTAGGCTGCCATCCGCCTTTCCCACCCCCTCCAAAATTTATTCCCCCCGCTGATCCAATCCGTAGTGTCTTGCGATAGGATATAAACCCCGCTGGACACACTAGATGTGGTGTCTACCCTCAAACAGCTCACGCCAGTGAGCGATAGGGTTGTTGCATCGCTTTAGTTCTCAGTAATTCATACCAACGAGTCATGACGGGCTGTCACCCCCAACGATGAAAACCCCCTTACCAAGGGGGTCGGCGTAGCCGGGGGGATCTCGCTAGCTTCATTTAATTGGTGCAAAAGTATTAACATTGTCTATTTTCAGAGTAAGCCAGAGATAACGCCGTAGCGCAGACTTCTAGCCTGCGGCGGGCGAGACGCCCGCGCTACGGATAATGTTACTCGTCTGAACGCCAACCGCTAAACCCCCGGTATATCGGTGGTTTTTGAGGCTTAACGCGACGATTGTTCGTGTTGCGGTTTTGCTGTGTCTAAATTTTTAACTCGAATCGAGCACACACTATATCTAGTGTTTCTTAACGAAAATTCTCCCTATACACACCACATCTAGTGTTATCTTGGATTTCCCAACACTAGATCGGGGAGAGGACGGGTGATGAATTATCTACAGGAATGGTCTGCCAGCGGCGTCGATGCAGAACTCACTCGTCTCAATGTCCGGAGCCTCAACGGCACCGCCCCCTACGACTACCTGCTCTACGCCGAGGGGCTACCCCGCCGCAACGACGGTCGCCTACGCCGGGGGATTTTGCAGCGCTACCAACACCTCGAAGCGGGGGGCTGGTGGTGCTCGGGGGTGGATCTGCTCTCGGGGAACGAAGATCCCTGGGGCTGCTTCAAGCCCAGCCAGCCCCGCCAGGACAGCCAGCGGGAGAAGGTGATCAAGTATGAACACCCGCCCCAAACCGCCACCGGGGTGTTTGCCCTGCGCGTGCCCCAACATGTTTGGGATGCGATCGCCACCCGTTACCACCATCCTTTTGGCCCGGAAGATCTGGACTTGGAGCAGCCCGACCAGGGGTTTTGGCAATGGTTCCTGGCCCGCCCGGATATTCCCCTTTGCATCACCGAGGGGGCGAAAAAGGCGGGGGCATTGCTGACGGCGGGGTTTGTGGCGATCGCCCTACCGGGAGTCCACGGCGGCTACCGCACCCCCCGCGATGCTGAGGGGAATAAACTGGGGCGATCGCACCTGATCCCCCAACTCGAACTGATTACTCGCCAGCAGCGCCCGGTCTATATCGTGTTTGACCAGGATCAAAAACCCACCACCATCCAGGCGGTCAACGGTGCAATCCGCCATACCGCCTATCTTCTGGAACGTCAGGGCTGTGACGTAAAAGTTGTCACCTGGAACGCTGAACTGGGCAAAGGTGTAGACGATTTGCTCATGCGCCAGGGTAATGATGTGTTTGAAGATGCCTACGCCCAAGCCTCCAGCTTCGAGGCCTGGAAAGCCCAGACCTTTACCCAGCTCACCTATCCAGCAGCGCTGACCGTGAATCAACGTTACCTCCCCGCGTTGGAGATTCCGCCCCGCGAGCGGCTGATTGGCATCAAGTCGCCCAAGGGGACGGGCAAGACCCATTGCCTAGAAGCAATTGTGCAGGGGGCGATCGCCCGAGGGCAATGGGTGCTGGTGATTGGGCATCGGGTCAAGCTGGTGGAGTCTCTCTGTAAGCGGTTTGGGCTGCGTTACATCAGTGAGTTGCAACCCACGGACGAGACAACAGACGGGACTCCCATGCGGGGCTATGGACTCTGCATCGATTCTCTACATCCCCATTCCCAAGCCCATTTCCAAGCGGCGGACTGGCGCGATGGGGTGGTGATCATTGATGAAGTAGAACAAGTGATCTGGCATGGACTCAACTCCAGCACCTGCCGGGGCAACCGTGTGGCGATCCTTAAGTCGCTCAAGACCCTAATGCAGAATGTCTTGGGCGCTCAGGGTCAGGTCTATGTGGCCGATGCGGATCTCAGTGATGTTTCTTTGGACTATCTGCGGGCCTTAGCAGGCTTAGAAACCCCGCCCCACATCATCCAGAACCAATGGCAGCCCGAGGCCAAGGCGGCCTGGACCATTCATCATTATGATGACCCCGCTCCCGATCGCCTGATGCAGGCCCTTGAGCAGCATCTCCGTGAGGGCGGCAGGCCCTTTGTTTGTCTCTCAGCCCAAAAACCCCAAAGCCAATGGGGCACCTCCAATCTGGAGTCCTACCTCCAGGAACAGTTCCCCCAGCACAGGATACTGCGCCTGGATTCTGAGACCTTGACCAACGCCCATCACCCGGCGGCTCAGGGCTTGCAAAACTTGGATCAGCGCCTGCAAGACTATGACATTGTTCTGAGTAGCCCCTGTCTAGAAACGGGCGTGAGCATTGACTTGCACGGTCATTTTACTTCCGTCTGGGCGATCGCCCAGGGCATCCAAGCTGAAAACTCTGTGCGCCAGTCCCTGAGCCGGGTACGAGAGCCTGTGCCGCGTCATCTCTGGGTTGCGCCCTTTGGCTTCAACACCGTTGGTAATGGTTCCACCTCGATCGCCGGACTGCTGGAGTCGGGGCAAAAGTTGACCCAGCTCAATATTCGTCTGCTGCAACAGTCGGACTTGATCGCGCTAGATGACTTGGAAACCGGGTTTCAGGCCGAATCCCTGCTCTGCTGGGCCCGGTTGGCAGTGCGCTGTAACGCAGCGATGGCGGACTATCGCACGGTGGTGCTAGGGGCCTTGGCCGCCGAAGGGCATCAGATTCAGGTTGCGGCGGCTGTCTCTGCGTCTGAGATTGCGCCGCAGCAATCGACAGCGCCTGAACCCACACTGAGTGAGGCGGTTGCTGAGGTGCGCGATCGCAACTATCAAGCTGAATGCGAGGCGATCGCCGCTGCAGCCGATATTACGAAAGCCCAACACCGCCAACTCAAAAAGCAACTGGCCAAAACTCCGGAGCAACGGCGGCAGGTGCGCAAGCATGACCTCTACCATCGCTATGGCCAGATCGTCACGCCGGAACTCGTCCAGCAAGATGACCAGGACTGGCATCCCAAGCTGCGGCTGCAGTATTACCTCACCGTGGGGCAGCTCTACCTTAAGGAGCGGGACAAGGCGATCGCCCAGACCCTCATCCTGCAAGGCGAGGGGGCGATCTTTAGCCCGGACTTTAACCAGTCGCAGCTCGGGGCCGTAGTGGGTGTGATGGAGCGTCTGGGCATTCCAGTGTTGTTGGCAGATCCGGGCCGAGAGCTGCGCAGCACCGATGCCGATCTGCTGCAATTGCAGGCGATCGCCCTAGCAAACCGGGCCGGCATTAAAGCAATTTTAGGGATTGGCCTGGCGAAAAACTCCACACCGATCGTAGTGGTGCGGCGGCTGCTAGAAAAGATTGGTTATAAACTCAATCAGGTGTGCTGTGAGAATGTGGTGCAACCCGGTTCCAAAAAGAAAAAACGCATCCGGGTTTATCAGATTTCGGTGCCGGCCGATGGGCGATCGCTGGTGTTTGACTATTGGTTGCGTCAGGAACAAGGGGCGATTCAGTCGAGGAGTGAGGGGGTGGCGATCGCTAAGCCGCACAAAAACAAACCGGAGACGTTTAAGCATGAGCAGTTGAGCTTGTGGTGAAGTCTTCGTGTACACCTCAAAAATAATCTGCCTCCTTATGTCATGGCAGAGCCATGATATGCATCATTTGCGGCTCTGCCGCCTAGATTATTGGTGAGTTATTTTTTATGCAAAAAAGTAGCAAGACTGATAATTCCCATTGAACTTAGTATCGTGGAAGGTTCGGGAACTGATGTTGTTGAATATTCAACACGAAAATCATCAATTGTAAAAACCGTACCATCAAATGAACCACCTGCTGTCCCACTTTTTGTATCAAACTCGATTGAATAGATCAATGAATTACCCGTTGTCATGGTCGTATCGGCAAAAAAAGTCTGCCGAGTTCCGGGGGCACTCTGATAAATTAGCTCTCCAATTTCATTAAAAGCAAATAGATGCTTATGGGTACCATCATTGTCAGTGTCAAAAAAATAAACCGACTCAACGCCTTGACTAAACAAAGCAACAATCCCACTACTATGAGGATTTACAGTTCCAGAAAAGGAATTGAATGCACCTAAAACAAAATCATCTGGACTACCCACTTTGATATTGCCATGATTAAGATTAGTAATATGCACACCGTCAGCATCACCTCCAACAGAACCTGTTGAATTGTCATCTGTAAACGTCACTTCAAAGCCATTGGCATCACTGAATGACAAATCCCCTCCAGAGAAATTACTTAATCCACTATTGAAATCCAAACTGAGCACTGCCGCCTTGGCGGCTTGAGTCATCACAAATGTACTCAATAAGCTCAGAACAACGATTAATAATGCACTTCTGGTATCCATATTCATGCTCCTGACTTACAAAAAAGATACTCTTCTATAAATCTATATCACCCCTATGATCACAATATTATGCAGCTCCTCTCATATTGCAGCTTTGCCACCTGTGGTTTTTTGAACGGATCTATGACTAGAGGCAGATTTTGGAGAGCATTATCGGGCAGAGCCCGGTAACGAGCAGCTACACAAATTCATCCACATCTTCCCTGCATCGGCGATAGAATCAACAGAACAGTCGATCGCCCATCTTACCCAGCCATCGCCCGAGTCACCCCCTATGTCTCCCTCCTCAACCCCGCTCCGCCCCGCCGAGCCCAATACCGTCCTCCCCCAGCCCAATGGTCTGGGTCAAGCAGTGGACGAAACCGTTGCTGTGCCCTTCTTGAACCGCTGGAGTGATGAACCGCCCTTGGAAAGTACCCTACACCTCCACCAACTGATCCTCTTGCTTAATTGTCTCAATTGGCTCTGGCAAGATCGGGATGATTACTTTGCGGCGGGGAATCTGACCGTTTTCTACAGTTCCAACCAAAATAAAAGTGAAGACTTTCGCGGGCCCGATTTCTTTGTGGTGCTGGATACTGAAAAACGCCCCCGGCGCAGTTGGACAGTCTGGGAAGAAAACGGCAAATATCCCCATGTGATTGTTGAATTGCTCTCGGACTCAACGGCCAAAACCGATCGCGGACTCAAGAAAGATCTCTACCAAAACACCTTCCGCACCCCAGAATATTTCTGGTTTGACCCCGAAACCCTGGAACTCCAGGGCTTTTGCCTCACCAGCGGTCGCTATGACCCCGTGCAACCCACAGCTCAGGGTTGGCTTTGGAGTCAGCAACTGGAGCTATATCTCGGTGTGCAAGAGAGCCAACTGCGCTTTTTCACCCCAGCGAGCGAGCTAGTGCCGACCCCGGAAGAAGCCGCCGCAGCTCAACAACAACGAGCAGATGCTGAGCAGCAACGAGCAGAGACTCAGCAACAACGGGCAGATGCCGCAGAACAACAGAATGCCAAACTAGTCGAGAAGCTCCGTGCATTGGGCGTTGATCCGGACACCTTGACTTAAGAACCCCCTGGCGTTTACACCTATCGTCAATGGCATGATACTGAGGGAATTGGCGAATTTGATCAGGGGCGGGAAATTGCTCGGATGATGGGGCATCAGGGGTTGCGTTGGCTAGAGCGACCCAGCCGGGGGGTGCAAGAAGTGCCGGAGCAGGCGATCGCTAACTGTTCTGATGCTGTGCCGTTAGCTCTGGGAGTATCCCACTTTTGCCAATATTGCCCACAAACCCCACCCCCATCTCCCAAAAATTGGTGTAGGGGAGCCAGCTTCAAATTCCCACTCCCCAGCATGGGAGAGGGATTTAGGGTG
>JBCDEB010000095.1:0-27895 GCA_039180005.1 Cyanobacteria bacterium P01_G01_bin.54 | reverse complement strand
GCTCAGCAACCACCCGCGCTACAGGCTATTGAGCGCAGAAACCCGTAGCGCAGGTGGTCAGTGAGCTTGTCGAATCTGCGTCCCGCCTGCCCGAGGAATAATCAGTAGTTTATCTCTCCCTATGCTTTGCGGATTTGGTATAAGGTCTAGATGTACGGTGTATCGTGTTGGCTAGAGTTTCACTCTTTGGGGTTGTGCAACCCTTGTTATACCCTCATCTTGAAGACGATAAAGGGGAAACTATGAGATTATGGCAATTGCATTGGGTATTCGTCCTCATTTTGGGCTTAGGGCTGGTGAGTTGCAACACAGCCCAAGACACCACTGAAGAACCCGCGAGTGAGACAGAGACCGAAGCCGTTGACGCAGCAACGGCAGCCGAGGACGCGCCCGTTACCCTTGAACCCGCTCCCGAAGGCACATTTGCAGCCGGGGTTCAAGCGGTGCTCATAACGAGCTTCCCGGAGCAAACAGGAGATGCAGTGGCGTCGGTCGCTTGTCCGGCAGAAGCCAACCTGGAGGACGCGCAACCCTTTGACTGCCAAGTCTCAACCGTAGGGGGTGCGCTCGTTTCTGTGGAGGTCTTTCCTAATCCGGAAACCGAAACGTTTGATTGGCGCACCAAGGGACTGTTCCTGTCTGGGATTGAAGAGAGCATCGAGTCTACGCTGCTCACAGATGCTGAACTCACCGGAACAGCAGATTGTGGTAGCGAGGAAACCCCTTACCGCGAGGAAGAACCCGGTACAACCTTTGAATGTACATTTGCAACCGAAGACGGTGATGTAGAGACGATTGAGGTTGCCGTACAAGATGAGGACGGCAACGTGGTTTGGCGATTGAAAGAGTAGCGATAATCCGCTCGAATCCACAAAATGGCGAGGGGCTGTAACCTTTTCTGTACTTGAATTAGAGCCTTTCAATCATTACAGCCCCTCACTGTACTGACCCACCGCTGCCTTTTTCTTCACCGCTTCTACCCATGACTGTTTGAGCAAACCCTATTGATAAAGAGACTCTCTTGATCCCATTTCATTCACTATGTCCTCCTATTCTCGCCCCAGCTTCATCATCATCGGCGCGATGAAATGCGCCACCAGCAGCTTGTATGAGCAGCTCGTTGCCCAGCCGAATGTATTTATGCCCACGCCGAAGGAGCCGAACTTCTTTAGCGATGATCCGATCTATGCTCAAGGCATTGATTGGTATTGGAACCTGTTTGCCTCGGCTAAGTCGGGTAACCTCTGTGGTGAGGCCAGCACCCACTACACGAAGTTACCCACCTATCCAGAGACGATCGCCCGCATCCAAGCCCACTTCGGCACGGATCTCAAACTCATCTACATGATGCGCCATCCGATTCAGCGCTTGGTCTCTCACTACATCCATGAATGGACGCAATGTGTGATTTCAGTCGATCTCAATACGGCGATCGAGCAGCATCCGGAACTGATCGATTACGGTCGCTATAGCTGGCAAATTGAGCCCTATCTCCAAGCCTTTGGCCCCGATCGCGTGCTGCCGATCTTTTTTGAACAGTTTTGCCATGCACCCGAGCAGGAACTCCAGCGGGTCTGTGAATTTATTGGCTACCCCAACCCGCCCCAATGGCAGGATCTGGAGCGCTCCAATGTGTCTAGCCAGCGGATGCGCCGCAATGCCCTGCGAGATCTGATCGTCCATGCCCCAGTCCTCAGCACGATTCGCAAACGGTTGATCCCTCAGGGGGTGCGCGATCGCATCAAGAGCCTCTGGCAAATGAAAAAGCGTCCGGAACTCACGCCAGAAAACCAAGCTAAGGTCAAGGCGATTTTTGACCAGGATCTGCAAACGTTGGGGCAATGGCTGGGAGTGGCGCTAAGCTGCGATACCTTTAAGACAGCAGCGCAGGTTTCACCAGATGGCTGGCCGGGGTGGACGCGATCGTCAGCGGCAACCCATGAGTAGATCATCCAGCGGATAATACCATGATGGGTCGGTATTAACTACAAGAATTGGCTGCGTGAAGTATGGCGACTAACGCACCCTAACAATCAGAATTTGATCGCATAGGTATTGCGATTGTAAATTCTGTTCCTTCGCCAAGTTTTGAATCGACAGTCAAGCTTCCATGATGCTTGTCGATAACAATCTGACGGGAGATCGATAAACCTAAGCCTGTTCCGCTGCCAACTGCTTTGGTTGTAAATAAGTGGTCAAATATTTTATTCTGGACTTCATCTGCTATGCCCACGCCATTGTCTTTGATTTGTACGATCGCAAGTTGCATCTCATGATCTAGACTTGTCGTGATTTTTATCTGGTTTGGATTGGCTTTGATTTCATCAAAGCCACGGCTCTGATTTGAACTTTCAACTGCATCAATTGCATTGGCAAGTATGTTCATAAAGACCTGATTAAGCTGTCCAGCATAGCATTCTATAGCAGGCAATTCTCCATAGTTTTTGATGACTTCTATTTCTGGTCGTGTTTCATTCGCCTTGAGACGATGCTTCAGGATCATAACCGTGCTATCAATGCCATCATGTAGATTAAAGGCGATCGGGGATGCATTATCACCCCGAGAGAAGGTTCTGAGACCTGTACTAATATCTTGAATGCGAGTTGCCCCTTCTTGGATCGAACCAATTAGTTTTGGTAAATCGTCTTGAATGTATGCCAGGTCAATTGATTCAATTTCTGCTTGGATATCTACAGAGGGTTCAGGGTAGTATTTTTGATATAGATCAATTAGACCAAAGAGGTCTTGAACATAGTCCAATGCAGGCTGGATATTCCCAGCAATAAATCCGACTGGATTATTGATTTCGTGTGCAATGCCTGCAACCAATTGACCCAGCATCGACATTTTTTCATTCTGAATCACTTGAACTTGGGATTGTTCTAGCTCCGTTAATGCATTGGCGAGTTCTGTATTCGCTTGCTGAAGTGCTTGGGTTCGCTCCCTGACTTTATCCTCTAAAACTTGCCGTTCTTGTTCTAAGCCCTGTTCTCGACGACGCATCTCATCCATAACCAGATGATGAATCTTCTGGTTGGCCTTGAGGTATCGCTGGAACAACAAGCCAATGACCACCACCAAAGAGAAGGTAATCGCCACAGCACCTAAGTTTGCCAAGAAACTGAGTCGCTTTGACTTTTCGGATGCCATTAGTTTTGCTATGACGATTTGGTCATATAAAAGTTAATAGCCTGGATCAACTTCTGTTTCATCTATCTCAATGGCTGCTTCAAAGTCCTGTTTCTCTAATCGATCAAAGAGTTTATTGACTGCAGTTGCATAGGCCTCATATGCTGATTGCACTTTCTCTAATTGATTGACTAATTCTTTTGCACTATACAAGGACTGCAGGGTGAGTTCAGCTTGTTCCCGTTGCTCAAGGATGGCCTCTTCTAATTCTGCATTGACTGTTTTTTGTGCCATTGCTTTCCACTCCAATGCATCCAAGCGATTGGCAACCGTTTGTAGCTGTTGCAAATTATGTTCTTGTGCCGCAGCTCGATCAGACCAGACATTCAACCTCAAAATGCCGAAGGTGGAAGCAATAACCGCACAGCCTCCTAAACCCAAAAATATCCAGCCACGAAAATCCTTCTGAGTATGCATCGTTTTATTGAGCGATCAAGAACAGTCAAGCAATTGGGCTAGGCGCACAACGTGACGCAACTAGATGGCTTCGAGCCATTACTGCAATTCTATAGCGGTGTTTAATCTGGTCAAGCAATTCACATGCACTATACAGTCCAAGCTTTGCAACTGTTATGCTCAGCTTGAGTAAACGCCAAGGTAGTATATTTGAATGAAATCATTAGCCTACAGACTACCTCCAATCAACCAAAACCAGAGATAGATGGAATGGTCTATCCTATAACCCTGCTTATCTTTATCTGCATTGATGTTGAGAAATCCGGAACATCTCCGTTAATAGAAGATCCACCTGGCGAGCAAAACACCCATGCTGCGGATAGCCAATCGGCAAAACTGTAGCGCTATCAGCAGATTTCTTAGGGTGTGCTATAGCAGCGATAGTGTAGGTTAAGACATTCTAGGAAGCCCAATCCCCTGCTGGTGGGCAAGCCCACCCTACACGATGTTCTAAAGGGAACCTCGAAAAATCCAGATTTTGAGCTGAAGCAGAACGAATTCTCGTGGTTTCAGCTCTCGGAAATCGCAAAAATAGCAATTAATCGAGGTTCCCTAAAGATTATTCCTCTGGGCCAACGAAGGTTTTGAAAATAACGGTTCCATTCTGAACCGTGAGCCTCAGGGTACCGCGATCCGCTGGCCAATTCCAAGCATACCCTGACGTTGTGATTCCGCTATCCTGGGTAAAACTTGTCTGATGCCCTTTACCCAGCCATCCTTCCACCTGGGCGAGGGTGGCACCATCTTGAATTTTTTCGTAAGCCTCAGCGACAGATAACTCAGACTCGCTGGAGACATTTTCCGATTCAGCTGTATTTCCCTCACGGGATTTACCCTTGACGGTGCCGCCCTTAAGGGTTGCCGTCAACTTACCTTGATCTTCCCCCCAAATCCACCAATAGTCTGTGTCTTCAACCCCAGCAAATTCTCGGCGATCGCCGATCGCTCCTTTACCGAGTAACGCTTCGAGTTGTTCTAGGGTCATACCGACTGTGACCTGATCGTAAGCTTCGTTGATCGTGATTTCAGGAGGAGTCTCGGCATCCGTAACGGATTCAGTGGAGACCACGGTGGACTTGCCGACCACTTTGTCGTTTTGTGTGGTGACAATGAGGCTACTGAGACCACCATTGTTCCATTGCCAGGTGGTGGAGGCCGTCACAAGGCCGCCGGTATCGCTAGAAACATCCGTTTCACCTTCCCCTAGAAGTTCCTGAATTTCGGCGATCGCCATCCCTGATTCGATTTTCTCGTAAGCTGCATTGAGGTCAATGGGTGGGTTGTTGGGATCTTCTTCCGGTTCAGACTCTGCCGCTGCTTCGGATTCACTGGCGGACTCGGCTTCTACATTTTCTTCGGGCGTATTTTCCTGTTCAGACTCTGTGTTGTTTGAGACATTTGCTTGACATCCCCATAAACCCATCAGCAACACAATCATTAAAAGTCTGAGCATAATTTCTAAAAGCCATTCAACTCTCAAGAGTATATCACTGAATTTTGTGATCGCTATGATCCAGGTTTCAGTCTATGGCCTTTTGCGAACGTATGAGAACAGTACTTCCCTCTTTCAAAGGGGGATTGAGGGAGATTAACGTACCTCATGCTGATGAAAACCGCTGTATCAGTAATTTTGGGATAATGTCTTAATAATATCCTCAGTAATCATCCGAGAATTCATGATAAACGTATGTATCTCAGGGACGGTCATCACCGGAGTTTGTAACCCTAAACCGGCTTCTTGAGCAGACAGAATACCATCATTGATTTGGGTTCCGAAGGGCAGCCAGTCAGCCTGAGGACCACCTATGCCAATGTAGATTTTGGTGTTGGCGGGCAAGGTTAAATCTGCCATAAACTTATCTTGAGCCAAGAGCTGGCCCATCTCGCCATTGATGAGCTGATAAAGCCAAAATCGCGCAAAAAAGCGGGCAGCTTGGCAAGCCACCATTGGCGGTGCAAGGAAGAAGCAGGCTTGGGGCAGATGGTGCGTTAATTGGCGTGTTGCGGTGCGGATAATCACCGAACCGAGGGAATGGCCAATCAGGGCATAGGGCTGGTTGGGGGTGATGCTCTCAATCGTCTGGATCAGGCGTTGGCTCACCTGTTGCAAGGCGGCGATCGCGGGACTATAACCAAAGAGATGGGGGCAATGGCCGGCTCGCTTAAGGCGATAGTACAGCAGCAACATGGAGAGAGGGGTGCGGCCCATCCCATGGATCAGAATACAGTTCATGCTTTAGATCCCAGCGGATAATTTTCTGCTTTGTAAGGTGTAGGGTGGGCAAATATTGATGCGTTTTAAATTCAGTTTTAAGACCGTTACTTTTGCCCACCTTACTATTGTTTTATCGCTGCTAAACGTAAACCCAATTCATCAGCAACCCGTGATACTGCATCCAAATCTAAAGCACCATCTGCCGTTAGCACAGAATCCTGCTCGAAATCCGTCACGCCTTGTGCACGAGCGATATCACTCAATGCTAAAGCAACCACAGGTGGCCAGCCATCTTCTAGGACGGCCTCAAGATAGGCAACCCTCTCTTCTGGGGTTTCTAGATAATCTGCTGCATCCCACGGTGTAACCTGTGTTTGCGCCATTCTGCTTGCTCCTACAGTTCTCGTGCTAACTTCTGGGCCGTTTTGATGTCTTGGGCTTGAGTTCGTTTGTCTCCACCTGCCAACAGGATAACGATTTCTTGACCCCGTTGGACAAAATACACTCGGTAGCCGGGGCCGTAGTTGATCCGTAGTTCAGAAACGCCTTCGCCAACAGGTTTCACATCGCCGGGGTTTCCCAACAGCAAACGATTGACTCGAACGTTGATACGAGCCTTGGCCTGGCGATCGCGCACCCCCCGAAACCAACGCTCATACGTCTTTAGTCTTGCTGAGCTTCATCATGATTCAACTCTACAAGGTTTTCCCGATTTTGAATCATGCGTCGCATCCAAAAGTGTAGGGTGTGTTAGCAGGTCTAAGATCTCAAATGACAAACCAGAAGTTTTAATTCCCTGCGTAACGCACCAATGGGTTTTGGTGCTCTGCGGCAGATTTTTGATGGTAGAAATGAGCACCAAATCATGATTGCCTAGCACACTCTACGACTTAAACCTTCTGTTCCAATCGGGAGGGTAGCGCAATCTCTCGTTTTCCACTGGTGTAAACAGTCTCAATCCACAATTGTCGGGCTTCTTCAATATTGGCTAGGGCTTCTTCAATTGTTTCGCCTTGTGTCATGCAGCCGGGCAAGTCAGGTAACAAAATCACATATCCTCCATCTTCTTCTGGATAAACCGTCATTGGGTATTTGAGATTGAGATAATAGTCTAATGGGTGAGGGTGTGTGTTGGCTTGGGTCATGGTTGGCGATCGCCGCATTCCATCGACAAAAGTTGGTTTTTGTAGGAGGTGTTAGCAGGCTAAGGATCTCGAATGACAAAAAAAGTTAATTTTCGTAGTGCCGTGGCACCTCTAAAAAGGTGCAATCGAATTTGTGCATCAACTTCCGTAAGGGTAGTGCCCCCGTGCCTACCCCGGTCTCGGCCACCCACCGATCCACCTTCCGTCACGCAACACACCAGGGCAACCACGGGGGGATTGCCCCTACAGGATTTCTAATGCACACATTAAGCTGTGTCATGATAGTAGTGCCGTGGCACACCTTAATTGGTGTATTGGAGTAGGTTGGGTTGAGCGGAGCGAAACCCAACACCGCCAATGCTTTGAAGGATTTACCCCCTAGTAATCTATTGCACCATTTTAGCTGTGTCACGGCAGTAGGGTGTGTTAGCAGGTCAAAGATCTCGAATAACAAATCAGAAGTTTTGATTCCCTGCGTAACGCACCAATGGGTTTTGGTGCTCTGCGGCAGATTTTTAATGGTAGAGGTGGCACAAATCATGACTGCATAACGCACCCTACCACTGCCTAAAGCACCTTAAATGGTAGGTTAGATCAACAAGGGATAAATCTCTCAACACATTGGAAGTGTTGGGTTTCACTCCGTTCAACCCAACCTACAGCAATACTACAAAACCCATTGGTGCTCTGCGGCAGATTTTCAATGGTAGAGGTGAGCACCAAATTATGACTGCCTAACACCCTCTACTACTCCTTACAACTCGTCCTATAAATTTCTTTATTTCTTAAGATTCTGGTCACACAATCTTGAAATCCCATCATCAGATGATAAGCATTATGGTTGTGATATTGTATTGTTCTTTCGTGATCAGCATGTTTAACAAGAATGCCAGTAAATGTGGGGAAATCGACCCCTACTTGACCAAATACCTCATCATGCATTAGAGAATGCTTAAAACCATTGAATAAGTCGTTGAGAATTCCCAGGAATCCCGTTGTATCTTTCTCATAATTTTCGTCGCCAAGTATAATCTGTTTGACTAGAGTTTTTTTTACTTTTGGAGAGAGCACTGAGCCTATCGATTCATGAGTCAGTTTCTTCGTTTTCTCAAAATCGGAAAAATGAACCATGAGATCAATCAGTTGAACCAATGAGTCCAAAATCCTTCTCATTAAGTAAACGATCAATTCCATCTCTGTTTTGAATTCATAAATTGGAGAGAGAATAAAGTTTTTACTATTTCCTTGAAGAGAATACGTCGCACCAACTACTTGATCTTGCAAGATAGCCTTATGGATTTCAAGACACTGAGAAAACTTATTGTTGATAATTGAAATTGATTGACAAATTCTCATACTCACCAAAAATGTATTGCAGAGCTGTGGCATTGACGGAAAACCCATAAAATCATGTGGGTTCAGCTCAGTAAATTCAAATGTAGTAATTGAACGGCCTGCGTCATAATTGATCTCTTCTATTTTTGGTCGCCAAAAAACATTTTTGACAATTCGCCAGTTATTATTTTCAAATGCTGGGATTTCATTGTCTTTGCATTGCTCTAGCGGCGGAAGTAATATTGTAGAGAACGCTGGTATTCCAAGACCTTGTCTTGCATCTTCTTCAAGAATATCTTCTATCTCTTCAGAATAGAGATAGAATTTGTGAGATTGATCATAATAGTGAAGCTGCATTTTTGTCATTTTGATGTGGATTGTAAGGCAAGAAAATTGTGCTGTTTTGATTTATTTTCGATCAAATAGCTTTTCTGTTGATTATAATAAACGACCTTAGAAAAGGGGATGAATATTCATATCCATCCCCATAGTTTAACAAGCACTCAACTCACTCCCGTGCAATCCGGATCACCTCCGTCAAGAGGCTATCCAACCCACCGTTGACATTGATCCGCTCGATCTTGTCCGCGATGCGCTCTAGCACTTCAAGCTCCTTGAGCCGTAGCGCCGTCGGGTTGTTCTCCATCACCTTGGCGGTGTTGAGCATACTGCGGGTTGCCGCCGTCTCCTCGCGTCGACGAATCACGTTCGCCTGGGCCAGCTTCTGCGCCTCCACCACCTGCGCCAAGATCGTCTTCATCTCACCGGGCAGAATGATGTCCTTGACACCAACCGACTGCACCGCAATGCCGTATTCAGCAACCTTCTCGCGGATGTAGTCAGAGACCGTGACATCGATCGCCCCCTTATCCTCCAACAACTCATCCAGCGTCTTAGTCCCCACAGCCGAGCGCAGACCAAACTGCAACTCCTTATAGAGGTAGCCCTCAATGTCCTGAAGCTGGGCATGGGCGGTCACCGGGTCCATGATCCGGAAGCCAGCAGTGAGGTTGAGGCGGAGGGGCACCTTGTCCTTAGAGAGGATCTCCTGGCCCGCAACTTCCAGGGTCTGGAGCCGCAGATCAATGCTCGCGGTACGCAACGAGCGACCAAAGGTCCACCAGGCATGGAGCCCCGGCTCTAGGGTGTGCTGGAAAGCACCGTTCTCGTAGAAGAGACCCAAGTATTGGGCGGGCACTTCTGTGGAGAGGATGCCACCTTGCATCAAGCGAGTTACTTCTGGCAGACCCCGGGTGAGCTCCTTCGCTAGACGGGTGGGGAGCTTACCGCCGTCGGTGTTGAGGTTGATCACCTCGATCGCCACCCCTTGCCAAAAGAGCTTACGGCTACAGGGGGGCAAAATCGCGATCACCTTACCCTTGTGACGGGCGATCGCCACCTCCTGATCACTCAGCTGCACCGCCTCGCAATAGGCAGCCACAAACTCCGGATGCTGGGCAATCAGCACCTCATCGTTGGGGAAGCTGGGCATTGGCAGGGTGCGATCGTAGAGCTTGACGTCCACCGCACCGCGTACCGTCCAGAAGCCATAATCACCGGGCTCTAGGGGTCGCACAAAGTTACCGCGATCGTAGAGCAAGCCAATCTGCGCTTCAGCCACCCGCACCAGCTTAATCAGTGTCCAGGTGAAGCGCCGCAAGGGCTGCACAAAGGCTTCGGGCAGCTCAATGCTCTCGTCGAGGTTAAAACGATGCACCTGCACCGCATGCAAACCCCGCCAATAAACTTCTAGGGCATGGGTTCCCACCACGGACCAGTTGCGACCCGTCTGCACCAGCACCGCCTCGTTGTAATCCGTGCGAACCACGGTGAAATACTGACTGAGCAGATCTGTATGGGTTTGTAATAGGAATTCGAGGTTGTCAATGGTGGGCCGGGCTTGGTTGAGGTCGAACGTTTTGACATTCCAATGCCACCCCATTCGACGGTGGGTTCCCGGCTCTAATACCCCTTGGAAGTGACTGCGATAAAACAGCAGTCCTCGCTCATGGGGCTTGATGTAAAACGTTCTGAATAGTCCAAACATGAGTCTTGGCGGATAAAAAAAACCGCTAAAAAATTGGAAATGCTCTACTGCTCCGGATACCACAAGTCCTCAGCGGAACTCAGGACAGTGAAGAGCGAGATTAAGCACCCACAACGGGGAAAAAACAAACCCCTGATATGGGTTCAAATGCCGGATATGCGATCGCGTCCTGCACAATTCTCCAGTTGGAGAAGGGACATTACGGCGATCGCCACCCCAGCACTCTGGCTGATCACTTGAACCTGGGCTACAAGCGATTCCTTGCTGCTGATCGTGTCCGCAGACACGATCAGCCGGAATCCAAAACAGCAGAGCATAAACGGTCTAACACAGAGAAATTTTCAACTTTTCTTGTGTAGAAAAAGGTCTCGTTACAAACGAGGTGTCCGTAAAAGGGACGTTTTGGTTGCAAGTACAGGATTCGAACCTGTGATAGTCAGTTTCTAAGACTGATGCCTTACCTCTAGGCTAACTTGGCGGTCGATGTCGGATTTGAACCGACGTCCTTTGGATTAAGAGTCCAACGTGCTATCCACTGCACTAATCGACAAGATCCCTCTCGTTACGCTGCGGTATACAGCGAGGCAATGGAGCCCCCTGCACCGGACGGGTATGCAGAACCCGAACCATGGCATTGTAAAGAGTTGAACCCGAGCGCACGTTTTTGTAATGCGCATACTACAAATAATACAGTAAGATTGGCAAAATGCAAGGGCGGTTGCAATTTTGGTAATGGCGGTGGGGAATAGAGAAAGCGGTGGTCGGGTGAGTTCGATTCAATCGATCCATTGTGATTGAGTCTGGGTTTTGCTCACAAGCCAGAAGCCGTTAATCTGGCTTTGAGCGGTGCATCTGTGGCACAGCAAGCAAACCCCTTTACCTTTAAGTATGTCTCTCCGCCTCAACCTCGGCTCGGGTCAACGTCCCTTAGACGGCTACCTTAACGTTGATAAATATGGTGAACCGGATCTGCACTGGGATCTTGAAACCTTTCCCTGGCCATGGGACAACAACAGTGCCAGCGAAATCAAACTGATTCATGTGCTCGAACATTTAGGGCAGCAGACCGAGACCTACTTGCAAATTATTCAGGAAATGTACCGGGTAGCCGAGCCCGATGCCACCGTGCATATCATCGTCCCCCACCATCGTCACGATAATTTTGTCCATGATCCAACCCATGTGCGGGCCATCACCCCGAGTGGTTTGCAGATGTTTTCCCGCCGCTTGAACCGAGCATGGCAAGCCAAGGGTGCGGCCAATACTCCCCTAGGACTCTATATGGATGTCGATTTTGAACTGGTGCAGACTAATCTGGTGGCCAGCAGCTTGTGGTTTGAGCGAGCGGGCGATCGCGCCCAAGATCTGCAACTCTTGCTGCGGGAGAGTGCCCTTTACAATAACTTGATCGAAGAGGTAGAGCTGCGCTTACGGGTCATGAAGCCACTCCGCTAGGGACTAGGGCGATTCTCTGCCAGCCAAATTCGATCTGAGTCTCTGCCGCCTACCGCTCAACCCTCTGCCACGCAACACACCAGGGCACCCACGGGGGATTGCCCCTACAGGATTTCCGAATGCATCAATTAAGCTGTAGGAAGAATTCCTGTAGGGGCCGGTTGAAATCGAGTCTGATGATCCCTAATTTAACGTGAGTTCTGGATAAGTAGGCATTGCGAAAGATGGTCGAAACTCAGCAGAACCAATAATACTAGCTCCGATATTGCCGGAGTCTGAGGGGGCAATTTCCCCCTCAGCAGGAGGTGTCGGGGGGCTGGGCCCCTGACAACCGGGTTTGACAACGAGATTTTAGGGCTTTGAGGAATGCGATCGTCTCGCTTAACCGCAACTCACGTTAACTTATTCCTCTGCTTGGAGAATAATCTACTATCTTTGCTTGAGACAAAATACTGAGGAGTTTTGAGCGGTTGGTGCTTATTTTCCTTCCCTAAAAGTAATTTTTACGGTCTAAACTTATTGTTTTTTCAAGGTATCTTTTTTGATTGAGATGCTTTCCCAGTAAGCATTGTGGCGATCGTTTTTCTCTCTGAAATCGATAAATCAACGGAAACTTTACAGAAACAACACCGATCTCTACAGAACCTTTAAAAACCAGCCATAATGCTTAGGGTATTCTGTATCAAGCAACACGGGCTGCACTACTGTCTCTGAATCGTTTCAACACAACATTAATCCTAGGGAGGGATTTAAACGATGAACTCGAAGACTGTCACCAAACTTTTCACTGGCCTCTGTGGCGCGGCGTTGACAACCTTCGGCATGGGTGCGATCGCCCCCGATGCCAATGCCTTTTTGCTCAACACCTCCGGTGATTGGAGCAACCCGGTCGGCGGTCACTCCTTTGACTACAACTACAACGGCAGCCTCAAGGGTGAGTCCCTCACCGGTGAAGAGCAAATTCGCTGGGGTACAGCTTTCAATTCCCCCACAGGTGGCAAGAGTGGTCTGGGCTTTAAAGGCGTCTCGGGTTTAAACGTTGGCGTTGACCAGGTTTTTGAGATTGGCACTCTCAGTCACCACAACTACACCATTTTTTCGGGTGGTGCGCCCAGCCAAGTTGACCTCTCCGTCGGGTTAGACTTTGCCGCCATGGGAACCAAGACCTTCAACTACACCATGGCGATCGATGAAACGTTGAATCAGCAATCCGTTTGCCCCTATGTCACCACGACCAACTACGGTTGCTCTGACAAGATCACCTGGGCCAATGCCATTCCGTCTCAGAGCTTCCTATACGAAGGTACGAGCTACACCTTAGAGCTGGTTGGTTTTAGCAACAACTACGGCAGTGGTCTAGTCGATTCACTCATCTCTCAAGAAGGCGGCACCACCGGGGCGAACCTCTACGCCCGCATCACCGCTGCACCGCCGACCACTGAAGCTGTTCCTGAGCCGTTCTCCATGATTGGAGCTGGCTTAGCCCTCGGTGCGGGTGCTGTTTTGAAAAACCGCAAGAAGTAATAGTCACCTCTCAGATGTAGCGCTCTAACAGCCGTGCCAACAACGGCTGCAATAGCGCCTGACCCCGCAGCCCCTCTCGCCAGGGCTGCGGAATTGCCTTAACCCCGCCCTGTAGGCCGGCAATTCCTCCCGCCACACAAGCCGTTGTATCGGTATCTTTACCCAGCTGAATCGCTGAGCGCACGACCTCAATGTAGGTCTTAGCCTGGCAAGCCCAGCGAGCCGATCGCAGACAATCGACCACATAGCCTGAGCCTTGACCCTCCGGTGGCGCATCGGGTCGAATCGACCATTCCAGCTCTTCAATGGCCGCTGCATCTGCTGTATAAATTTGGCGTAATGTTTGCACCGCGTTGGGCCAGGGCTCAGGATGGGTTTCAAGAATCCGCCTTGCCCAGAGACAGTAGAGTGCACAACAAACCTGCGATCGCAAATGCCGATGGGTGACACAGGACTGCAACTGTGCATCCTGCACCAGTTGGGCATCGCTGCCCCGATGCCAGAGTGCTAGGGGCAAAACCCGCATCAGGGAACCATTGCCATTGGCATAAACGTCATCCCGGCCGGCTTGGGCCGGGGCAACATCCTGCCGCAGATGAGCCAAGGCTTCGCCCGTGGTGATGCCGATATCAAAGACCACCCCATCCACGGCTAAATAGCCCGTGTCATACCATTGCAGCAGCCGCCCTGCGAAGTCGTTTAAGTCCAGGCGATCGCAATCGAGCAATGACGCCAATAAACACAGAGCTTGAGCGCCATCATCGGACCAAGTGCCAGGGGGAATACCGGGGTGCGATCGCGTAAATCCTGTTGGGGGACGATATTCAATCAACTCGGGGGCGGGAATGGTTTCCGGTGCATGGAACTCATAGGGAACTCCCAATGCATCTCCCACCAATAAGCCAATTAGTCCGCCGGTGAGACGATCATTCAAAGAAGGTTGAGTCACTAGACCTCCAGTTGGGGATCAATTAAGATAATCACTATTGTCAGTCTCATTGTTTACTTGCTGGTTGTTACTATCGAATGAACAGCAATAAAAATAAAAACGGAATACGTAAATCCCATTTGTACCCAGAGGAGAGAGAAGCGGGTTTCTGGAGATATAGATATTTGTCCTCTAATTCTTGCTAGAATTGCGTACCAAAGAAGAACAAAAAGAGCAAGAAATAGATAAAATTTTTCCTTCTGCATTAACATTTAGAATGTATTGGCGTGGCACAGCTAAAAATGTGCATTAGGATTTTTTCATTAACTCCCGTAGGGGTAGTGCCCCCGTGCCTGCCCTGGTTTCGGCCACCTACCGATCCACTCTCCGTCACCAACATATCAGGGTAACCAAGGGGGGATTGCCCCTACAGGATTTTCTATTACACCAATTAAGGTGTGCCACGGCATTACACAAACTATTGATTGAATAGCTCATGCGCTCTCAATCTCACGTATTGCCTGTTCAAAAGGAATAATTTCGTCATTCGCAGCTTTAGCCCTGTCGTAGGCATGAATCGCAGTGAGTTTTTCTAGTTCATCGAGCCAGCGATGGGCGATGCGGTCTTGATCGTCAGGTGGGAGGTGTTGGAGTTGGGTAATCACCTGTTGCAACAGTTCGGTCATGGCGGAGATTTGTGTTGAACTGCTTCAATTTGAGGGGGGGTGCGGCTGGGACAAGAGATATCTTTCTACAGCTTCTGTCTAAAATCCCTCCGCCCTACACCTTAGGACAGAGGGACATAATGTGAGAGTTTACAACTAAACCGCGTCAGCCCAAGCAGCCCTTAACGGCGTACTTTTCTGGCCATCTCGCGGAACATCATCATACTGCGGCCCGGCTTGCGCTTACCGAAGGTGGTCGTCGTGCCAAAATACTCGGGCGCAAAGGTGGGTTCTGATGCTTTCTCTGCTGCAACTGGCGTCGGCTGCGAGACAGCGGCGGCAATAATCGCAGCGGGGTCGGACGCAACCGGGGCAGGGGCGGCAGGCGCTGGGGCGGGTGCAGGTGCTGGGGCAGGTGCAGGTGCAGGCGTTGGGGTAGATGCAGCAGTCGGTTCGGGGTCAGGTTCAGAAGGTGAAGCAATCGTGACCGGTATAGTGGGTGCAGGTTCAGGAGCCGATTCAGGAGCCAGGACCGGCGCTGAATCATCGAGTTCGAGGTAGAAGTCACCTTCCTCTTTCTTTTTCGTGAGATTTTTGATAAAGCTGATCATTGGAACCGTGTGAGCCTCCAGAGATAGAATGAATTTATAAGGTGTCAATAATGGTGGGCGAAGCTGTTCGATGGCGGTTGCTCGCTCCTCGCCTCAGCGGCGATCGCCGCACCCAACACCCTTCAAGTATTTACTTATCTTAATATATATATTGCGTTTTGTAATATTTTGCTTTGACGTGGCAATGATTCGGCGACAACAAACAGCTTCTCCTTTGCCGATATAATGAGCCTCGACCTGAAGCGGAGCGCCATGGGCGAATGATTGGGGCAATGATTGAAACGGCTTGGCGGGGGTTGACGCTACACCCGCTCCCCCTAGAGCGTTGGCAGAGCGCCAGCCTATTGCATCGTTTGGTCGGCCTGTTGCGTCATTGGCGCACCGGGAGTTGGCTGCTGCAATGGGCCGAGGCATGGGGAGCGATTCTGATGGCGATCGTGCTCGGGTTTGCCCCCTTCTCGGATACCGCCTTAGTGGGGGTTTTGTTAATCACCTGTGGGGCCTATTGGGTGCTGCTGACGCTCTCGGATAATCAAGCGAGTCGGATCACGCCGATCCATTGGGGGGTGGTGGTCTATTGGGGCTTGATGGCGATCGCCACCGCCTTCTCGCCAGAAAAGAAAATTGCCCTCATGGGATTGATTAAATTCAGCCTGTTTCTGTTTCTATTTGTTTTAGGAGCTGAGGTACTGCGATCGCCCCGTTGGCGCAACGGGCTAGTGACGGTTTACCTGCACATCTCCCTCGTTGTGGCAGGCTATGGCATCCGGCAGGAGCGCTATGGTGTCGAGCAGTTGGCTACCTGGAATGACCCCAATTCGGTTCTTGCTGACGATACACGGGTTTATAGCTATCTAGGCAATCCCAACCTGCTTTCTAGCTATCTGATTCCGGCGATCGCCCTGAGTATTGGTGCCTTCTTTATCTGGCGTGGCGGGTTGCCCAAGCTCCTCGCCCTCACCATTTTTGGGGTCAATGCCGCCTGTCTCTTCTATACCGACAGTCGCGGTGGCTGGATCGCCACCGTAATGATGCTGGGGATGTTTTTCCTGTTGCTGCGGGCTTGGTTTGCGCCGCTGATGCCCCGTTTCTGGCGACGCTGGCTCTTGCCATTGGTGTTTGGCGCTTTTGGCGGCCTGCTCTTTACCGCGATTGTGGCGGTGGAGAAAGTCCGGCTCCGCTTCACCAGCATCTTTGCGGGCCGAGAGGATAGTAGTAATAACTACCGGATCAACGTCTGGAACGCAGTGGGAAAAATGGCGCAAGATCATCCGGTTTTTGGCATTGGCCCCGGCAATGGCGTGTTTAAAAAAATCTATCCCCTCTATGCCGAGACAGGCTACGAGAATGCTCTAGGGGCCTATTCGATTTTTCTGGAGCATATTGCCGAAATCGGCTGGCTGGGGTTTGCCGGATTTATGTGGCTATTGTTTTTGACCCTCAGCTATGGCATTCGGGTGTTGGTGCAGTTGCGCGATCGCCGCGATGTGCAAGCCTTTTGGTTGATGGCGGCGATCGCCGCTGGCACGGGGCTCCTGGCTCAGGGACTCTTTGATACGGTTTGGTATCGTCCAGCGGTGAATACGCTTTGGTGGTGGATGGTGGCGATCGTGGCCAGTTTTTCCCTCGATGCCCCGGCAACCCTCGCCGAGCCGCAACCTGAAGGTGTGGGTCTGAATCTGTCTGAAGCGAGCACCGTGATTGAGGAATGACGGGCCGGTGGGGTAACAATGGGCGTTCTGGCATGGGGGTGCTGATGCTGAAGTGCCCGACCTAGTCATGGAAATTCGGGATGGGAGAGAGAGTGCGATCGCCCTCTACCCAATGCCAAGGGCGATCGCCGCGCTGCGATGAAAAACAAAAAACCCAGCTTCATCGCTGGGTTTTTTACACAAGAAGAGAGAAAACTGGAAATTTGGCTGGGCTGTGATGGACTAAGCGATCGCCAGCCGACCGCGACATACGGAGCGGAGGATGCGGTCAACGGCGCGGCGATCGTCGTCTTCAATGGTTTCGGTAAGGATGGCAGCCAGTAGGCCGTAACGGTCGGCTTGAGTCAAGGTCTGGGTTTCAGCCACGTCAGCGTACATTGCGGAGATGGAGCCGGGGAGGAGTTCGAGCTGAAGCATGGGTCGTGGGCTGGGAGCGTGGTGGTTTTCTCTCTATGCTTCTCAGTATCCTGGTTTTGCCCCGTTTTTCCCGTGATGGGGTGCACCCCCCATTGTGAACCTTGGGGGGTGTTGAGATTGATGGGGCTAACGGTGGCAGAGTGGGGCGGATGGGGTTGAGGGGCGATCGGTCTCTCTGGTGGAGGTGAGGGGAATCACTGGGTTGGGGGGGGAAGGGTTGGGAGTGATTCTTAACTCAATGCGATCGCCTCCTAAACCTGCTCCACATAAAGCCTCTCTCCAGTTGCCCTAGACCCTACCTCCGGGGGCGCAGACAACGATGTCTAGCGCCCTCTCTTGCTCCCCTTCTCCCACACTTGGGAGAAGGGGCTGGGGGTTGAGGGCTCAACCTTCTGCCGCCTGAGCAATCCGCTCAAGTACAGCAGGCAAATCATTCAATACCGCTTCATTGGTCACACGCAGAACCCGATAGCCAAAAGACTGTAGCTTTTCTGTTCGGGCTTGGTCATAGTCCCGTTGCTGATTGTGGATCTCGCCATCCACCTCAACCACTAATTTGCAGGCAGGACAGTAGAAATCCAGAATAAATGACCCGACAGGATGCTGACGACGGAACTTCAGTCCTGCAAGCTGGCGACCCCGCAGCGCCTTCCATAACTTGATTTCGGCTGGGGTTTGCTGCTTTCTGAGCTGGGTCGCCGCTTGGTCAATCTGTGGGGTTGTTCCACGAATTCTGGCGGAGTCTTTGGGCATTGGTTGGGTGGGGAGGGCAGCGTCTTTATTCTCAGGTTACTGTGCCCTCTTCCCCCAACCCCTTCTCCCGATTCCAGGAGAAGGGGGGCAGGAAAAAAGCACAACATTTTTTTATGCTCCGCAGAGGGCAAGAGTGCCATAGGGCAAAGTGTTAAGGCAGTCCTCGGGGGGCACAGACAATACGGAAACCGAGGCCGTTGTAGCGACTGCCGGGCGAATAACGAGCACGACACGCCGAACGACAAACCCCCGGATGATGGAACCAAGAACCGCCACGTAGTACGTATTCATTATCTTCGCTTTCTGTCCAGGCAGTCCCATCTGTGGGGGCTCCGTCGTAATTTTCATGCCAGCAGTCTAGACACCATTCCCAGACATTTCCGTACATATCATGGAGACCAAACTGGTTCGGGGCGTTAAGTTGGCCAACAGGAGTAGTTTCCTCTCTGTATTCCCCCCTCGGGCCTCGTCCGTAATAACCCAGCCAAGTTGTTGTGTCATTGATTTTATGATCTGTTCCCCGATAATTCGCTAAATCCGTTGTGATCGTCTCACCAAAGTAGAAGGGGGTTGTTGTGTAGGCACGACAGGCATATTCCCATTCCGCTTCGCTGGGAAGTCTGTAGGGTAGCTGGGTATGGTTGGCGAGGCGTTGGCAAAACTCCACAGCATCTTCCCAGGAAACCCGCTCCACGGGTCGGTTATCGCCTTTGAAGTTAGACGGGTCTGGCTCCAGTTCTCGCTCCGCTTGCTCGAATCCGGCTACAACCCGCCATTGAGCTTGAGTAATGGGGGTGCTACTCATCCAGAAGCTGGGGACTTGGACGTGGTGGACAGGGCCTTCTGCTTCTGTGCGGTCTAACTCTTCAGGGGGCGATCCCATATCAAACTCACCCTCAGGGATCTGCACCATATCTAGCTCTACACCTTCAGCTAGAGGCTCTAAGAAAAACGTCACTTTAGCGGGTTCTTCCTCAATTCCGAGTTGAGTTTGAGGAGATTCAGGTGGTGCAGAAACCATAATTCTGGATCAGTTTCAGTTGGGTGGAGCAAAGCGCAAGAGGGCTATAAGGCAAAGAGAGGAGGCGGCTCTCGGATGGCGCAGACGACTCGAAAACCGATGATGTAGACACGAACCTCGGGCGAATTGAGGTTACGGTAAGCAGATCGACAATTGCTTGGATCGTTATTCCAAGAACCACCACGTAGTACAAAATAATCTCTTTCTCCTTCTAGCCAGGCACTTCCATTCGTAGGGGCTCCGTCATAATTTCCATGCCAGCGATCTAGACACCACTCCAAAATATTCCCATGCATATCACATAACCCAAAGCGGTTGGGAGCATTGAAGTAGTTTACAGGTGTTGTTTCCTCTCGGTATCCTCCTCTTGATCCTCGCCCGTAATAGCCTAGAGAAGTCCGGTTATTAGTTTCCCGATCCTGACCACAGTAGTTAGCTAAATCTGTGGTGATCGACTCACCAAAATAGAAAGGGGTTATGGTTCCAGCACGGCAAGCATATTCCCATTCTGCTTCGCTAGGCAGACGATAGGGGAGCTGGGTGTGCTTGGCGAGGCGCTGACAGAATTCATTGGCATCGTGCCAGTTCACTTGCTCAACTGGGCGATTGTCTCCTTTGAAATAAGAAGGTTCTGGCTCTAGCTCTCTCTCTACCTTTTCAAACCCTACCAACACTCGCCATTGAGCTTGGGTGATCGGATAAGTCCCCATCCAGAAGCTAGGAATTTTGACACGGTGGACTGGGTCTTCTGCTTCTGTTCTGTCTAACTCTTCCGGTGGAGAACCCATATCAAACTCTCCTCCAGGCACTTCCACCAGCTCTAAATCAACTCCTTCTGCTAAGGGTTGGAGGAAGAACGGTACATTCAGTGTTTCTTCTTTGATTTTGTAAGGTGTTGAAGGCATTGATGAGAGTGTAGCAAAGGGCAAGAGTGCCATAGATTAAAGTGTTAAGGCAGCTCTCAGACAGTACACACAACACGAAATCCAATATCAGAATAATAATTGTCGCGTAGATTACCGTCACGGGACGCAGATCGGCAAAACTTAGGATGACTATACCAAGAACCACTGCGCAATACAAATACATTATCATCTCCTTCTGTCCAGGCCCTCCCATCTCTAGGCGCTCCTAGATAATTGCTGTGCCAACGGTCTAGACACCATTCCCAAACATTGCCATGCATCTCAGACAGGCCAAAGGCATTAGCATGTTTGAATTCCCCCACTAAGTTAGTTTTTCCTCTACTTTTTCCTTTAGAGCCATTGGCAAAAGCGCTGCCATTGTAATTTGCTACATTTGTTGTGATTATCTCTCCAAAATTAAAGGGTTCAGAGAACCGTTTATTCCATTCCTCTAAAGTCAAATCCCCATTGATTACTGATAATTCTTCACTGCCAACTGCCCTGCACGCATATTCCCATTCTGCTTCACTGGGTAATCGATATGCTCTCTGAGTATGTTGGCTGAGACGAGCACAGAATTCTTTAGCCTCTTCCCAGGAAACTTGCTCCACTGGTCGGTTATCTCCTTTAAACATTGAGGGGTCATGTTCAAGTTCTTGCTTTACTGGATCGAACGCTGCTACAGCTCGCCATTGCCTTTGGGTGATAGGATAGCGTCCCATAAAGAAGCTGGGAACCATTACATGGTGCTGTGGGAATTCACTCCTATGATATTCTGGCTCGTTATTGGGGGCTCCCATGAAGAATTCCCCACCAGGAATGAACACCATTTCTAGGTCAGCGCTATTACTGAAAACCAAAAGTCTCTGGGTTTTGATTTTCTCAACGTATCGCCAAGCCTGTCCCAGTCGATAGTCAACGACCCATTGATTATTTTGTTGATTGAGAGTGGCAATGCGGAAGTCAAACTGTTCTAAACCAGACTCATTGGTTGGTGGGCCTGCTGTTTGGGGCGCTGGGCTTGCTTCAAACGCTAAGGTCTTCAGCACGATCGGTTTGAGTGTTCTGACTTTCAGCCGTTTCACCACAATGAGCCGAGAACTGGCGGGGCGAGTTGGCTGCGCGTCGTCTTCAAAGACAATATCAGCGTCTATCACCTGGAGGTCTTCGAGGGGGGGGAAGCCAGAGTATTCTGATTTAACTTCTTGGGAAGTAATATCTGGCGATAAGAGCTGATCGGCGATCTCCTCAAACTCGCTGCCCAAGCCTCGAAGAATATTGCTGGTGACGGTGGCAAAGGCATCGAGAAATTCAACTTCTTCATCGGTCTCACCTTCTCCAGGCTTCTTCAAGAGGGCTTTAAAGTCATACACCGATCGCCCCAACCCCAACGCAACATACTGCGAAACCCGCTCCAACACCGCCACCGCATCCCTTACCCGTGTCCCCGCCCGTAGCCGATCGCGCACCGCCTCATCCACCAACTCATAAGCCACCCGCTCCGCATTCTCAAAGCTCAGCGCCTGGCTGCCACTCACCCGAAACAGCCCACTCATCAACACCTCAGCCAGATGCACCGCCGTCGCCGATCGCCGCAACATCGACTGCTTAATCAACCGCATAATCGGCAACGTAATCACCGGAGCCGATGCCAAACAAGCCGCCAACTCTCGCGCCGGGGGCGAAGCGAGCAACAAAAACGCCTCCAGATACGCCTCCCAGTCCTCTACAGTCTGGGCTTCCTCCGCCTCCTCTAGATCATCCTCCTCATCTGCTTCATCCCAATCTTCCGCCTCCCACAGAATGCCCAACACCCTCGCCTGGGCATAACCCGCCACCACCTGCGCCAACCCGCCGAGCGCATCCGGCTCCGCCGTCACCACCGGAATTTTCATCGTCTCCAGGGTCTGACTCTGGGCGACCTCCGCCCGATCCCAATAAGAGCGAGCAACAGGACGCAACTGATCACTCGGGAGCCCCGCCGCCTTGCCTTGCAGCTTCACCAACGTGAACTGCCCCAGCGCCGTGCGCCCCCAAAGGCGCTCCGGAAAGACCTGCAAAATCACCGTTGGCAACCGCGCCGACCATTGCTGCATCAGGGCTCGCATCCGACCGTCATACCAAGGCGCACTGACACAATCACTGATTACCACCACCAACCGACGGCGATCGCCCGTGATCAACTCACTCGGCGATGGTGTCTGCCATTCTTCGCCACCAAGTCAATCTGCCCCTGCCCAGCATCGACCAGCGTCCAAAGCCGTACATCCCGAAACTGGCCATACCGGGAGAGCAGACGGCGCAACTCCTGGCTTACCTTCTGCCAGATCGCCATCGAAGGGCTTTGGTCAAAAACCAGGGCCACATCCAGCCAGAGTTTCTGTTCAGGCGCTAAAACCGGCTGCCAAACGCCCGTATCCGCAACCCAATCCACCGTCGCCGCTTCATCTAAACGGCTGGGCAGACCCACGGCCATCTGCCGCGCTAGGGGACGCAGTGCTTTGGCAAGCTGCAGCGACTGGGAGAGTGCTGGGGCATCGGGAACTGGGATGGGCTTGTATTTTTGGGGAAATTTGAATGAAGAGCCTTTTGGCACAGGTTCCGGGACAAGTTCTGCCTTAGCAGATTCCGGTTGAGCAGATCGCGACTCCACTGGAGAAGCACCTACTGGCTCTTCTGTCTCCAGCTCATCACCAGTTGGCTCGGTGTCTAGCGGTGGGAAAACTGTTGATTCTTCTGTCTCCGGTTCATCACCAGTTAGCTCGATGTCTGGTGGTGGGAAACCCATTGATTCTTCTGTCTCCAGCTCATCACCAGTTAGCTCAGGTCCTGGCAGCGGGGCAAGGTCAAAACTATCCTGGGCTGCAAGATCCGTTTGCAGCGTCAACCAGACCACCTCAGCAATTTCTTTGCCTGTCAGGTCAAGCCGTTGGCTGAGGGTGGCAATCAGGTGTTGCAGCGGGGGTGAAAAGTGCGGTTCGATGGCTAGTTCTCCTCGCTCAACCCCTTGAGCAATAGGTCTTGCAGTTCTTGACGGTCGTCTCCTTCCGGTTTGACCTCCCGCGTCAGCAGATAAACCACATTCAAGAGCTGGTCGGTAGCAATATCAGCCGTTTCCTCTCGACTCTTGGCCTGGAACGCTTCAATCAACTGAGTGGCTTGGGCCTGGAGCTGGGCCCAACGCGCCTCATCTTGGCCGCGCTGGAGATGCGCCGCCACAATTCGCTGGAGGATCACGTCGCTCTGGCTGGGGTCAGGCATCTTTAACCGCAAGCAGCGTCGCAGAAACGCAGGCGGAAAGTCGCGCTCACCATTGCTGGTCATCACCACCAGGGGGAACTCGCGACAGAGAACATAGCCCCCCTGAATCTGGGCCGTGATGTCGCGATCGGCAGTTCGCACCACCACAGTAGGGTCTTTAGCTTTGCAGCGCACCAGCTCTGGAATTTCATACCAGCCTTCCTCAAAGAGGTTGAGCAAGTCATTGGGTAGATTGATATCGCATTTATCAATCTCGTCAATCAGCAGCACACGAGGGAGATGGGAGGGTAGGAAAGCGGTGCCCACGGGCCCCAGCCGGATATAGTCCCCCATGGGCTGTGGTTCTTGCAGTTGGGCATCCTGCAAGCGAGCCACCGCGTCATAACGGTAGAGGGTATCTTGCAGCGTGGAGCGGGCATTGACGGGCCAGGAGAGGACGCGCCCTAAACCCAGTTCATAGGCAATGGCATAAGCCAGAGACGTCTTCCCCGAACCGGGCTTCCCGGTCACCAGCAACGGTCGCCGCAGATGAATTGCGGCATTGACCATATTTAGAACCTGGGTTTCTTTCTCGTCTAACCGGAAGCTCTGCCCCCGTTCTTGCCCGCGACTGTCTTGTTTTGCGAGTTCTTGAATGCTGTTCCAGCGGGTTTCACTGGCCTCGCGCTGGGCCGCAAACGCTTCATCGGTCATAAAGGTTCGCCACGCCGGCGGCTCAGGGATTTGAGCTTCTGTGAGGGGATGGGGTTGCTGATTCCCCAGAAAAAACTTCCAGAGTTGAGTCATGGCTTCGAGACGGGGCTAGCGGGTTGGGGTGGGGCAATCCGGGGCGCAGTCGAGACGATCTCCGGTGTATAGTCCGGCGTTTCATAGAATAGCCCAACACAGGCTTCTTGATTTAAAAACTGCTGCCTTCGAGTATTAAGGATTTTCTCCATCAACTCAACACAAGTTCCATTGATGAGTTGTTGAAAGATTGCTCCAGCTTGGGGACATGGGGATTGCGCACTACACATCCAGAGCGCAATGGGCATCCCTGCTTCGATAATTCTCTGCCAGTTTTGAATGTAGGCAACCCCCGACTTGAGAAACTCTCCATAACATTGGAAACCACTGTAGTTTTCAAAGACAAGCGTTGAGCATTCTGCTGCCGAAGTTAACCAAGCCGCATTCTGGAGATTATGACCCTTCTCAGGTGTAGCGCTTGTTTCTTGTAGTTTTCTCCACCCTTTTTTTAATTTATTGCGTAAACGGGAGGGGTTCTTTTTTTGACGGTTTCCGCTGCTTTTTGTGAAACGATCCGAGCAGCCTAGAACCACTGTGTAGTCTTCGAGCAAATCTTGGAGGCACCATTTAGAGAGGGGAAAGTGCAGAAACTCAATCGGGAGAAACAGGTGAATAATAATGGTCCAATCGTCATGATCATCCTCCGCTGCGGGCAAAAACTGATCGAGAAATTCTTCATCCTCAACGATGCCCATCAAGCCGTCTAAAAAGGTGGGAAATTCCCGCAGTAGAACTTCGCTATCATTTTGGATATCGAGCGGAGGAAACGCTTGAGGCGCTAATCGTCTGACGCTCTGCTGCTCGGCGTCCCAGTAACAGATTTGGGGATGTACCATCACCGTCTTGTCATCCGTTCCCTGATGAAACACCCCGATCACCAGGTGAGCCGTTCGCGGGGCTTCTCCGGCAAAACCCAGAGGCGCTTTGGACGGCTTGGCAACGCCAACTTCACCAGCCGGAATCGTTCGTTTGGTGGAGAGGTTGGCGTGTTTTTGTGTATCGAGGAGGCGATCGCCCAGGTCAGCTTGCAGTTTTTCTAGAACCGTATGGCGGGGATAGCGGCGGCAGAATTCCACATAGAGATCCACAACCCTGCGACCATCCTTAGCCGCTTTTTCCAGTAGATCACTTACCCATTCCGTATCAGAATCACCTGCAATCCTTCGTAGGAAGTCATCGCCATCTTCAAAGGTATCTCTAACTAGAATCCGGATTTCATTTTTGGTGTAGACATTCAGTAAGGCGTTCCGTAGTTTGCCTTGATTGCGAGAATTCCATTGAACCATAATACAACTGGCTTAGGGTTGAGCCCTTGGAGAGGGTAGCATTGTCTAGTTTACTGTTCTCACTCGGTGCTGTCTCCTAATACAACTTTTAATTGCTGGATAGTACTGTGTTGAGGGTGCGTTGCACAGAAGATAGTGTAAAGCTCGTCAATCCATTCTTTGGCAGCTGCATCTTGAAGTAAATCAGCAGCCCAGGTTTCGAGGTTGTCTCCACCAATGCGATCGAGGATTTCATCAGCGTCCTCAAACTGATCTTCGATAAATCGCCTCAGCTCCTTAATGTTGCGATAGATCTTGAGGATTGCTTTGCGCAGCTTCGCCCGCTTGGGCCCTGTCCATTGAATCGAGGATGCCGATTGAATGGGGTTACTTGCCGTGACGTTCGGCGTTGCATTGATAATCATATCCCCTTGCAATGTCCCAACAACGCCGGTGACCGGCCCCTGAAACGTCATGCTAACTCCGGTCTTCTGGGGCAGCTCTTCCTCTTCCCTGCGCTGACGTTTCAGCGATGCCTGTTGCAAAGCATAAACCAAAAACTCAGCCGCATTCTGGGCGGCTTGCCTCTGGTGAGCATCCTTGTCTGGATGGTTCTTCTGACCATCGCCCCAGTCACAGATCGCTTTAATCACGATCCAATCCACTTGGGAATCTTGACCTGCAACGTAGAGTCCTGCGCCTTCCATCTCGCCGCCGATCGCCTCGGGCTCCAATTGGAGTAGCTGACTGCGATAGTCCAAGTTATCTAAAAGCTTCTCACCCGTGAGCAACAGTCCAGAATGAACCGGAGCCCCTTGCCAAGACGTTTGGGCAATGCCCTCGAAGAAGTTGATCAGCCGGGTGGATACATGGGAGCGATCGCCTCGGAGAATACGCTCCTGACCCACCCGCTGCGGTTCATAAAGGCACAGTTGCCGAGACAGTAAAATGTCACCCATCTGCTGCTTCTGCTCATTCATCCCAAAGGCAATACCGATGGCAATCACAGCGGTGGGGCTAAGGGCAGCAATGCCCTTCTGCACGGTCTGTTGCATCGCACCCGGGCCGCCTGACCCCATCTCGGAGAGGGCATGAAAGACCTGGGTGTCATTGATCGTACCCAGATTCCGGTAAAGGCGATCGGCAAGGGGAACCTGCTCGGCGGGCTGTCCAATGGCACTCTCAAAGGCTGCGAGTACCGCCTTTGTTTCGTTGGAATTTACGGTGATTAACAAGACATCAGCTTTGGGACTCACAACTTTTTCCTCAACCCCTCTACTCAATCTTGCCACCCTAACAAGGCTGAGGGTAGGCGCAACCAAAGTCTACTTAGAGGATGAAAGAGGGGTAATGAAGGCAGAAGGATGAGCTGGGAAGGATGAAAACCTCTACGAATCCTTCGCTTCAGTGCCTCACAGTTGGGCGATCGCAAACGCCATATCGCCAAACTGCGGCGATTGGCAATGTAGTCTCGATCGTGCTGCACCGACCCCAGACTCACCACTTCAACCACGAACAGCGGCGGCGGCATGGTCAGACGGATGGTATTGCGCCGCTGAAATGCCTCAAGCTGCAAATGCTCCGGGCGGATGATGATCAAGTCTGGATAGCGGTTCTTGGGCTCACCGTGAACTTCGAGTTCGAGCCCATGACCCCGCACCCGAAGATGACCCACTCGTGTAAGAAAGAGTGCCAACAAGAAATTCGCAATGCCAACATTAAGGCCAGATTCGGGGGGCACTTCAATGAGTTCTCCGTTAAAGAGTTCGTAGAGCTTGTCGCTGCCATCGTCGTAGGCGTTGATGAGGTTGAGCCGGGACGGTGACAAGGATGGAGGATGAGCGAGGACGGCAGAAGGCAGAATCGAGGTCTATGGCGCTATTGCATCAACTAATCCCTCTTTTGTCACTTTAGGCAGAGAAAAATGAGAATTGTCCCGAAGAAGGTGGTAGAAATACTGATGATGTGGGTGCATCCCAGTTACGCAAGCCCTCACCCTAAATCCCTCTCTCAAGCTGGGAGAGAGCCTTTGAATCCGGCTCCCCTTCTCCCTTTTTGGGAGCAGGGGCTGGGGGATGAGGGCGATGCAGTCTGGATGTGCCAAATTGGGTTGCTCCCGATGTTGGGTTGCATCCCAATTTGTTAGCCCTCACCCTAAATCCATCTCCCAAGCTTGGGAGAGGGACTTTGAATCTGGCTCCCCT
>JBCDEB010000094.1:0-27923 GCA_039180005.1 Cyanobacteria bacterium P01_G01_bin.54 | reverse complement strand
GCCGAACTTGTACGGGTTTATTCCGAGGGTAGTCTCCATCTTGAGGCCGTTCTTCAGGGCCTCGCGGGCATACTCGTATTGGTAACTGAGATCCCCTCTTGGGAGGGGCGGTCAAGCGTAGCGCCGACCGGGGTGGGTCGGGTCTCGTGCGCTCTACAACCCCCAGATCCGCCCAAATCGCCTGGGTCAACCCCAACCGCCCTGGCGCAGGCAAGCGGGCGATCGCCCCGATCAAATCCCTGAGCTGCCTGCCATCCGGACATTGGCCAAAAATATGCAGCCCATCTCGAATCTGGGCCTCCTTAAGTTCGCAGAGATAACCATCGGCAGCGGTGAGAAATTCGGCGAGGGTTTCGCGATTAATTTCAGCAACGCCAAGATCCTGATGCAGATTCGCCGCCTGCACTTGTGCAGTGATGCGATCGCCGATCAACCTCAAACGGGAGGGATCTAACGTCTGGGCTTCGTAATATTCATCAATTAACCCCTCGATCGCCTGTAAATCCCCATAAAGTTCCGCTCGGGTCAGAGGCGGCGTGAGATGGTCGAGGATAACCGCCTGGGATCGCCGTTTGGCCTGGGAGCCTTCACCGGGATCATTGACAATAAAGGGATAGAAATTGGGGATTGCTCCCAAGGCGACTTCCGGGTAGCATTCAGCGGAGAGCGCCAGACTCTTGCCCGGAAGCCACTCCAAATTGCCATGCTTGCCCAAATGGACGATCGCATCCATGCCAAACGCATGGTGCAGCCAATAGTAGTAAGCCAAGTAATGATGCGTCGGTTCGAGATCCGGAGCATGGTAGTTCAGACTGGGGTCAAGGTCGTAGCCCCGCGAGGGTTGGATGCCCACGAAGATATTGCCCAGTTGCAATCCGGCGATCGCGATTTCGCCCTGGGGTGACTCCCCCCAGCGTGAACGAATTTGTTCCTGCACCGGATTCGGCAGAGTCGCAAAGTAGGCTCGATAATCCTCAGCGCTCACTGACTGATAGACCAAACGTAAACCCTCTCCTTCGGGATCATTGGTGCTCCCTGCGGTGAGCTGGGCGATCAACGCATCGCCATCGTGAGGGATCGAGGAAATACTGTAGCCCTCAGCCTGCATCGCTTGCAGCAGCGCCACCGAACTGGCAGGTGTATCAAGACCGACCCCATTGGCCAGGCGACCATCTTTGTTGGGATAGTTGGCTAAAATCGGGGCGACCTTGCGCTGGGCAACAGGGGTTTGAGCCAGTTCGACCCAGCGGGCGGCCAGATCAGTGACGAATTGGATGCGATCGCATCTGGGTTGATAGACCACCACATCGGTTTCCAGTTGTTCATGCCAGGTCTCAACCGCCTTAAAGGAAACGGCTCGACTGATGATCCGCCCATCCACCTCTGGCAGGGCCACATTCATGGCCACATCACGGGGGTTGAGTCCTTGAAAGCGGTTGTCCCACTGTTCCTCGGTGCCACCGCTCAGGATGGTTTGAATCACAGGAATATTGAGCCGACTCCAGAGCTGGGGCTGCTCTTCTTGACCCAATTTGGCGAGAGAGAAACTGGTGGTGTTGAGGAGGACCTGAACGTCGCTTAAAAATTCCGGTAGCTCGGCTTGAACCTCGGGGTCTTGAAGGGAGGAGATGAAAATGGGGACGGGTGTGAGGTGGCGGCTGCGCAGGGCTGTGCAAAGAGCATCAATGGCGCGGGTGTTGCCGGCTAGGTAGTGGGCGCGGTAGAAGAGGATGCCGACAGACCCTACAATCCCCCCTTCCCCCCTTCGTAAGAGGGGTGACGCCGCAGGCGGCTGGGATGATGCTTGGAGAAGAGCTTGAGCGCTTGACATCCCCTTAGTAAGAGGGTCGGCGCAGCCGGGGGGATTGTATCCATCCATGAGCACCTCAATCCCCCCTTCCCCCCTTCGTAAGGGGGGTGACGCCGCAGGCGGCTGGGATAATGCATCTTGGCTTAAGTTCTGAGTATTGGCAACCCCCTTACCAAGGGGGTCGGCGCAGCCGGGGGGATCTTGCCCACCTTTAGAAGTCGTAAATGAATATAACCCCACCTTCGGTACAGCCACAGGCGGTTGCACCGTATCTTGTCGTCCCAAGCCCACATTGGCCGCAAATTGAATGCCATTGGCCACATTCGCCACGCCTCCCGCCAGGAGATATTGCCAGAGCTGATGCACCTGGGTGAGCGCTATCGTGGAATGACTCATTAGGTCAGGGTCAGGGCGATCGTCGCCGGGCAGGACAAACAAGGCTGCTCCGGATTGCTGGGCCACGGATTTAACCACTTCTAAGCCATAAGACCAATAGGCCCGACCTCCCAACAATCGCAAAATGATCACCTGCGCCTGGGTGAGGACGCGATCGCCATAATCATCAACACTGTAGGGCTGCTGAAGTTGCAGCAGATTAACCGCTCGCAGGGCGGGAAAATCTGCCGGAAGCTGGGGTAGCACAGCCGCCAGGGTTTGAATTTCTGTATCGGCGCTGGTGAGAACAGCGATCGGGGCAGGCGTTTGCTCGACTAAGATCACCCCGTCTAGATCAGGGTTCCAGCCCCCTGGGGTTGCAGCGATCCGATGCATCGTGCTCTATCTAATCTCAATTTCTGGGGCTTTAGCGTTGAGCGGCGGTGGTCGCGGGATTAAAGGTAATCACACTCTGCTCAAACTCAGGCAGACGCTCGACAAACTCTTCGGCTGCCGTAGAGTACGTCACCAGCCAAAAGCCGTCCTCGTTTTTAAAGACATAGACCAACTGACTCAGCTCCACCTTGCCAACCGTGACATCGGCAATTAAGCGCCCGACCGATTGACCATTGATCGAGGACAGGGTGGTGTCGGCGATCGCATAGCCCTGACTTTCCAAGTTGAGGCGCATCGTTTCCATAAATACCGCCAGCGGCGTGCCTGGAACGGCAGCTTGTAGCGAAACATTCACGTTGGTAACAAAGCCGGCCTCATCTCCTTCGCTGTCGAAGGCAATCAGCATAACCCGCTGTTGGCTCTCGCGCAGTGCTTCGCTCAAGTCTTTATGCTCCTCACCCGCCGCGTCTAACTGCTGGGCAACGGCCTCAATATCCTGCTGGGGATCTCCGCCCTCATAACCCTTAGGCAGATAGAGGGAGACATTCTTCCCCGCCACTTTCTGAAAATCGGGGTCGATTTCAATATCAGCACGGACTTGGCTGGGGGAAAAACGGGTGATGAGCTCGGTCTGGGGTTGCGCTTTGACGGGCGTAACATTGGGGGCTGAAGTCGAACAACCGCACAAGAGGCCAAAACTAATCAAGCCAGCCGTCAGGCGACCCAAAGAGAAGCGAGAAGTCATAACCGTTAGCGTCATCTTGTCATGATGAAGGTGTGATGGAGTTGTCCGCGATCCCCCGTGGGATAGGGTTGATCCCTAAACTGATCAGCCGCTGTGCAAGACCCACCTACCATAGCAGATTAAGTTATGTTTCGGAAAGTTAAGAACATTTGATTCAATGTAGAACATTTGATTCAATGTAGGGCTGGGTTTCCCTCACTGGTGTGAACTTAACGACAAAAGCCTTGCCTTGTGAGGGTTTCAGGCTCTTGCCAAACATCCGGTGGCAGGCTTCCAGCCTGCCACCGGATGATAGCTTGCTGGACTGCCTCCAGGGCTTGGGTTTCACGCTTAAGTTCACACGAATGGGTTTCCCTGCCCTGCGCCAGCCCGATGTTTTTTTGCAACCCAAGCTCGTAAGGGATCAATCCGCAGCATTCATCGACAGTTGTAAGCTCGCCAATCCCAAACATCGCACGCCTGCTGGACTCACCGCAAATCGATAGGGTAGAACCTCTACCCCCTGATCGATCGCCTGCCGGAACAGTTCACCATACTGAGAATCGGCGCGATCGCCCGGTGCAAAGGTTAGACAGTCCCCTCGATTGATGAAATATAGCATTACGGCTTGGGCTGGGCTCGGGAGTGCCATCAGCTCTTGCAGGTGTTTCTGGCCGCGGGTTGTGACGGTATCGGGAAACACAGCACAATCGCCGATCGCCCAGGTCGTATTTTTCACTTCGACATAAACCGGCTGCTCCCCCGCCGCGTCGGTAAGGAGAAAGTCGATGCGACTGCGCCCCTCAATGCCATATTTCACCTCGCTGGCGACCCGGGTATAACGGGTGGCGAGTTCGGGCAGGAGGCGATCGCCCAATGCTGCCTTGATAATCCGATTGGGCAGGTTCGTGTTCACGCCAACCCAGGTCGGTTCCGGCTCACTGACTTGAATCATCTCCCAGGTGTAGGCCAATTTACGTTTGGGGTTATCGCTCCGGGAGACCCTCACGGGCTGACCCACTTGGCAAACCCCCGTCATCGGACCTGTATTCGGGCAATGGGCTGTAATGACCTCGCCCGTTTCTAGTTCAATATCGGCAAAGAACCGCTTGTAGCGCTTGAGCAGAATGCCCGCTTGCAGGGGGGGATAGGGGTAAAGCCAGTCGGAAAAATTTGTAATTGCCACGCCAGGTCAGGATCGCTATAATTGTTAATCGTCGCTTCTGGAGAGGTGGCTGAGTGGTCGAAAGCGGTGGATTGCTAATCCATTGTACGATTTTTAAATCGTACCGAGGGTTCGAATCCCTCTCTCTCCGTTGTTTATCGCCTTTTTGAGCGGGTCAAAAAGCTCAACCAAGATATGGAAAAGCGTTGGAGCAGTGGCCAGTCTTGGGAAGCTCAAGTAGGCTACTCGCGAGTTGTGCGCATCGATCGTCATGTCTATGTGTCCGGCACAACGGCAACGGACGAAACAGGGGCATTGGTCGGCATTGGCGATCCTTATCAGCAAACGCGGCAGGCCCTCGCGAACATCCACCAAGCCCTCACTCAGGTCGAGGCCAACTTGGAGGATGTGGTTCGTACACGGATTTATGTGGTGAATATCGAAGATTGGGCGACAATTGGTCGGGCTCATCGGTCATATTTCGGGAATATCCGCCCGACAACAACCATGGTTGAAGTTCAGCGCTTGATCAATCCCCAGATGTTGGTTGAAATTGAAGCGGAAGCCTTGACTCACTAAGGGTTAAGCGCCGGATCAAGCTATCATAGGCTAGACTCTTCGTGAGTCACTAAGGATGCGAGTCAAGGCCGATCGAACTTCAGTGATATCCGATTGGCATTGGTCAGGGTTTAAGCTGGCGAAGCGGAACCGTCGTCATGGGTTATCGGATCAGCAGGCACATGGCCTAGCATCCCCATGCTGAGGTGTGTTTACTGAGTGGGTTCGGGAGGTTTGTTCCAGAGCGCTGCATGAATAGGGATATTGCCTTAAGCAGATAACTGGGTGGGACAGACAAACCTCAAGCAAGAAACAGAACGTTCCGATCGCGAAAACATTGCGGACAATATTTGCCCCTCTGGGGCCACGTAACGAGGAATTAAAGGCTTTGATGCAGGGTCAGGAAACTTATCTCAACCATCCCACCTTTGGCTTGCTGTTTCGCATTTGCCCTGTGGATAAAGGTCAAGAATTATTCACTACACTTTACGCACAGCGTTTGTTTTTTGTGGTAGTCCAAGGCACAATTGGCTTCAACTTTGAACCGTTGGGTCGGTCTGAGGCGCGATTGATCGTCGAGAACCGTCTGCGCCAGCTTCGTCGGGCGGGGGCCAGCAAAGACTATCAAGATCTCAACCAGATCTACAAGCAAACGTTTTAGCAAGGGATGGGAGAGGAGCGATATATGAATGCGATCGCCAAGCGCCTAGCAGATCTCCGCAGCCAGATTCCACCCCCAGTACGTCTAGTTGCGGTGAGCAAGACGTTTCCAGTGGCGGCCATTCGTCAAGCCTATGCTGCGGGAATGCGAGATTTTGGCGAGAGCCGAGTGCAGGAGGCGATCGCCAAACAAGCAGAGCTCGCTGACCTAACCGATATTTGCTGGCACTATATCGGCCGGCTACAAAGTAACAAGGCCAAGAAGACGATCGCCCATTTTGACTGGATTCACACCTGCAACAGTCTCAAACTTGCCCAGCGCCTCGATCGCCTCGCCGCTGAACTGGGCAAAACCCCCAAGGTCTGTCTGCAAGTCAAGCTCCGCTCCGACCCCAGCAAACAGGGGTGGACGCCGGACGCCCTAGCGGCTGACTTAGCCCACCTCGACACCTGCAGCCACCTCAAGATTCAGGGTTTGATGACCATTTTGCCCCAAGGGCTGAATCAAGCTGAAACCCTGAGTGCCTTTAACGACCTCAAGCAGTTCGCTCAACAATGGCAGCAACAAGCCTCTTGGCAGCATTTGCAGCTTCAAGAACTCTCCATGGGCATGTCCAATGACTACCCCTTAGCGATTGAGGCGGGTGCAACCCTATTGCGGTTGGGCCGAATTATTTTTGGCGATCGTCCCACTCTGACGTAAGATCTAGACTTCTCAGATCTAGATTCCTAGGTTAATCGGCGCTATGATATTAGCGGCTCAAAATATCAAGATCAATCTTACTATTGTAGAGATTAGGTATAGAGATTGGGTCTTAGGGGATTCGGTCTCCAACCATTAAGGCGTTAGCGCAGCAGCAGATCAACAAGAGGTACGGTGGATGAATACCATTTTCAACCGAGTTAAGGATGCCTTGGGCTTCAATGACCCCGAGGACTATTCCGAAGACTATTATTATGAAGAAGATATGGAGGGCAATGACTATCAGACCCTCTACCAGCAGGAAAATCCACCTGAGACGGTAGAGCCTGAGCGCCAGCGCCCCCGTCGGACGCGTGAACGTCCCCCTGCAGCAGCCGAAGCCGCTGCAAATCTCTCGAAACCATCAACAGCAGCAGCAGCGAGGAGTAATGTGATTGGAATGCCCGGATCAGCCAATGGGATTTCGGAAGTCGTCGTGATCGAACCCCGTTCTTTCGAAGAAATGCCCCAAGTGATTCAAGCCCTACGGGAGCGCAAGTCGGTGGTCTTGAATTTGACCATTATTGACCCCGACGAGGCCCAGCGTGCCGTGGACTTTGTGGCGGGTGGAACCTATGCCATCGACGGCCATCAAGAGCGTATTGGTGAGAGTATCTTCCTGTTTACCCCCAGTTGTGTACAGGTCAGCACCCAAGCCCCTAATGTGGTGGTGCAAGACCTCTCCGCCGCCAACACGCCAATGGGTACCGCAGCGCCACGCACCCCTGCCCCCCAAGCACCTGCCACGGCTGCCAATTGGGCAATGGATCCCAATCGTTTGGCACAGTAAGCGTCGGTTGCAGCGTCTGATATGCAGAGGGGAGGGTTTGATGAAACCCTCCCTTTTTGAATGAAAACAACGCCTTTACTCCTCTGCATCCTGCCATTGAGATAGAATCCTGCACCGGACAGGGTAAACGTCCTTCGAGCCATTCTGCTACTGTACCGGGTCGAAAATTAGAGTCTGCGCATTCAATGACCCAGGCAAGGAAATCTCTGGGTCCACCATTGAGGTAAGGCGGCGGCGAAACAGGTTTAAAGACCGTGGGTAAGCGATCGCCCAGTGAAAGTTCATTCAAGACATGGCCCAGTTCTTGCACAACCTGCCAAGCTAACTCGTGGTCAATATCAATCGAGAATTTAACCCACCAACAGCCGCTTTTATCTGAGCCATGGGCGATCGGTGTTTCTATAGCAGGAACATTGCTGAGGTAGTGGATCAGTGTAGAGAAGGCGCGATCGTCCATAGCAGGCGTGAAGTTTGAGCGGTTACCCCCATTCCACCTGAAGTACCCGCTCCATCCAAGGCAGCTTGACGGTTTTGATCGTCCAGGGCAGACGCTCCAGCAGAATATCGTGGGTTTGCTGCTCAACCTGGAGCAGATAATGATCAGTAGTGAAGGTGAGTAATCCATTGCGTTGCAGAAAACTGTGCCGCAGGGCATGGCTGGAGACATTGCCGAGGGCAGACCAATGGTGAATGACCGCCATCAGCAGCGCTTCCGATTCCTGTTGTTCAGACTCTAAAATATCCAAGGTTGTGGGCAATGAGTCTTCTAGATTGGCTCCACAAAGTAGCTTGTTCAGGGGTAATTGCGCTTCTGAAGACGCCAAGGAAGCATCCACCAAATATTGCAAGAGCAGAATACCGCGTTGGCTGGCAGACAGGGTCAGAAACTGATTCGCTTCAACCAGTCCCAAAGTGGTCAACCAGCGATTGAGAAAGGGCCAAAGCAGTACCAAGCCCGCATTTTGAATGTAGATGTCTGTATCGGATTCGGGGGGGAAGTAGGGGGTCGCTGAAGTTGGAGGGGATTGCAACGGAGACGAACTCAAAGGCAGAGGTGCCGCTCCTTTTGTAACAGGATCAGCAACAGGGGAAGATATGCTGTGTTCTACTGCTGGCGAAATTCGCTCAGTTTTGTTCTCTGATTTTGGTTCAATTGCAAAAGGCGTTGTAGGTAGAAAGTCGTCCGCTTCCGTTGAGGAAGTGCTGGGTGAAGATAGGTTAGGTGGAGACAAAGAGTTGTCCTCTGGAACATCAGTTGCACTCGGGACAGAATGAGGATCGAGAGGGGGGGATGTCTGGCAATCGCTTGCCGCATCAGCTCTCTCGACAACCACTCTCTCAACCCCATCAGTGGGCTTTGACTCTGAAGAGGCTCTGGAGGAAATTTGGCGATCTACGATCGCGCTTTGCGCAGTATCTGAGGCGATCGCTGCTGTTTCCCCATCCTGAGAGACGACCGCTGTGTTCACCTGCATTGGGGTTGGCGGAGCAACACTATCTGTTTCTGTGATGGATTCATTGTCTGCAATTGCACTCTGAGCACTGCCTTTGGCAATCGCTGTTGAGTCTGAGACAGCAGGATCAGTGGGCCATTTTTCTAGAACTTGGGGTAAAAGGTTCTGTTTTGTTTTGGGGAGCATTGCACTTGCTTGACGCAATTGAGTAACCAGAGCAGCGGGTTCAATCTGGGCTTGGGTCGCCAGATGGAGTAAGTTACTCGTCAATACCCGAGCCGCGCTGAAGCGGGGCGGCAGTTCTAGAGACAGTTGCAAGAGAATCCCTTGCCAGAGGCATTTTTGGAGCCGTTCCGGCGTCCAGGTTTGCAACGCGGGGATATGAGGCATTAAGCCTTGCAACTCCTGGTGGTAGGTTGCCACTGCGGCTGACCAAGGGGGAGACAGGCATTGGAGCAGGGCTTGCCAGACTGACTTTGAAAATTGATAGAGAATCCGCTGCCGTCCCTGGACGGATTGCAGCGCAGTTTGTAGGAGGGTGCTGGCCGGTTGAGGGGCAGTTTGTAGGAGTTGCAGAAACTTTTCTTCGAGTTGCTGGGGAGTTAAGGGCTTGCTCCACCAGGGCAAACGCCCAGCTTGTAAAAAGACATTGAGCAATTCTAGGTTGGCTTCTAGGGCGGAGATGGGTTGGGCTTGAGGGGATAAGATTAGTTCACGTGATCTACTTTTACCTCGATCACTGGTGTCTAGAGCAGCAACAGGTGTTGCGGCAGGAGAATCGGCCTCGGTTGTCGCTGTGGCGGTTGGGTGGGTCAGTTCCTGAGCGAGAGCGGCTTCGACCTTTTGCACCAAGTCGGCTTCTAGGTTTTCGATTTCAATCTCACCCAGGTCAATGTCTAGGCGATCGATACGATGGATCTGCTCCGGGCTGCTAAGGCGATCGCAATAGGCTTCAATCAACGGTACTAACTTGCTGCGATAGATAGCGCTGACTCGATTTTGCAACGTCAATGCACCCATTTCAGAGCTAACCTGAAGATCCAAGATTTGGCGTTTGATGATGTGGCGCTGGCTGGTCACGGATTTTGATTTTGGTGCGTTATGCTACGCTCTTCTGAGTCCCTGCTGGAGACAATAGCGGTTGTCCAAGCATGCATTGCAAGCCGCTCAACTAAAAAATAGAGAAAGCCATGAAAAACAAATATCATAACGTATTCAGGCTAAGAAGGATAGCAAAAGACTGGTTGAAATTTGACAATGCAAAGGTCATCAATAGAACTATTGATAATTTAGCATGTGTTACTCGCACGAGTGAGCTTCTCGATCGGCCTAAACTTGGCGGCGTGAGAATCTCCAACCTTTCTCCTAATCTTACAAGCAGCTCAAGCATAGACATTAAAGCAATCTCTCTTAAAGGATTCACAGGAAGCATCTATATCAACAACAAGCCAATATCAAAAAAAGTCGATGGAATCAAATTAACCGACAATACAATATGCACAGTTTATTCAGGGGCAAACAATAGTCTTTATTTCTATATTCGAGATTCAAAAAAAGGGCCCAGCTATATCTTTAGCATACTCTTAAAAAGCATGATCAATCTATACACATCCTTCAAGAATCATCGAAATTATCTTGACATCTTTCATGGAGCATCCTATCGAATTATTCGGCAAGGTTACTTGAATGCTGAATTTGGAATCCGGCAACAGACAGAAGAGTACAGGTGCCTTACAATTCCTGGAGAATTGATATAGCGGCTTTCAGGGTAGACATCGCACGGATCTCTGCAAGATTAGCAAGGGAAAGCCGCCGACCCTTGCCATGAATCGGACACCTCTCTCGTTCGCCATCCCCATATTTTTTTTCGTACATCTTACAATCTAGTATCCGCTTGGTTCGATTTCAGTATACTCAATACAAACAAGGGTAGGGTTGGGAATGGGAGGGCGATCGCCCTCCAAATTTTTTTCTCTTTACACTTTCAAAAGCGTAGTCTATCAGAGGGTAATGTCCACCCTGCAACTCAAATAATATCTTGCCATATTGCGCATTCCGTCGTTCTCTGAAAGTCTTTGATATTTTTGGTTGCCAGAACGATCCGCTGGCCAGGGTGATTTTGTTGCAGAATATAACAGTAAGCTGCAACAATACAATCTACATCAATATTTTCTCGAACCGTATTGGGTTGACTCATTGCCCTCGACTCAGACCAGATTTCAGCCGCCTTGTCTAATACATCGAAAGTGACTGCATGGCAATCAAGTACTGCTCTTAATGCGTTCAATTTTTCAACACCCTGGCTTCCAATGCGGAGTAACTCACATCTTAGCTCGTAATCGCAAATATCAGGAATGATAATGCGATACGTCTTTGCTAAAAGTTTATAGAACCATTCTGTACAATAATAAACTTCGGTAAATCCAGTCTCATTCTCAAGTTCACTTGAGTTATTGGGGGTCGCTAGCACACCAAGAACGCTAGAGTCCAAAACCACAATCATATTTAAAACTTGTATCCCTTCGCTTTACCAATCTGTTCGAGTTGTTCAAGTTGTGATTTTGCCCAGTCCATTGCTGCTTGGTTTTTCTGAGCTTGTAGATTCTGCGCAGGCAGAGGAGCATCGCTAGCAAGAGTGCTTTTCAACAAAGGGGATTGCGTTGCTTCTTTGACTTCCTTTACTTGCCATAGTATGGCTCTAGCTGTATTTTTTATTGCCACTAGAGGTGTGAGTATCTTATCATCTTGAGTATCTATATTAGATATCAAATTCATATCATCCAAAAAACTCCATGCAATATCCTCGATACATTCCATGAACTCTTTTGAGAAATACATCGAATACCTCTCAGTTAGTTCGGATAGATTTACTATACCTATGTGGATTTTGCTGAGCCGAGATAGTGAATAACTGGGCTTCTCTTTGTACGCCGACAATACATAATTTTGAATAGTAACAAATGAATCAAATATATCAATTAGTGTATTAGTTTCTTGCTCTGCGATCTCGATTTTTTTTAAAAAATCCTGACCTAGGAAGTCTAGATATTTTTTTCTGAATTTCTCTAAAATCGGACGATATTCAGCAAAGTATATGTTCACTCTGTCTTGTAATGTCTTAGCTCTCGCTGTCTTTTCTGATATCTCAATGATTTTCGATATAAACTCGGATAAGTCTGCCTTGGGAATACTCGCATCATCGGATTCAAGTAAATCCTCTAAGGTGCTCTGAACTAAGTTAAGTTCATTGAAAACAATTTCGTCTCTGTTAATGGGCAAAGCTTCAATCACTGACTCTGTAGCTGTCATAGAAACGAGCCTCCACTTGAATATCCTTAGTTTTGTCAGAAAGCAAACACAACCGACTCTCCCAATATAGTGAATTTTCGCGTTTTTGTAGGGTGGGCACTACACACAAATGCCCTTGATGAGATACGGGGAATATAAAAGTGACTTTCTCATCCCTGTACACCTACCCTTTCCCCGCCAGCCGCTTCTCAATCTCTGCCTTCACCACATCCACATCTGCCGGCAACGGAATCGCCGGATTGGCGTAATCGCTGGTGATGCCCGCCAGTTGGGAATCGTGATAGTTGACCTTAAAATCTGTGAACTTCAGTCCATGAGCGGTGCTAATGACGACGGTGCGATCGCTTGCTTTGATCACCCCCCGAGCGATCAACTTCTTCAACACCGCCAGCGCCACGCCCGTATGGGGGCAAGTAAACATCCCCGTCATGTCTGCTTGGGCTGCAGCGGCTGCTAATTCTGCTTCGGTCGCCTGCTCAACGATGCCGTTGGTGGCGGCGATCGCCTTCGTGGCTTTGTCATAACTCACCGGATCGCCAATCCGGATCGCACTCGCGAGCGTATCTTGAGCCGTGATGCTGACTTTCTCCTTAAAACCCTGCTGGAACGCCTGATAAAACGGATTCGCCTGGGCCGCCTGGGCCGCCACCAGCCGGGGCAATTTATTGATCAGCCCCAAGTCCAGCATCAATTGAAAGCCCTTATAGAGCGCACTGATGTTCCCCAGATTACCCACCGGAATGACAATCCAGTCCGGTACTTGCCAATCAAACTGCCGCACAATTTCGATGCCTACGGTCTTTTGACCTTCAATTCGCAGACTGTTCATGGAATTGGCCAAATAGATCGACTTGTCCTGGGTCACCGCCTTGACAATTTTCATGCAACCATCAAAGTCCGTATCCAGCGCCAGCACCAGCGCCCCATTAGCCACGGGCTGAATCAGTTGTGCTGTGCTGACCTTCCCCGCAGGCAAGAAGATGATCGCTGGGATACCTGCATAGGCAGCATAGGCCGCTAACGCTGCGCTGGTGTCCCCCGTACTGGCGCAGGCCACCGCTTTGACAGGGCCGCCCTGAGCCATCATTTGCTTGACAACGCTGACCAAAACCGTCATGCCCAAATCCTTAAAGCTCCCAGTATGGCTGTTGCCGCAGAGCTTAATCCACAAGTCCGGGACACCCAGTTGCTGGCCGAGTGTCTTTGCCCAAAACAGGTTGGTATTGCCCTCACACATGCTAACCACATTCTCGTCCGCCAGCGTTGGTATTACCCATTCCCTCAGACTCCAAACCCCACTGCCGTAGGGCCAGGCAGTGGTTCCTACGCGGGAGTCAAAGAGTTGTTTCCATTCGGCTGCAATCTTTTCTTTGAGGGGCTCCCGCTCATGATGCACTTCCAGCAGGCTGCCACAATGGGGGCAGGTGTAGATCACATCAAAAATTGAGTGCTTGCCCGGACAACCTGCAATACAGCGAAAGTAGGTGGTTTTGTTTTCGGTCTTGGGCTGGGACTCGACGACGAGCGACATCATGGTTGGTTTTGAGGAAAGGGGCCATCCGTTCATTATGCGGCTCGCTTGGCCCATCGGGCTAGGGGCAGGAGGGTATCATTCACCCTCTGCTCGTCCAACACTCATGCACGGTTAGCAGGCTGCTCAGCCGCTGACTCCTCTGCCAGCCGACGGGCCTTGAACGCGCTGCCCCATTCCTGCATGAGCACCAAAATGGGCTCCAGGGAGCGGCCAAATGCCGTTAACTCATACTCAACACGGGGGGGAACTTCGGCATAGACATGGCGGGAGAGAACCCCATCGGCCTCTAGCTCACGCAGTTGGAGGGTGATCATCCGCTCTGTGGCATTGGGCGTGAGGCGACGTAGCTCACCAAAGCGCTTGCGCCCACCTAGCAGATGGCACACTAGGATTGGCTTCCAGCGACCGCCAATAACACTCAAGGTTGCTTCGACATCACAACCGGTCTTCCAGTTATATTTCCGTGCCATTCAATCAAAAAATGAGAGGTCTGATTCGGTTCTGAGAATCTCCATTACCTACAAAAATGCAGGTACTTGTCAAGACCCTTGTCTAGAGGCTTCTAATAACATGACTGGGTTGGGAGATGGGGTTTTCGGGATACTGTTAAGAGCAATCCCCTCGTGGTTGTCCCAACCCCTATGCCTACCGCTACCCACCCGCTCCAGCGTCTCCTCCATTACGGTCGCCGCTATCGTCTGCAAATTTGGCAAGCCACCCTCTGCTCCGTGGTCAACAAAGTCTTTGATCTGGCCCCGCCCGTTTTGATTGGCATTGCAGTGGATACCGTCACCGAGCAAAATGACGCCTTTTTGGCTCGGTTTGGTCTGACGGATGTCAGGCAGCAACTGGTGGTGCTCTCGATCCTCACGGTGGCGATCTGGGGGTTTGAATCGTTGTTTGAATATGCCTATGAACGGCTGTGGCGCAACCTGGCCCAAAACATTCAACACGACCTCCGCCTAGAGACCTACGGACATTTGCAAGATCTGGAGATGGGCTTCTTTGAAACCCGCAGTACGGGAGGGCTGCTGGCGATTCTCAACGATGATATCAACCAACTGGAGCGGTTTCTTGATGTGGGTGCGAATGAGATTTTGCAGGTGAGCACCACCGTTGTGTTGGTGGGCATTGGCTTTTTTGTTATGGCTCCGGGTGTTGCTTGGCTCACCATGCTGCCGATTCCAATCATTGTTTGGGGCTCGATCGCCTTCCAAAAACGGTTGGCCCCCCGCTACAGCGAGGTGCGTGAACGGGTGAGCCTGTTGAGTGCCCGTCTAGCCAACAACCTGAGTGGCATCACGACGATTAAGAGCTTCACCACCGAGGCCTATGAGGTGCAGCGCCTGGCGGCTGAAAGTCATGCCTACCGTCAGAGTAACCGCCGGGCGATTACCCTGAGCGCGGCGTTTGTGCCCCTGATTCGGATTGCGATCTTGATGGGGTTTACGGCCACCTTATTGATCGGCGGGATGGAAACCGTGGAGGGTCGCCTAGCGGTGGGAACCTACAGTGTGCTGGTGTTTATGACCCAGCGTTTGCTCTGGCCCCTCACCCGCTTGGGTCGCACCTTAGATGAGTATCAACGAGCGATGGCCTCGATCACCCGAGTGATGAATCTGCTGGATACGCCGATCACGATTCGTTCGGGGCATTTGACCCTGCCTCCGGTTCAGGGTGAAGTCCGCTTTGAGACGGTCTCTTTTGCCTACGCCGATCGCGCCCCCGTCCTCGAAGATCTCAATTTGACCATTCCGGCGGGGCAAACGATTGGCATTGCGGGGTCGACGGGCTCGGGCAAGAGTACGCTGGTGAAGCTCCTGCTGCGCTTCTATGAGATTCACCAGGGCGAGATTCTGCTTGATGGGGTGAATATTCGCGAGATTCATTTGCAGGATCTGCGAGGGGCGATCGGCCTGGTGAGTCAGGATGTCTTTCTCTTCCATGGCTCAGCCCGGGAGAATATTGCCTATGGCAGCCCCGATGCCCGTGAGGCCGAGATTATCAATGCCGCTAAGCAGGCAGAAGCCCATGAGTTTATTGCCCAACTGCCTCAGGGCTACGACACAATTGTGGGCGAGCGGGGGCAAAAGCTCTCGGGGGGTCAGCGCCAACGGCTGGCGATCGCCCGCGCCATCCTCAAAAACCCGCCGATTTTAATCCTCGATGAAGCCACCTCAGCGGTGGATAACGAAACCGAAGCGGCGATTAGCCGTTCCCTAGCCCGCATCACCCAAAACCGCACCACGATCGCCATTGCCCACCGCCTGTCAACCATTCGGGGGAGCGATCGCATCTATGTGCTAGAGCAAGGACGAATTGTCGAAGCGGGTCAACACGAAGAACTATTGGCCCAAAACGGTGTCTATGCCAGCCTCTGGCGAGTGCAAACAGGGGAGGTGTAGGGTTAAAAGTTAAAAGTTTAAGGTTAAATGTTTTAACTTGTGATACGGAACAGGCTCTATGGACGGCTGCTCTATCCTAGAAGCAAAGCCCAAACGCATATCAAGCCAAATTTCCCCATTGCGAATTACGAGAGCATCTCCCAAAAAACGTTGAACTTTTAACCTTTAATCTTGAACTTTTAACTCTGAACTGAATCATGCTGGTTCTTGACCCCCAAACCCATCAACCTGCAACCGAGCAGCGGATTTTACTGCACGGTGTCACCTGGGCCGAATATACCCAGCTTGCAGATGCCTTTCGGAATACCTTTCCCCGAATGCATTATCTTGATGGAACCCTAGAGCTGCTAATGACAACCTCCCCTGAACATGAGCGCCTCAAAAAGCTCATTGCTCGCTTGCTAGAAACCTATGCCATGGAAAAACGCCTCAATCTCAATGGTTATGGCAATACGACCTTTCGGGACGAGGCAGTTCGGCGAGGGGCGGAACCGGACGAATGCTACTGTCTAGGTGAACTCGAAGCATATCCGGATGTGGTTATTGAGATTGCCTTAACCAGTGGCGGAATTGACAAGCTTGAGGTCTATGCAGGTTTGCGGGTTCCGGAGGTTTGGTTTTGGCAGGATGGTCGTCTGCGACTCTACTACCGACAAGGCAACACCTACCAAGAACGGACACAAAGTGTGCTGTTGCCAGAGCTAGATATTGCTCTATTGAGTCAGTTCATGGCCTATCGCAACCAAACGGAGGCGACCATTGCCTATCGAGATGCGCTACAGCGCAGCTAGCTGACCCCGAGACTCTCCACCGGGAAAAGGTTATGCCAATAAATCCTACAGGCAATCCCATGCTATATTTAGAGACTGTGTTTTTTTAATTCTTTAGCAACGATCAAGGAGGTAAGCCGTGAGTCAGCGGACCTATGGGGGAACCAAACGGAAGCAAAAGCGAACATCTGGATTTCGCGCCCGGATGCGCACCAAAAATGGCAAACGGGTCATTCGCGCCCGACGCAGCAAAGGTAGACATCGGTTGGCCGTCTAGTCTTCGCGCCCAACCTCTTGAATGGATAAATTAATGGACAAACCCATCAATAAACTGTGGGATGCAGGGTCAGGAGACCGGCCCCCTATACCAGCATCATCCAGTTTCCTTTCGTCTGTCTAGAAAAGAGCACAGCCCTACCCCCACTGAAGATCAATGGGACTGCCCAAACCCTATCGACTCAAGCATTGGCGGCAGTTTCAGGCGGTTTATACCCAGGGGCGTCGCTATTCGGGGCGCTATCTGACGCTCCGCTGCTTGGCGGTTGAGCCGCCCGGTTTTGAGCCGTTTCAGGGAGATCGTCCAGCGCAAATTGGGATTGCGATCGGCAAGCGAATTAGCAAGCTCGCGGTGGTGCGCAATCGTCTCAAGCGCCAATTGCGAGCCGGTCTCTATCCCCTCCTGCCCGGACTCGTGCCCAACCATTATTTAGTGGTTGGTGTCAAGTCCGGCATTCTGGAGTGCGAACGTGAACATTTTTTGCGAGAATTAGAGACGTTGTTGACAAAGGCTGAGGTTTGGCATGGGCATTAGAGAAACGCCTTTTTATGAGGGCGGTCCCCATATCGGCGATTTGATTTTGAATTTGCTGCTCGGGTTCACTGTGATTTGTTTGCCATTGACGGTGGGGGCGATCGTCCGGGCGCTCTGGTTGCGGTATCGGATCACCGATCGCCGCGTTTCGGTCACAGGGGGTTGGCAGGGGCGCGATCGCACGGACATTATCTATTCTGAAATTGCCAAAATCGCCAGCGTCTCGCGGGGCATCGGCTTCTGGGGTGACATTGTCTTAACCTTGCGCGATGGTAATCGTCTTGAAATGCGGGCCATCCCCCGCTATCGTGCCATCAGTGACTATATTGCTGAGCGAACTGCCGACAAGACCGGTGTTGCTCCCGAAGCAATCAAAATCTAGATTCTCGTTATCTAGCCAGCACTGCTCCGTTGCGACGACTGAGTCCTCGTTATCTCCAGAATTGTTGCCTCAAGCAATGATCCCCGGAGCGATTTAATCTGATTTAGGACTCAGTCATTTCCTCACCCTTGCTCATTTACGCCGCTTTCTTATTCAAAACGCATGGACTTAGGTATCGGATTTATTTCCACCAACATCATGTTGCCGATCCTGGACTTTTTCCACGGGATCGTGCCCAGTTATGGCTTTGCAATCATTGCCCTGACCCTGGTGATTCGCTTTGCCGTCTTCCCCCTGAGTGCCGGTTCGATCCGCAACATGCGCCGCACCCGGATTGCCCAGCCCATGATGCAGAAGCGGATGAAAGAGGTGCAGGAACGCTATAAGGATGACAAGCAAAAGCTCCAGGAAGCGATGGGGGAGATTTATAAGGAGTACGGCAATCCCTTAGCGGGCTGTCTGCCCCTGCTCTTTCAGTTGCCGATCCTCTGGGCGCTCTTCACCACCTTGCGGGGATCGCCCTTCACAAACATTAACTACACCGTTGATCTGCAAATTGTACCAGCTGAGCAAGCCGCGTTGGTTCAAGCCCAGCCCTATGCCACCAAGCCGCAGAATATCTATCTCACAACAGATAACCATTATTCCCTGGCGGCGACGATCCCCAACGGTAATACGGTGGGTGTGGGCCAGGCAACCACGGTGCAGTTTGTTACCCCTGAGGGTCTTACCCTGGCGGGCTTGATTGAGAATTATCCAGACACCAAGGCTCAGCCCCAATGGACGGTGACCAAGGGCGAGGGCTTGGCCACAATCAATAATGATGGGGTGTTAGAGGCGATCGCCCCCGGTAAGGTGACCCTCCAAGGCACGATCCCTGGTTTGGCCGCCGATGAAGGCTTTCTCTTTATCAAAGCCCTCGGACGGGTGGGAGCCCGAGGTGACGATGGCGTGATCCATTGGGACATTGTAGCCATGGTGCTCTTCTTTGGGGTCAGTACCTATTTCAGTCAACAGCTCACAGGAGGGCAGCAGGGTCCTAAGACGGAGCAAAGCGAACAACAACAGATGATCTCCAAGGTCACGCCGATTATGTTCTCCGGTATGTTTTTGGTCTTTCCCCTGCCTTCAGGTGTGTTGATGTACATGGTGGTCGCCAATCTCTTCCAAACCGTTCAGACCTTTATCCTCATGAAGGAACCCCTGCCGGACAATCTCCAAAAGCTGGTGGAAGAACAGGAAAAGGCTGAAAAGCGAGCGGCAAACCGGAAGGATGACTTGCCCTTCGAGCGCAAACGGAAGAAGAAGGAGAAGCCGTCGGGCTAGGGGTTGAAGTAACGAGTCATGAGTAACAAGTAACGAATAGTGCCGTGGCCCAGTTAAAAAGGTGGATTGGTGTAGGTTGGGTTGAGCCTAGCGAAACCCAACACCGTCAATGTTTTGAAGGATTTACCCCCTAGTGCTCTCATGCACAAATTAAGGTGTGTCACGGCAGTAGGGTGGGCATTGCCCACCAAGACGTGGTTCTGTTCGTGGAGAGAATTCGTTCCCAATGACAGCGGTTGAAGGCCCCAGTTTCAGGGAAAACAGCTTGACAGAACCCAATAGTGTTGATGATCGGAGCAGTAAGTGATGAATGAAGTGGAAACCCGGGGCAAACAGTGGTTGGAGCAGCTCTTGGCCCTGATGCAGATGCCCGCCCCAGTGGAGGTTGTCGCCGTCCCTGAAATCGATGAGTCCTGTTGGCTCAAGATTGCCCCAGAAGCGCTGACGCCCGAACAGCAAGAACTGTTACTCGGTTCTGATGGCAAGGCGATCGACGCGATGCAATATCTCGCCAATGCGTTGCTCAATATTGACCAAGACCCGGAGCAACGCCAGCCCTACACCATCGACCTCGCCGACTACCGTCAGCAACGCCAGCTTGTGTTGAACGAAGCGGTGGAGGCGGCGATCGCCGAGGTGCGGAGCACGGGACAGGAGGTAGAAATGCCGCCCCTCTCGTCAGCAGAACGCCGTCAGGTGCATAACCTGTTCAAAGACTATGAAGATCTAACAACCGAGAGTCGCGGCGCTGAGCCGAATCGTCGGATCTTTGTGCGCTTAAGCACGCTCTAGTACGGCAAGACGGAGTTCAAAGTGCAAGGTTCAAAGTTAAAAGTGTTTGTATAGCAAGAGATGCAGTGGATTTTGTCGCGATCGCCCCGTTCTGCCGTCCGATATGATCTGATGTAGGGGAGGGTTTGCAACCCTCCCGAATGGGGTAATGATTGGCATTTGCGGTGTGGCTTGAGGACGAGATTCAGACAGCGGCGAAGCCCCCTAGTAAATCACGACTGGGTTGTTGAGGAAAAACGATGAGACCGTTATATATTCCGCAGATTCGGCAGGCGACAGATGCTCGCATTGCCCTAGAGGTTGAAGAGACGATTCCGGGGCTAGAGACCTTAACACCCGTTCGGGGCCAGATGACCGTTGCCCATCACCTCAGCTATCTGGATGTGACCGCCACGGTGGAGACGATCGCCACCCTGGTCTGTCATCGCTGCCTGAAACATTACAACCATCGTCTACGGGTGGAGACCCAGGAGCTGATTTGGCTCGATGACCCGGAACCCGATGCCGAAGAACGGACGGATCTGCACAATGGCGATTTTAGTGAGACCCTCTCACCCCAAGGCTATTTTGACCCGACCAACTGGCTCTACGAACAACTCAGTTTAGCCATGCCCTTGCAGCAGATCTGCGGAGACAGTTGCGAGGGGATTGCTGCCCATCTGACCCAGACCGATCCCCAACTTGACAGCCGTTGGGCAGGCTTATCCGCCCTGCGACAACAGCTCGACCGCAACGAAGAAATGACCCAGGAGACCCACGGATGAGCTTTGCTCAAGAATTCGACCTGCTGCTGCGCGCCTGCTATCCGGTGCTCTATATCGCCACCCCCGAGGAGGAACGTCTCGAGGCAGCGATTCGTCAGGTGGCGGCTCAAGGCAACCGTCGCAGCGTCTACGTTTGGGACTTTGTTGAGGGCTACCAAGATAACCCTAATGATGCCGGGGTGGGGCAGCGTAACCCTCTCCAAGCGCTGGAATTTATTGAAAAACTGCCCAGCAATACCGCAGGAATTTTTCTGCTGCGCGACTTTCAGCGTTTCTTAGACGATATTTCGATCGCCCGTAAACTTCGCAATCTGGCGCGATTGCTTAAGGCCCAGCCCAAGAATATTCTCATTGTGGCCCCAGATCTGGCCATTCCCCCAGAACTGGCAGAAGTGATTACAGTTGTGGACTTTCCCCTGCCCACGCCAACAGAGCTGCGCGACGAAATCCACCGCCTCTTGGCCCATAATCCCCTGTCCTCCGAGTTGTTGGCTGACCTGGTGCGGGCAGCTCAGGGTCTCTCGTTGGAACGGGTGCGCCGGGTGCTGACCCGGGCGCTCGCCCAGCAGGGTCGCATTCAACCGGAAGATGTGGACTTGGTGCTGACGGAGAAGCAACAGTCGATCCGTCAGACCCAAATTTTGGATTTTTACCCCACCCAAGCCCAAATTTCCGATATTGGCGGCCTCGATAACCTCAAGGAATGGTTGATCCGACGCGGTGGGGCCTTTAGCGATCGCGCCCGGGAGTACGGTTTGCCCTACCCCCGGGGTCTCCTGCTGGCGGGCATTCAGGGCACGGGTAAGTCCTTGACTGCCAAGGCGATCGCCCACCATTGGCATCTGCCCCTGTTGCGTCTAGATGTGGGCCGCCTGTTTAGTAGCCTGGTAGGCGAGTCCGAATCCCGCACCCGGCAGATGGTCAACCTGGCGGAGGCCTTGGCCCCCTGTGTGCTTTGGATCGATGAGATTGATAAAGCCTTCGGTGGCGTGGAGAGTCCCGGCGATGCGGGCACAACCAGTCGGGTCTTTGGCACGTTTATCACCTGGCTGGCGGAAAAAACTTCGCCGGTGTTTGTGGTATCCACTGCCAACAATATCCAGCGGTTACCGCCGGAGATGCTGCGTAAGGGCCGGTTTGATGAGATTTTCTTTGTGGGTTTACCCTCCCAAGCGGAGCGCGAGGCGATTTTCCAGGTCCACCTGTCGCGGCTGCGCCCCCAAACGTTGCGCAGCTATGACCTCAAGCGCCTGGCCTATGAGACGCCCGATTTTTCTGGAGCGGAGATCGAGCAGACCCTAATCGAAGCCATGCATATTGGCTTTAGCCAAAACCGGGATTTCACCACCGATGATGTGCTCGCGGCCGCCAGCCAGATTATTCCCCTGGCTCGGACGGCCCAAGAGCAAATTCAGTTTTTGCAGAATTGGGCGGCCAGCGGCAAAGCCCGGTTGGCGTCACGAGGGAACCCCTTGGGCGAGCGATCGCCTTAGTTCAAAGTTAAAGGTTCAAAGTTTAGAACATCTGAGTTCGCTTCCAAAAAGCGTAGTGGGCTCTCCCCCCTCTGGGATACTCTGCCCGGTCAGAGGTTTTAACCCAGAAATCTCTTCTCGGGAGCTGTCCATTAGACAAAAGTCAGTAGAACCTTTACCAATCGAGACTTCCACCCGATCGCCAACTTCCCGAAATTAGAACGGAAGAATACGGCTTTGGACGAGATCTGTCTAATGGATAGCTCTCGGGAGGGGCAGTCTCACACAGCGACGACCGGGGCTTGAAAACATCACCCGAACCGCCGAAGCCACCGGCAAATGGATACGGCTCAGCGATGGGGTTCTAGAATTGAGCTGGATGCCATCCTCCCAGGTCATTCCCCTTTGTGCCAACGGTTATGAAAATTGCGATCGCCCAACTCAACCCCATCGTCGGTGATTTGGCCGGCAACGCCGCGCAAATTGTCGCAGCAGCCCAGGATGCTGTGGCGCAGGGGGCTCAGCTGATGCTCACGCCAGAGCTTTCTCTCTGTGGCTATCCCCCGCGCGATCTGCTCCTGAGTCCGGCTTTTATTGCCGCCATGCGCCAAGCCCTGCCTGAGCTAGCCCAAGCTTTACCACCCCAGCTTGCCGTATTGGTGGGTGTGGTGGCACTCAACCCCGAGGCGGGTCAAAAGGGTCAAAAGCCCCTTCTTAATAGCATTGCTCTCTTGGTGCAGGGCCAGGTTCAGCGACTCTTCTCCAAGCGGCTGCTGCCCACCTACGATGTCTTTGATGAAGACCGTTATTTTGAGGCGCGGCAAAAACCAAATATTTTCCAGCTAGCGGGGCGTAATATTGGCGTCACCATCTGTGAGGATCTCTGGAATGATGAGCAATTCTGGGGGCAGCGCAACTATCAAGCCAATCCGATCGCCGATCTGGCCAAGTTGGGTGTGGATCTGATCGTGAATCTCTCCGCCTCCCCCTACACGGTGGGTAAGCAAGCCCTGCGCGAAGCGATGCTGACCCATGCGGCTCAACGTTTTGGCCTGCCGATTGTCTATGCCAACCAGGTGGGGGGCAACGATGACCTACTCTTTGATGGAGCGAGTGTGGCGGTTAACCGTCGGGGGGAGCTGGTCGCGCGGGCAGCGGCTTTTGAGACGGGGCTGGCGATCGCCACCTACGACCTGACTCGGCGAGATCTGGTCCAGAGCGAAATTGCCCCCCTGCCCGAGAGCCGAGACGCTGAGATCTGGGCGGCGCTGGTGCTCGGTGTCCGTGACTATGCCCGTAAATGTGGCTTCTCAAAAGCGGTGCTGGGCCTGAGTGGTGGCATCGATTCGGCGCTGGTGGCGGCGATCGCCGCTGAAGCCCTCGGACCGGCTAACGTGCTAGCGATCCTCCTGCCCTCGCCCTACAGCTCGGATCATTCCCTCAGTGATGCCGAAGCCCTGGTGCAAAATCTGGGCATTACCCAACAGGTGATCGCGATTGAGCCCGCGATGCAAGCCTTTGACCAGATGTTGGAGCCGTTGTTTGCAGACACTGCATTTGGCGTGGCGGAAGAGAATTTGCAATCGCGGATTCGGGGCAATGTGTTGATGGCGATCGCCAACAAGTTTGGACATTTGCTGCTCTCAACGGGCAACAAGTCGGAAATGGCGGTGGGCTACTGCACCCTCTACGGCGACATGAATGGTGGCTTGGCGGTGATCGCCGACTTGCCCAAAACCCAGGTCTTTGCTCTCTGTCATTGGCTCAACCGGGAGCGGGAAGTAATCCCGGCCAATATCCTCACCAAACCGCCAAGTGCGGAGCTAAAACCCGACCAGCGGGATCAAGATTCGCTACCGCCCTACGAGGTTCTAGATGATATCTTGCAGCGCCGGATTGAGCAGCACCAGTCGGCGGCGGAGATTGTGGCGGGGGGTCATGAGCGATCGACGGTGGAACGGGTGCTAAAGTTGGTGGCTCGCGCTGAATTTAAACGCCGCCAGGCACCGCCGGGGTTGAAGATTACCGATCGCGCGTTTGGGACGGGGTGGCGAATGCCGATCGCGGCACGGACACAACAGAGTTGAGAACCTCCAGCTTCAGAAAACAGCGTGATCGATAACATAGAAGTCCAAACCAGATGCCATAATCATGCCTGCAACCCTCATTGCCCCCACAGAACTGCGCCTTTGGACCAGCGATGACTACCATCGCATGGCCGAAGTAGGCATCCTACACCCCGACGAACCCGTTGAACTGATCGCCGGTCAAATCATTCGCAAAATGAGTCCCCAAGGCAGCCCCCATGCTGCAGCCATTCGCCGCAGCCGCCGCTGGTTTGAGGCGGCTCTCAGAGAAGTCGCTCAAGTGCAGACTCAACTACCGATTCAACTCGACGACTATTCTGAACCAGAGCCGGACATTGCGATCGTGCAACCCGACCCCAGAGACTACAGCGATCGCCATCCCACCGCCCCAGAAGTTTGGCTGCTCATCGAAGTCTCAGACAGCACCTTGGCCTATGACTGCAATACCAAAGCCCAAGTCTATGCCGAGGCCGGTATTCCGGACTATTGGGTCTTGGATATTCAGCGTCGTCAGCTCCATTTGTTCCGCGACCCCCAGGCTCAGGGTTATGCGGTGCATCAGGTTTTCCCAGACAAGCAGACCATAACGCCCCTGAGTTTTCCCGATGCGGCAGTGGCGATCGCTGCGCTATTGCCCCTGCCACCCTTAACATGATCAGGTTTTAGTCTTAATTTGAAGCCCACAGTAGGGGAGGGTTTCAAACCCTCCCTTCCGAATCTGCTGCAACCCCAAAGAGTTGATATAAACTAAAAAAGCCCGTGACGAGGATTGAACTCGTGCCCTCACCCTTACCAAGGGTGCGCTCTACCACTGAGCTACACGGGCTTATGGAAATAGTGTAAACCCAATTGCTCAAAGCTTGGGTTGAGGTGGTGGGCCGAGTTGGATTCGAACCAACGTAGGCGTAGCCAGCGGATTTACAGTCCGCCCCCATTAACCACTCGGGCATCGACCCCTTTAATTTCCACGGTTATCAATCGTAGCACAAGCGGTTGGGTTATACATGAATTTTGTTTAGGCAAAGAATACGAAAGCCGATAAAACTCAACGCAATCAACAATACTGGCTCCGATATTGCCGGAGTCTGAGGGGGCAATCTCCCCCTCAGCGGGAGGTGTCGGGGGGCTGGACCCCTGACAACCGGGTTTGGCATTGAGGTTTTAGCGCGTTGAGGAATGCGATCGCTCCGCTGATCCAGAACTCAGGTTAGGCTAGATTCTCCGGCGTCGGATTGTTGGATTTTGGCATTACACAAGCCCTATTCGCCCAACCGCACCGCATCGGTTACATCAATCTGCGCGGCACTAAACCCCGCCTGGGCAAGATGGTCGAGATAGCCCCGATCGCGGTAGCGCCCATCCAAGCTAATGGCAGTCTGGTAATAGGCAACCGCCTGGGCCCGATCGCCCCCATCCCAATGGGCGATCGCCAGCGCCACCCATTTATGGGGATTCTGGGGTTGTAGCTCAGCGGCTTTTTCAGCATGGGCGATCGCCTGGTCATAGTCCTGTAAGCGGTGATGGGCCAAACTCAAGTTGTAATGGGCAATTTCGTTGTCCGGTTTAAGTTCCAGCGCCTGGTTATGCGTGGCGACCGCTTGTTCGAGATCTCCCTTCACCAAATAGACAATGCCCAAAGCATTGAGCGTCGGGACACGCTCGGGATGCAGTTCCAGATTGGCGGTGAGGGATTGGATCGCCGCTTCAGCCTGGCCATCTAAATGCAGCGTCCACCCCAAAAGATCACGACCTTCAGGGTTTTGGACATCGAGTTCCACGGCCTCATGAAAGGCGGCGATCGCCCCAGCCAAATCACCGCTCCCGCGTTTATCCAGACCCGCGAGACGGGCGTTTGCCGCAGCAGTTGCATCGACAACAGTCGGCGGTGTTGGCGAGGGGCTAGGGCTGGGCGTTGGTGTGGGTGTGGGGCGAGCCGTGACCTCGGTGGGGGGAGTAGCGGCGCAGCCCCAAAGGAATAGGCCCAATAGAGCGGGAAAGAGGGCAGTGGTGATCCCGTAGGCGATCGCGTAGGGTGGGCAATGCCCACCCGGCAAGGATTTCATGGGCTTGCAATTCGTCTTAACGTGAATCGATGTGAGCAGAAAATTCTGTCCTGGCTCACTTCTCCAACGGCTCCATTGGCTGCGGATCGCTCTCATCATAGATTTCACCCACCAGTTCTTCCAAGAGATCTTCAAGGGTCAACAGTCCCACCGTGCCACCATATTCATCGATCACAATGACCATATGCCAGCGATTTTGGAGCATTTGCCGTAGCAGGCTGGCGATGCGCTGGGTCTCGGGAACATAAACCGGACGATCCATCACCGCTTGAACACTTGAGGGATTGAACGTGTCCGTATTGGGGGAGAAACTGTCTAAATGCTGCAAAAAATACTGTAGGGCGCTTTTGAGGTGAATAATGCCGACAATTTGATCTTTCGATTCTTCTTGGACAGGAATACGGGAGAAACCCGTGGTCAAACAGAGTTCAATCAACTCAGGTAGACTGGCATCGTGGGCAATGGTTTGCATCTCAATCCGAGGCTTGACGACGGCCTTGGCCATGACTTGATCGAGCTCAAGGGTGCGGCTAATTAAACCATGGCGATGAAAATCCAGCTTGCCCTTACCACTGAGCATCTCAACCATCAGTTGCAAATCGCCCAATGTCGCGCTATCCGGGGTAGCGGTCGTCACACGACTCTGAAATAAACGCAGAATGGTCTGGGTAAACCATTCAAAAATAGCAATAATGCCCAGAAATGCCAGTAGCTCTGAGAGCCAGTAGATGGGGCGTACGGCGATCCGGAAGGTGGGCAAAACATTAATAATCGCCAGGGATTTGGGCGTAATTTCCCCCACAATCAACACCACCAGGGTGACAACACCTGTCGCAATGCCCAAACCTGTGTTGCCCAGCCAGATGGCAAAGAGGTTACTGGTGAGCACCGTGGAAAAGATATTCACCAGGTTGTTGCCGAGCAACAGGGTAATAATGAAGCGAGTGCGTCGCTGGAGCACCAGGCGAAACATCCCCTGACGATCGCCTTGGTTTCGGATCAGTCCCCGCAGTTTAAAGTCGTCAAGGGCTGTAATTGCGGTCTCTGAACCGGCAAAAAAGGCAGATAACCCCAGCATCAGCGCAACCGCACTGAGGTCTAGCCAGACTGAACCCAAAAGCGGTCGGGCATCCACCACTGCGAGTTGCCACACAGATAAAAACACCAAATTGAAAGGCAAGGCAAGCGCCACCGAGAAATAAGAAACGACGGTCGTCTGAACTCGACAAAAATCCAGTCAAACCCAGTGTACGAAAAACAGACATCCCTGGCGCTAAATTGAGCCGCCAAATTTAGCGCGTGTTATCAGATCGTTCTGTACCCCTGATGGGACAAGGCGATAACCCCAGTACAGGACAAAAGTGATTAAATTTGTAGGTTGGGTTGACGGCGGGATGTTGTTGGCGAAGTTGATGCTGTTGGCGAAATTCATATTGCGTAACATCGGTGGCAGGCGGGACGCACTTCGACTCCGCTCAGCAACCACCTGCGCTACGGTTCTTTCCTTCAAAAAATCCCGTAGCGCGGGCATCTT